>NZ_JBHXRK010000003.1:0-332481 GCF_042716875.1 Streptomyces sp. NPDC058646 | reverse complement strand
CAGATGTGGAAGCCCGGTAACGGGTGAAGCTGACTGGTACTAATAGGCCGAGGGCTTGTCCTCAGTTGCTCGCGTCCACTGTGTTAGTTCTGAAGTAACGACCGTGTTTTTGCCCGGTTGGTCAACTTCATAGTGTTTCGGTGGTCATAGCGTTAGGGAAACGCCCGGTTACATTCCGAACCCGGAAGCTAAGCCTTTCAGCGCCGATGGTACTGCAGGGGGGACCCTGTGGGAGAGTAGGACGCCGCCGAACAATCATTGCGGAAGCCCCGCACCAGCCCTTTTCAGGGTTCGGTGCGGGGCTTTTCTGCGTTCCGGGCCAGGAAGCTCATGTGCCGCCGCCCCTGGCGGCGGCCGGCGAGGGAGCGGAGAAGTCGAAATCTCTACGTGTTCGTCCGTTCACCAGCCTCAGGTTGCCCTGGACCTGCGCTGACGGCTCGTAGGGTTGGGGTATGGGCTATGACCTCGTCATCTTCGACAACGACGGCGTGCTGGTGGACAGTGAGCCGCTCGCCAACAGCATCCTCGCCGGATATCTGACGGAGATCGGGCACCCGACCTCCTACGAGGAGTCGCTCCGCGACTACATGGGGTCCGCCATGCATCGGGTGCACGACCTCGTACGTGAGCGGACGGGGGCGCAGTTGCCGGCGGAGTTCGACGAGACCCTGTACACACGCACCTTCGCCGCCTTCGAGCGGGAGCTGAAACCCGTACCCGGCGTGGAAGACGTACTGGGGGCGCTGACCGCCAGCGGGGTGGGGTACTGCCTGGCCTCCTCCGGAAGTCACGAGCGGATCAGGGTCGGACACCGGGCGGCCGGGCTCGACGGGTGGTTCGAGGAGGAGTGGATCTTCAGCTCGGACGATGTGGGCCGGGGGAAGCCGGCCCCGGACCTTTTCCTGCACGCGGCCCGGCAGATGGGTGTGGAGCCCGCGCGGTGCGTCGTCGTGGAGGACAGCCCGCTCGGGGTGCAGGCGGCGCGGGCCGCGGGGATGGACGTCTTCGCGTTCACCGCGATGCTGCCCGCCGAGCGGCTCGGTGACGCCACCGGGTTCTTCGGGGACATGATGCAGCTGCCGGGGCTCCTGCAACTGCCCGTGTGATCGCTCTACCCACGGGTAGCCCCTGGGCCTACGCTGACGCGCCATGACGGATGATGTGCCGCTGCGCCGGGGGCGCGGCGCCCTCGGGCTGAGCTTCTTCGCGCAGGGTGTCGCCTTCGCCCTGCTCGTGACCCGTATCCCGGCCATCCAGGACCGGTACGGGATATCCGACGGCCTGCTGCCCGTCTTCCTCGCGGCGGTTCCGGTCCTCGCGGGTGTGTCGAGCGTCGCCACCGAGCACCTGGTGAAGCGGGTGGCGCCCAGTGTCGTACTGCGGTGGACGCAGCCGCTGGTCCTGCTCTCCCTGCTGGGGGTCGGGGCCGGCAGCCGGATGTGGCACGTGGCCCTGGCGCTCGGGGCGTTCGGGCTGGCGGTCGGGGCGCTGGACGCCTCGATGAACATGCTCGGGGTGAGCCTCCAGCAGGCGTACGGGCGCAGCATCATGCTGGGTTTCCACGCCGTGTACAGCCTCGGCGGGATCGTGGGGGCCTCCGCCGCGTGGGCCGGGGCGCACTGGCGCCTGGACCTGTTCGTGAGCTACCTGCCGGCCGTGGCGGTGCTGCTGCCGCTGACGTTGTTCGGGAGCCGCTCCTACGTGGACCGGCCGGGCCGGGACGGGGTGCCGGACGGGGCCGTCGGGAAGGGGCTGGGTCCCGGCGGGTTCGCTCTGCTGCTGCCGCTGTGCCTGGTGATGGCGTGCGCGTACATCGGGGACTCGACGGTCGCGAACTGGAGTGCCAAGTACCTCCAGGACGTGCTGGGGAGTTCCGAGCAGCTGGCGACCGTCCCCTACACCGTCTACATGGTGACCACCCTCGTCGGGCGGGCCGTCGGTGACCTGGGCGTGCGCCGGTTCGGGGCCGCGGCCGTGGTGCGGGGCGGGGCGGTGGTCGCCGCCTCCGGTTTCGCGGTGGTGGCGGCGGCGCCGGGGCCCTGGGTGGGGATGCTCGGGTTCACCCTGCTGGGGCTCGGGCTGTGCGTGATCGTGCCGCAGACCTTCGCGGCCGCCGGGAGGGCTTTCGCGGACCGGGGTCCGGGGGCGTCCGACGCGGCGATAGCCCGGCTGAACATCTTCAACTACGTGGGCTTCCTGATCGGGTCGCCGCTCGTCGGCGGGATCGGGGACGCCTGGAGCTACCGGGGGGCGATGCTCGTGCCGATGGTCCTCGTCCTGATCACCTTGTTCTACGCCCGCTCGTTCGGGCCGAAGCCGGCCCGATACGGTGTCGGGCATGAGCGGGCGCGGGCTGTTGATGTGGGACGAAGCGGTCACGGGGTATGACTTCGGGCCGAGCCATCCGATGGATCCGGTGCGCCTGGCGCTGACCATGGGGCTGGTGCGTGCCTTCGGGCTGGACCGGGCCATGGAGGTGCGGGCGGCCCGTGCGGCCGGTGATTCGACGCTGAAGCTCGTCCACCGGGACGACTACGTGGCCGCGGTGCGGGAGGTGTCCGCCGATCCGGGGGTTGCCGACGGTTCGTACGGGCTCGGCACCGTGGACGATCCGGCCTTCCCCGGGATGCACGAGGCCTCCGCGCTGATCGCCGGGCAGTCCGTGGCGGGCGCGGAGGCGATCTGGCGCGGGGAGGCCGAGCACGCGGTGAACTTCGCGGGCGGGCTGCACCACGCCATGCCGGGCGGCGCGGCCGGATTCTGCGTGTACAACGACGCGGCCCTCGCCGTCGCCCGGCTGCTGGAGCTGGGTGCGGAACGGGTCGCGTACGTGGACGTGGACGTCCATCACGGGGACGGCGTACAGGCGGCTTTCTGGGACGACCCCCGGGTGCTGACCGTGTCCCTGCACGAGCATCCGCGGACGTTGTTCCCGCAGACCGGCTGGCCGGAGGAGACGGGCGGGCCGGCGGCCGAGGGGTCGGCGGTGAACGTGGCGCTGCCCGCCGGGACCGGCGACGAGGGCTGGCTGCGGGCCTTCCACGCGACGGTGCCGGAGCTGTTGGCGGACTTCCGGCCCCAGGTGCTGGTGACCCAGCACGGGGCCGATACGCACTTCGAGGACCCGCTCGCCCACCTGGCGGTGTCCCTGGACGCCCAGCGGGCCGTACAGGAGGCCTGTCACCGGCTGGCGCACGCGTACGCGGACGGGCGGTGGCTGGCGCTGGGCGGAGGCGGCTACGCGGTCGTCGACGTCGTGCCGCGGTCGTGGACGCACCTGGTGGCGATCGCCGCGCACCGGCCCGTGGCCCCGGAGACGGCGGTACCGGCCTCCTGGCGGCACGAGGCGTACGCGCGGACGCGGCAGCTGGCGCCGGCCCGGATGACGGACGGGCGGACGCCGTCGTGGCGGGAGTGGGAGGCGGGCTACGACCCGGCGGACCGTACGGATCAGGCCGTCCTGGCGACGCGGCGGGCCGTGTTCCCGTTGCGGGGAATGCTGACCTGACGGGTCGTCGTTACGCCAACTGTGGGGCTGTTCCGGTGAATTGATGAACCGCCAGGTGGGGTCGGGCAGCATCGGAGGGTGTTGAGCACCGGCGCGCTGCGTGCGCATCTGCTGGCCGCCCGGTTGGCCGGGACCGTCGCCACCTCCCGGGAGGAGAGCCTGCGCAGTTACCGGCTGTTCGCGGCGGGGGATCCGCGGGTGCTGCTGGGGCTGGAACCGGAGCGGAGCTGGGACGAGGGCGATCTGCTGGGGCTGATGGCGCGCAAGTGCGGGGTCTCGGCGGACCCGGCGCACGTCAGCGGGCCGGACGTGATCGATCCGGAGCGGACGGTGGCCGCGCTGGACGCCTTCGCGGGGCGGCTGCGCGACGCGGCCGGGGCGCGGTCGCCGGTGCTGTTCGGGACGGGGCACCCGCATCGGCTCCTGGGCTTCTACGCCGCCTTGGCCGAGGCGTTGTCGGCGGCGGGATGTGTTGTGCTCACCCCGGCGCAGGGGGTGAGCCTCGACGTGGCGACCCGGTTCGGCGTACGCACGTACAGCATCGATTACGTACGGGGGGTCGCACTGGTGCGTGAGCCCGGCGCGCGGCGGCCCGGGAGTGCCCCCGGCGCACACACCCACTCGCCACTGCCGGTCCGGATGGCGCTGGCGGCGCTGGCACAGGCCGGCGGGCCACTGCCGGAGCTGGTGGTGGGGGACCACGGGTGGGTCTGCGGTGCAGGTCAGCTGGGTGTGGAGGCGATCGGCCTGGCGGACACGGACGATCCCGCGCCGTTCGTGGCGGAGGCCGAGGGGCTGGTGACCGTGACCGTTCCGCTGGATGACGCGGTGCGTGCGGACTACTACCGGCCGCTCACTCGCTATGTGCTCGATCGGGCCAGTCTGCCGGGCCGGCAGGAGTGGCTGTAGCTCCTCTTCCCCACTCGTATCACGCGCCCCTACTCTGGGAGTGAGCGTGCGACGACGAGGAGTAACCGGAGGGGAAGCCGGTGCCCGTCATGCGCGGAAGGTCAAGGTGTGTCATGGCTGCTGGCGAGAGGCCTCTCAACGAGGTCGTGTTCCTTACCGTGGCGGAGGTCGCCTCGGTGATGCGAGTGTCGAAGATGACCGTGTACCGACTGGTGCACAGTGGTCATCTGCCCGCGATCCGGGTGGGCCGGTCCTTCCGGGTGCCCGAGCAGGCGGTCCACGAGTACCTCCGAGAGTCCTATGTGGGGGTGGAGACGGCCTGAGACTGAGGCTCGGGAGGCCCTCGCGACGGTGTGGGAGCACTCGGATTACAAGCTCAGAGCTCGGGCGGGTAGGCTAGGCCGACGTAGGTCGTGTGGGCCCAGACGCCCCGCACCGAGTGAAGAGAAGTGAGCGAGGGTAGTCGTGGGCTCTGTTATCAAGAAGCGGCGCAAGCGGATGGCTAAGAAGAAGCACCGCAAGCTGCTCAAGCGCACCCGCGTCCAGCGCCGTAACAAGAAGTAAACGGTAGCTGTACGTGTTCTCCGCAGCCCCTCCACCAGCCTGGTGGAGGGGCTGCGGTGCAGCCGGGGGACTTCTTCGAGGGAGGCGCTGAGCTCGTGGGGAAGGTCGTGCTCGTCACCGGGGCGGCCCGGCAGCTGGGAGGGCGCTTCGTGCGCCGGATCCAGCGTGATCCCGATGTGGAGCGGGTGATCGCCGTCGATGCGGTGACGCCGCCGCACCGGCTCGGATCGGCCGAGTTCGTCCGTACGGACATCAGGCAGTCGTCGATCGCCCGCGTGCTGGCCGAGCACGCCGTGGACACGGTGGTCCATCTGGCGGTCACCGGCGGCAGTGCCGGCACAGGCGGTGCGCACAGCACCGTGAAGGAAACGAACGTCATCGGGACGATGCAGCTCCTCGGAGCCTGCCAGAAGTCGCCGACGATACGGCGGCTCGTGGTGAAGTCCAGTACCAGCGTGTACGGGGGCACCCCGCGGGACCCGGCCGTCTTCACCGAGAACACCGAACCCAAATCCCTGCCGGCGGGCGGCTTCGCCAAGGACGCCGCCGAGGTGGAGGGATACGTACGGGGCTTCGCCCGCAGGCGGCCGGACGTCGCGGTGTGCGTGCTGCGCTTCGCGAACATCCTGGGGCCCTTCGCCGACTCCGCGCTGGCCGAGTACTTCTCGATCCCCGTGCTGCCGACGGTGCTGGGCTACGACCCCCGGCTGCAGTTCGTGCACGAGGACGACGTGCTGGACGTACTGCGGCTGGCGGCCCAGGAGCCGCGGCGCGGGACCCTGAACAGCGGGACCTTCAACATCGCGGGCGACGGCGTCCTGCTGCTGTCGCAGTGCTCGCGGCGGCTGGGCCGGCCGACGCTGCCGTTGCTGCTGCCGGCACTGACCTGGGCCGGATCGGCGCTGCGCGCGGTCGGGGTCACCGACTTCTCGCCCGAGCAGATGAGGCTGCTGACGCACGGCCGGGTGGTGGAGACCACGCAGATGCGGGAAGTGCTCGGATTCGAGCCGATGTACACGACCGCCGAGACCTTCGCCGACTTCGCCCGGAGCCGGGGCCGGGGGCTGCTGCCGCCGGAGCGGATGGGGCGGGCGGTGGGGCGGCTGGCCGCCGTACTGAAGGTGGACGGCGTGGGCGCCGATGACGTGGACGTGGACGTGGTGGAAGGAGCGCAGCGATAGTGGCGGACGCCAAGGTCATTCCGTTCGACGAGGACCGGCCGCGTCGGCGGCCCACGGGGCGGCGGGTGCGGGTGGCCGGGCCGGTCGCACCGGTCGAGGAGGCCCCGCCCGCCGGGGCCGCCCCGCCGAAGCCGGACGGTGGTGCCGGCTGGGACCAGCGGATCGCGGGCGGACTGGCCTTCCTGCGGCGGCGGGTCACCGGGGAGTACGAGGTCGACGACTTCGGCTACGACAAGGAGCTGACGGACCAGGTCCTGATGTCCCTGCTGCGGCCGCTGTACGACAAGTACTTCCGGGTCGAGGTCAAGGGCATCGAGAACATCCCGAAGGAGGGTGGTGCGCTGATCGTGGCGAACCACTCGGGGACGCTGCCCCTGGACGGCCTGATGCTCCAGGTCGCCGTGCACGACCAGCACCCGGCGCAGCGGCACCTGCGGCTGCTGGCGGCGGACCTGGTGTTCATGCTGCCGGTGGTGAACGAGCTGGCGCGCAAGGCGGGTCACACCCTGGCGTGCGCGGAGGACGCGCAGCGGCTGCTGGAGGCCGGAGAGCTGGTCGGTGTGATGCCGGAGGGCTTCAAGGGGATAGGGAAGCCGTTCGGGGACCGGTACAAGCTCCAGCGGTTCGGCCGGGGCGGGTTCGTGTCGACGGCACTGAGGGCGGGTACGCCGATCGTGCCCTGCTCGATCGTGGGGGCGGAGGAGATCTACCCCATGATCGGCAACGCGAAGACGCTGGCGCGGCTGCTGGGGATCCCGTACTTCCCGATCACGCCGACGTTCCCGTGGCTGGGGCCCTTGGGGGCGCTGCCGCTGCCGACGAAGTGGACGATCCAGTTCGGCGAGCCGATCTCCACCGAGGGGTACGCCGCGGAGGCGGCGGAGGACCCGATGCTGATGTTCAACCTCACGGACCAGGTGCGCGAGCAGATCCAGCACACGCTGTACAAGCTGCTGGTGCAGCGGAGGTCGGTGTTTTTCTGAGGTGTCCGCCGGGGAGTCCGCTCGCGCGGGGCTCCCGGGCGAACGCCCCGGCGAGGCTGCTCGTGCAGCTTCGCCGGGGCGTTCACGTGCCGGCTACTCGGCGTCCTCCGCCTTGAGCCCCAGGCCCGGCAGGAGGCCCGGGAGCAGGGGCGGGAGGGTGATCTCCGGCCTGGGCTGGTCCGGGGTCACCGCGGGGGGCGGCGCGGACTGTCCCGCGGGCGGGTTGAGCAGGTCGCCCGTACCGCCCAGGAGGCCACCGGCGGGCGGCGGCGTGGTACTGCCCGAGGGGGACGGGGCGGTGCTGCCCGACGGGGTGCCCGGAGCCGGGGCGGAGGGTTGCTTGCCTCCGGGGGTGCCGGGCTTGGACGGGGTGGCGGGCGCGCTGGAACCGGAGCCGGAGCCCCGGGTCTGCTCCGGGGGCTTGGGCAACAGGGACTGGAGCGGCGCCACGTCATCGTCTATGGCCCGGAAGACCGACTCCACTTCGCCGCCCACGTCCGTGAGCTGCGCCGGGAGCCTGTCCCGGAGCTTGCCCCACGCATCGCGGTGGGACTGCGAGAACGAGGACAGGGTCTGGATCGGTCCGAGCGAGCCGTCCCGTTGGTAGGCCGCCTGGAGGAGCCGGTGCCCCTCCGACGCATCGTGCTTCATACGGGTCAGCGCGCGGCGGATCTCGCCCAGGGACTCGTGGTCCAGGACGCCGGTCCGGCCGCGTTCCATCAGCCTGCGGGCTTCGGACAGGCGGTTCGAGGCCTGGTCGAGGAAGAGCTCGCCCCGGTCCGAATCGTCGTCCGCGAGACCGAGCTTCAGGTCCTCCATGCCCCGCTTCACGGGGTAGAGGTGGTCACCGGGCAGGGCGTCGGAACTGGCAGCGGCCACTCCGCTGAAGGCCCCTGCGGCCACACCCACGGTGAGGCCTCCCGCTGCGATGCCCTTGGACCAGCGGGAGCGGGGCCGCATCTTCCGGAGCGGGGTCGCCCGGTGGACGCCGCGGCCGGTCCGCTGTTCGGGCACCAGAGGGTCCGAGGCGGCACCGCCCCCGGCCCTTTCCTCCAGCACCATGGCTTCCATGGCGGCAACGAGCTGGGCTCTTTGCACCACTTTGACGTCTGCGTCCAGTACCGGGCGCGGCATTTCGCCCAGTGCGCTCGCCAAGGCCAACAACCGGTCGTGGTCAGCAGGTTCGGCAGGTGCCTCAGACTGCTCGGCCGCCGGGTCCGGTTCCGAAGGATCGGATGGGATCCGATCCTCCAGGGCCTGGGCGAAGGCGTTCGCCCGCCGGTGCGGAGTCACGTTCGCGATCACTGGCGGCACCTCCTCTCGTCATGACGATCGACTCCCCAAGGTGTCCGGAAGGTTGCCTTCCTTGAGCACATCCACCCTTTCGGGTGAGCGGCTTCGGGCAGGGCTTGTCCACAGGGAGCCTGCATTCCGCACAACGAGCGTCGCGGCACTTGGGTTACGGACGAAGGATGATCGGACCACAGCGTCATCGAGGGGTCACCGAAATGTGAGGTCGTGTTGTCGGGTCGGAAGGGGTCAGCGGGCGTCGTCGGGGAGGAGGCGGGCCAGGGTGCGGACCGCCCGGTACTGGAGCGTCTTGATGGCGCCCTCGTTCTTTCCCATCACCCTGGCCGTCTCGGCGACCGAGAGGCCCTGCAGGAAGCGCAGGGTCACGCACTCCTGCTGCTGGGGGTTGAGCTTCCGTACGGCTTCCAGCAGGGCCGCGTTGGACAGGGACTCCAGGACGGAGTCCTCCGGGCTGCGCTCGACCTCGTTGGCGTCGAGCATCTCGCCGGTGGTGACCTCCAGCCGGAAGCGGCTGGACTTGAAGTGGTCCGCCACCAGGTTGCGGGCGATCGTCACCAGCCAGGCGCCGAAGTCGCGGCCCTGCCAGGTGAAGGTGGAGATGCGGCGCAGCGCGCGCAGGAAGGTCTCGCTGGTGAGATCCTCCGCCGTCGCCTTTCCGCCGACGCGGTAGTAGATGTAGCGGTAGACCGTGTCGCTGTACTGGTCGTAGAGCCGGCCGAAGGCGTCGGCCTCGCCGGCCTGGGCGCGTTCGACCAGGTCCATCATGCGGGCCTGGTCGCTGTCCGCCGTGGGGCGGCGGGGGGTGGTCTGTGTGCCCGCGGCGCCGGCGGTTCCACCCGTGCGGCCGCGTCTGCCCACCGTCGCCCCGCCGTC
Organism: Streptomyces sp. NPDC058646; assembly: GCF_042716875.1. Lineage (NCBI taxonomy): Bacteria > Bacillati > Actinomycetota > Actinomycetes > Kitasatosporales > Streptomycetaceae > Streptomyces > Streptomyces sp. NPDC058646. The sequence goes on along the minus strand of NZ_JBHXRK010000003.1, from coordinate 323,152 downwards.
CGTCAGGGCATAGCAAGGGCCGGCCGGGCCGAGGCCGGCAGGTACCGCGGCGGCGAAGGCGGGGACGGCGTACGCGGTGGGGACGAAGCCGCGCAGGTGGTCGAGGACCGTTGCGCGCAGCGTAGCCAGGCCCGAGGCGTCAACCCCGACAGGTGGGTACACGGGACTCCCAGAGGCAGAGCTTCCATCACGTGCAGTGCGGAACCGTTCACCCGTCGTAGCGACAGATGGCCGGTGGCATGCGTTTGAGGAGAATAACGCTTCGTACAGGCAGCGCTACACCCAGTTGCTCAAATCACCGGTTCCGACACTTCTGTTGCGTGTCGAGGGCATATTCAGTCGCAGTTGGTGATCGGTTGGTGATCACTTGGGTGCGCGGATTGGACGCTTCCATGGGGCGCCGCGACCGAGTCGGGCATGCCGGAGTGCCGCGCGCCGAGCGCGGGTAGAGGTGAGCGAATGCCCTGGCCCCGGCAGCGTGCGGGCGGGGGAGGGGCAGGTCCGTGCGGGGCCTGAGGCCGCTACTTGCGGCGGCGGTTCAGGGCGATCGCTGCGGCTGCGCCGCCCGCGATCGCGCCGACCCCGGCAGCGGCCGGGACGCCGACCCGCACGGCCTTGCGGCCGGTCCGATAGTCGCGCAGCCGCCAGTCGTGGGTGCGGGCATGCTTGCGCAGTTTTGTGTCGGGATTGATCGCGTACGGATGTCCGACCAGGGACAGCATCGGGATGTCGTTGTGCGAATCGCTGTACGCCGCGCAGCGCGTGAGGTCGAGCCCCTCGGCGGCGGCCAGGGCGCGGACCGCCTCGGCCTTCGCGGGGCCGTGCAGGGGTTCGCCGACCAGGCGGCCGGTGTAGACCCCGTCGACGGATTCGGCGACGGTGCCCAGCGCCCCGGTCAGGCCGAGCCGGCGGGCGATGATCGTGGCCGTCTCCACGGGGGCGGCGGTGACCAGCCACACCTTCTGTCCGGCGTCGAGGTGGGCCTGCGCCAGGGCGCGGGTGCCGGGCCAGATCCGCTCGGCCATGTACTCGTCGTAGATCTCCTCGCCGATGGCCGTCAGTTCGCAGACCTTGTGGCCCTTGACGATGGACAGGGCGCTGTCGCGGGCGTCCTGCATGTGCTCGGGGTCCTCGACGCCGGCGAGGCGGAACCACGCCTGCTGCCAGGCGAAGCGGGCCAGCTCGCGGCGCTGGAAGAACTCGCGCTTGTAGAGGCCCCGGCCGAAGTGGAAGATCGCGGCGCCCTGCATGACGGTGTTGTCGAGGTCGAAGAAGGCGGCGGCGAGGTCGTCGCCGGCGACCGGGAACTCCGGCTCGGCCGGTGCTCCGGCTGCTTCCGCTTCCCGGGTCCCGGCGAGCGGTGGGGCTTCGGCCAGCGCGGTCTTGCGGGCGGCCTCGGCCGAGGCCTCGCCTGCCAGCACGCTCCGCGCGGTGGCGGAGCGCCTACGGGGGGTGAGCCATCCCAGAGCGGCCATGACGCGAGCATAGCCACTGTGTTCGGGAGTTCCCGAACCGATGGGATGCGGGGGCGTGAACTCTTCGGGGCGTGGCTGTTACGGCAGGGCGCGCGAGAATGAGGGCATGACTCCTCTGTTGCGCCGCAAGGAAAAGAAGCGCCCCGAAGAGCGGCTGGTGACGCTGATCGGGAAGCCGGGCTGCCATCTGTGCGACGACGCACAGGCCGTCGTCGAGGAGGTCTGCTCGCAGACCGGTGCGCGGTGGGAGAAGAAGGACATCTCGCAGGACGAGGAGCTGTACCGGCTGCACTGGGAGCAGATTCCGGTGGTGCTGGTCGACGGCGAGCAGCACACCTTCTGGAGGGTGAACCCGGACCGGCTGCGACGGGCATTGGAGGGCTGACCCCCGGCCCGGTTACCATCATGGGCGATTTATGGCGTCTCGGGGGCGTATCTGTGAGGAGTGTGTACGGTTTTGCCCCCTTCGGGATTTGAACGGGTTCGGCGTGCCGCTGGTTCCGCCGATATGTGCCGGACTTGCGTGACCCCGGTCACTTTGCTCGGACAAAGCGGACACAATCTTTGTGCACGCGTTCACAAAGGCATAGCCTGCTGTCGACGGGGCGGTCCTGGGACAAGTGGCCGCCTGCAGCCCCGCTCATCCCGCAGGAGCATCGTGGCAACTGGCCGAACTCACCGACCGGCGACCCGCAGCCGAGGTATTCCCGAGGCCACTGTCGCCCGGCTTCCGCTGTACCTGCGCGCCCTCACCGCGCTCTCCGAGCGATCGGTGCCCACGGTGTCCTCCGAGGAGCTCGCAGCCGCCGCCGGAGTCAACTCCGCGAAGCTGCGCAAGGACTTCTCGTACCTGGGCTCCTACGGCACCCGGGGCGTCGGCTACGACGTCGAGTACCTCGTCTACCAGATCTCCCGCGAGCTCGGACTGACCCAGGACTGGCCCGTCGTCATCGTCGGCATCGGCAACCTCGGCGCCGCCCTCGCCAACTACGGCGGTTTCGCGTCGCGCGGCTTCCGCGTGGCCGCGCTGATCGACGCCGACCCCGCGATGGCCGGCAAGCCCGTCGCCGGGATGCCCGTGCAGCACACCGATGACCTGGAGAAGATCATCGAGGAGAACGGCGTCTCGATCGGTGTCATCGCGACGCCGGCCGGAGCCGCGCAGCAGGTCAGCGAGCGGCTGATCGCCGCGGGTGTCACCTCCATCCTCAACTTCGCGCCCACCGTGCTGTCCGTGCCCGACGGCGTCGACGTGCGGAAGGTCGACCTCTCCATCGAGCTCCAGATCCTCGCCTTCCACGAGCAGCGCAAGGCCGGCGAGGAAGCGGCCGCCGCCGCTGCCGCCGGCGGCTCCTCCGTGGGCGGCGCCGCGCCCGCCGCCGCCGTGGTCCCGCCCGCCGGGCGGGCCGCCGCCGAGGCGCGCAAGGGCGGTCCCGAGGGCGACGTGCCGGCGGTGATGCCGGCATGAGCCTGCTCGTCGTGGGACTGAGCCACCGCAGCGCACCCGTCAGCGTCCTGGAACGCGCCTCGCTCTCCGCCGACGCCAAGGTGAAGCTGCTGCACGACACCCTCGCCGCCGAACCCGCGGCGGAGGCGGCCGTGCTCGCCACCTGCAACCGGATCGAGCTGTACGCCGACGTGGACAAGTTCCACGCCGGCGTCGCCGAGCTGTCCACCCTGCTGGCACAGCACAGCGGAGTGGCGCTGGAGGAGCTCACCCCCTACCTGTACGTGCACTACGAGGACCGGGCGGTGCACCACCTGTTCTCGGTGGCGTGCGGCCTGGACTCGATGGTCGTCGGCGAAGGGCAGATCCTCGGACAGATCAAGGACGCCCTGGCGCTCGGCCAGGAGCAGCACACCGCGGGCCGGCTGACCAACGACCTGTTCCAGCAGGCGCTGCGGGTCGGCAAGCGGGCGCACTCGGAGACCGGCATCGACCGCGCGGGCCAGTCCCTCGTCACCTTCGGACTGGAGCAGCTCACGGGCGGGCACCTGTCGGTGGGCGACTGGGCGGCGGGCAAGCGGGCGCTGGTCATCGGCGCCGGGTCGATGTCCTCGCTGGCGGCGGCGACGCTGGCGCGGGTCGGGGTGGCCGAGATCGTGGTCGCCAACCGGACCGCGGACCGGGCGGAGCGCCTTGCCGAGATTCTGGTTGCCTCGGGCACCGGGGTGGCGGCCTCCGCCGTCGCCATGTCCGGAGTCGCGCAGGAGCTGACCCGAGTCGACGTCGTGGTGTCCTGCACCGGGGCGACCGGGCTGGTGCTGACCGCCGACGAGGTGCTCGCCGCGGTGTCGCCTGCACGGGCCGGGTGGGACGAGGCCGGGGCCACGCCCCAGGAGCCCCGCCCCCGGATTCCCGCGCCTCAGACTTCCCCGGCCACCGCCGGGACGGGCCCCCTGGCGGGGCAGGATCCGGCTGCGGACGGGCTTGTTTCGGCCGATGTCGTCGCCAGGCTCGCCGCCGCCGCGCGGGACGGCGGCCGGCTCACCGACGCGGGCGCCGCACGGACCATCGCCGCCCCCGTCGAGGGCGACGGATGTCCTGTGGGGCCCGAGGGCCGGTCCGCACTCACCGGGGTCGACGCCAACTCCCTCGAACTGCACGGCACCTGGGCCGATCAGGGCGAGGCCGCCGCGCAGCGGCAGCCCCGGCGCAGCACCCGTACCCAGGCGGACGGCGCCGCCGTACGCCTCGCGCTGCTGGACCTGGCCATGCCCCGGGACATCGACGCGGCCGTGCACCGGATCCCCGGCGTGCGGCTGGTGGACATCGAATCGCTCGCGGAGGCGTCCGCCGACGCCCCGATGGCGGCCGACGTCGACGCCGTACGCGCGATAGTCGCCGGGGAGGTGGCCGCCTTCGGCGCGGCCCAGCGGGCGGCGCACATCACGCCGACCGTCGTGGCCCTGCGGGCCATGGCCGCCGAGGTCGTGGCCATGGAGGTGGCGCGGCTCGACGGGCGGGTCCCCGACCTCGACGACCGGCAGCGGGCCGAGGTCACCCAGACCGTGCGCCGCGTCGTCGACAAACTCCTCCACGCGCCGACCGTGCGCGTCAAGCAGCTCGCCAGCGAGCCCGGCGGCGCCGGGTACGCGGACGCGCTGCGCGAACTCTTCGATCTGGACCCCCTGACGGTGGCCTCCGTCAGCAGGGCCGACGCGGCCGACAAGAACGACGACTCAGGACGGGCATCATGAATCCACGTCTCGACCAGCCCCTCCGGCTCGGCACGCGGCGCAGCAAGCTGGCCATGTCCCAGTCAGGCCATGTCGCCGACGCGGTACGGGCGGTCACCGGCCGTCCCGTCGAGCTCGTGGAGATCACGACCTACGGCGACGTGTCGCGGGAGCACCTCGCGCAGATCGGCGGGACCGGTGTGTTCGTCACCGCCCTGCGCGACGCGCTGCTGCGCGGCGAGGTGGATTTCGCCGTGCACTCGCTGAAGGACCTGCCGACCGGCCAGCCCGACGACCTCGTGATCGCGGCCGTGCCGCTGCGCGAGGACCCGCGGGACGCGCTGGTCGCCCGGGACGGCCTCACCTTCGAGCAGCTGCCCGAGGGCGCCCGGATCGGTACCGGTTCGCCGCGCCGCGTGGCACAGCTGAACCACCTGGCGCTGTCCCTCGGCAAGCGGATCGAGACCGTGGCGATCCGGGGCAACGTCGACACCCGCATCGGCTTCGTACGGGACGGCGAGCTCGACGCCGTCGTCCTGGCGGCCGCCGGCCTGAACCGCATCGGCCGCGGCGACGAGGCGACCGAGCTGCTGCCGGTCGACGGCGTCCTGCCGGCTCCCGGCCAGGGAGCCCTGGCCGTGGAGTGCCTCGCGTCCGACGCGGACCTGATCGCCGCGCTCGGCGAACTCGACGACCCCTGCACCCGGGCCGCCGTGACCGCCGAGCGTTCCCTGCTCGCCGCCCTGGAGGCCGGCTGCAGCGCACCCGTGGGGGCGTTCGCCGACCTTCTCCCACTCTCGGCTCCGCTCGAGTGGGGGGACCCCCTCGCCGACGGGCAGATTGTCAATGAAATGCGCCTGCGCGGCGTCGTCGGCACGCTCGACGGCTCGACGCTGGTGCAGCTGTCCACCACCGGTCCCGTGCCCCAGTCGTACGACGAGGCCATGGCGCTCGGCCGCGAACTCGCGGACGAGATGCTGGCCAAGGGCGCGGCCGGTCTGATGGGGGAGCGATCGCTTTGAACCCCACACGTCCGACCACCTCCGCTTTTCCGGCCGTCGCCGGCCACGGACACGTCACCTTCCTCGGTGCCGGCCCCGGCGACCCGGGTCTGCTGACGCTGCGCGCCGTGGAGGCGCTCGCGGCCGCGGACGTACTGATCGCGGAGCCCGAGGTGCTCGAAGTCGTGCGCACGCATGCGCGCGCGGCTGTCGACACGCCACAGCTGACGGTCGCTGACGAAGTGTCAGCCGCCGCCGGGGTTCCGGTGATCCGGGACGCCGCCAATCTTGTCATGGAGGCCGCACGCTCCGGCAGGCGGGTCGTCCGTGCCGTCACCGGCGACCCCGGGCTGGACGGGAACGCGGCCGAGGAGATGCTCGCCTGCGCCACCGAGGGCATCCCCTTCGAGGTGGTGCCGGGCATCCCCACCGCCGTGGGCGTGCCCGCGTACGCGGGTGTGCCGTTGCGCGACAAGCACGGCGACGACAACGGCGTGCGGTTCGTGGACGCGAAGAACGCCTCGGCGCGCTGCTGGACCGAGGTGGGAGCGAGCGACGGGATACTCGTCGTCTCCGCGACGCTGGAGACCGTCTCGAGTGCCGCCGCCGAGCTGGTGGGCGCCGGGCGCAAGCCCGACACCCCGCTGACCGTGACGGTGGCCGGTACGACCACGCGCCAGCGCACCTGGTGCGCCACCCTGGGCACGATCGCCCAGGTGTTCAAGCAGGGCAAGGTGCTCCCCTCGCCCGAGGGCGCGCGGCCGGTCATAGCCGTGGTCGGTGAGCACAGCGCCGCCGCGCGGCGCGAGGAGCTGGCCTGGTTCGAGTCGAAGCCGCTGTTCGGCTGGCGGGTGCTCGTACCGCGCACCAAGGAGCAGGCCGCCTCGCTCTCCGACCAGCTGCGTTCGTACGGTGCGGTGCCGCACGAGGTGCCGACCATCGCCGTGGAGCCGCCGCGCACCCCGCAGCAGATGGAGCGGGCCGTGAAGGGCCTGGTCACCGGCCGGTACGAGTGGATCGCCTTCACCTCGGTCAACGCGGTCAAGGCCGTCCGCGAGAAGTTCGAGGAGTACGGGCTCGACGCGCGGGCCTTCGCGGGGATCAAGGTCGCCGCGGTGGGCGAGCAGACCGCCGCCTCCCTCGTGGAGTTCGGCGTGAAGCCGGACCTGGTGCCGAGCGGGGAGCAGTCCGCGGCCGGGCTGCTGGAGGACTGGCCCCCGTACGACCCGGTCTTCGACCCGATCGACCGCGTGTTCCTGCCGCGGGCGGACATCGCGACCGAGACGCTCGTCGCCGGGCTGATCGAGCTCGGGTGGGAGGTCGACGACGTCACGGCCTACCGGACCGTGCGCGCGTCGCCGCCGCCGGCGGACACCCGGGAGGCGATCAAGGGCGGCGGTTTCGACGCCGTCATGTTCACCTCGTCGAGCACCGTCCGCAACCTCGTCGGGATCGCGGGGAAGCCGCACAATGTGACCGTCATCGCGTGCATCGGGCCGGCGACGGCCAAGACGGCGGAGGAGCACGGGCTGCGCGTGGACGTGCTGTCGCCGGAGCCTTCGGTGTCGAAGCTGGCGGAGGCCCTCGCCGAGTACGGCGCGGCGCGCCGCGAGGCGGCCAAGGAGGCCGGCGAGACGGTGTTCCGGCCGAGCGAGCGGCGGCCGGGGGCGCGTCGGCGCCGCACCACCTGAGCGGTGGGGCAGCAGGAGTGACGAGGGGCCGGGCGCGGTGCGCGCCCGGCCCCTCGCCGTCCGCGCGGGGCCCTCGCGGTCCGCGGCGGGGCGTGGCGCGCGCGGCGCGGGACCGTGGGCGGGCGGGGCCGGGGGCGCGGTGCCCCCTAGGCTGGCCGTGACTGTTCTCGATGCTCGAAGAGGCGACGACAAGATGAGCACCTACGGATCCTTCCCCGGCTCGCGGCCCCGGCGGCTGCGCACCACCCCGGCGATGCGGCGGATGGTCGCCGAGTACCGGCTGCACCCCTCGGACCTGATCCTTCCGGCGTTCGTACGGGAGGGCATCAGCGAGCCCCTGGCGATCTCGGCGATGCCGGGCGTCGTCCAGCACACCCGGGACACGCTGCGCAAGGCGGCCGTGGAGGCGGTGGAGGCGGGGGTCTCCGGGATCATGCTCTTCGGGGTGCCGGCCGACGAGAACAAGGACGCGCGGGGCACGGCGGGCACCGAGCCGGACGGCATCCTGCAGCTGGCGATCCGGGACGTGAAGGCCGAGGTCGGGGACGACCTGGTGATCATGTCGGACCTGTGTCTGGACGAGTACACCGACCACGGGCACTGCGGGGTCCTCGACGAGCACGGCCGGGTCGACAACGACGCCACGCTGGAGCGGTACGCCGAGATGGCGCAGGTCCAGGCCGACGCGGGTGTCCACGTGGTGGGTCCCAGCGGGATGATGGACGGCCAGGTCGGCGTCGTCCGCGACGCGCTGGACGAGACCGGGCACGAGGACGTCTCGATCCTCGCGTACACGGCGAAGTACTCCTCCGCCTTCTACGGCCCCTTCCGGGAAGCGGTGGCCTCCTCCCTCCAGGGCGACCGCAAGACCTACCAGCAGGACCCGGCGAACGCCCGCGAGTCCCTGCGGGAGCTGGCCCTGGACCTGGAGGAAGGGGCCGACATGGTGATGGTCAAGCCGGCGGGCCCCTACCTCGACATCCTGTACCGGGTCGCGCAGGCGGTGGACGTCCCGGTGGCCGCGTACCAGATCAGCGGCGAGTTCGCGATGATCGAGGCGGCGGCCGAGAAGGGCTGGATCGAACGGGACCGGGCGATCCTGGAGACGCTGCTGGGCATCAAGCGGGCCGGCGCCGACACGATCCTCACCTACTGGGCGACGGAGGTCGCGGGCTGGCTGCGCGCGGCGCGCTGACCCCCGCCCGGACCTGCCCCGGGCGGGCGGAAGGGGCGGAGTCCGCGCCGTGCGGTCCCCGCCCCCTCCCGGCCCGAGAAAGCCGGGGCCTCAGCCCTTGCTGACCGCCAGCAGGATCTCCGGCAGCTTCCCGGACACCGCCGGCGCCGCCAGGCGCAGGCCCGCCCAGGTGGCGAAGGTGCCCCAGCCCAGGCCCAGCGGGACCAGCAGCCAGAAGGCGCTCTCGTAGCCGGCGACGCTGAACCAGATGGTCAGGGCGATGACCGGCGCGCAGATCAGTGCCGACACCAGCATGCCGCCAAGGATGCTCATCCAGGCGAGCCCCGCCTGGCCCGGGGCGACGTTCTTGAAGGCGCCGTCCGTCGGGATGGAGTACGCGAAACGGGCCGAGGACAGCGCGCCCGTGCACAGCATCGAACCGAGCAGGGCCAGGGACAGGCCCAGGCCCGCGGGGAAGGACCGCCAGTTGCCGATCAGGGCGGCGCTGACCACCGTGACGAGGACCGTGTAGGGGACCGTGACGAGGGCCAGTGCGGCGGCGCGGGCGCGCAGTTCCTCGTACGCGTCGCGGGTGGTCGAGATGGTCTGCGCGACCATCCAGAACGCCGAGGTGTCCTGCCCGAACTGGTTGTACATCTGGAGGCCGAGCATGCCCGCGCCGAAGCAGGCGAGGTAGACGGACCCGGTGCCCTGCAGGGCGTTGAAGACGGGCACGATCATGCCGATCGCCAGCGCCGTCACCCACGAGGCCTTGGTCTTCGGGTCGCGCACCGCGTACCGCAGGGTGCGCTGCATGGTGGCGCCGGTCCGTCCGGCGGGCAGCAGGGACCACAGGCCGTTCTCGGTGCGGTCCTTGCTCTGCCCCGCCGCCGCGATCGTCGAACCGTCCGGCGTGACCATCAGCTTGGTCAGGCTGCGCTCCCAGAACCACAGGAGCAGGGCGACGGCCGCGAGGGTCAGCACCAGCTGGGCGGCGGCCCGGACGTACGCGCCCTCGCTGGCCGAGTCCACCATGCCGACGGCGGTCGCGGGCGGCAGCCAGCGGACGACGGCCTCGACGGGCTCCAGCCGGGAGAGCCCGCCCACCTCGAACAGGCGCTGGCTGGCGAAGTTGGCCAGCTGCGCGCCCACCGCGATCACCAGGCCGCTCAGCAGGGCCAGGTCCCGGCCCTTGCGGCTGGTCAGCAGCTGGACGTTGGCCGTGGCCACCGCCCGGGCGAGGGCCACGCAGCCCACCAGCAGCAGGGGGGCGGCCACGACGGCGGCCACCGCGCCCACCGCCCCGCGGGCGACCGCGATCACCGAGCCGATCGCCAGGCACAGGGTGAACAGCGGACCGATGCCGACCAGGGAGGAGGCCAGCAGGGCCCGTACCAGCGGGCGCGGACGCAGCGGCAGCATCACGAGGCGGCTCGGGTCGAGCGTCTCGTCCCCGCTGGGGAAGAACAGCGGCATGAAGGCCCAGCCGAGCGCGAGGATCGCGGCGAGCAGCACGACGACCGTGCCGGCGCGGGCATGGCCGTGCAGCATGGCCATGCCGAGGGTGACGAAGAAGGCCACCACCAGCGTGAAGGCCAGCGTGGAGAAGTACACGGCCTTGCGCTTGGAGGAGCCCTTCAGGCCGTTGCGCAGCAGGGACAGCTTCAGCCGGACGAAGACCGGGGTGAGGGCCACCGGCGCGGTGCTCCGGGCTGCGGTGGAGGTGGCGGTCGTCATGACTGCGCCGCCGCCCCGCCGAGCCACTCCAGGGAGTCGCCCGCCGCGTCGCGGCCGTGCGCGCCGACCAGTTCGAGGAAGGCGGCCTGCAGGGTGGGCGCGGTGCCCCGTACGTCGGCCAGCGTGCCCGAGGCGCGGATCTGCCCTGCGGCCATGACGGCCACCCAGTCGCACAGCGACTCGACGAGCTCCATGACGTGGGAGGAGAAGACCACCGTGGCACCGGACGCGGTGTAACGTTCCAGCACCCCGCGGATGGTCTGCGCCGACACCGGGTCGACGCCCTCGAACGGCTCGTCCAGGAAAAGGACTTCAGGGTTGTGCAGCAGGGCGGCGGCCAGGCCGATCTTCTTCCGCATGCCCGTCGAGTAGTCCACGACCAGCTTGTGCTGCGAGCCCGCGAGGTCGAGGACCTCCAGCAGCTGGGTGGCCCGCTTGTCGGTCTCCTCGCCCGGCAGACCGCGCAGGCGGCCCATGTAACCGAGCAGTTCGCGTCCCGACAGCCGCTCGAAGAGCCGCAGGCCCTCCGGCAGCACGCCGATGCGGGACTTGACCTCGACCGGGTCCGCCCACACGTCGTGACCGGCCACCAGGATCCGGCCCATGTCCGGGCGGAGCAGCCCGGTCACCATCGAGAGGGTCGTCGTCTTGCCGGCGCCGTTCGGACCGACCAGACCGATGAACTTGCCCGCGGGCAGGTCCAGATCGATCCCGGCCACGGCCACCTGCTCGCCGAACCGCTTCCACAGACCTTCCACCCGCACGGCGGACGGCGCGGACCGCGCGCCACCCGTTCCGTGCGTTCCACCCGTCGCATCACCCTGGTCCGGCATGCGCCTGCCTCTCGTTACGTCCCCGTTGGTCGTTCATTCCTCACGATAGGAGGGCGGGGAAGGGCCTGGGCAGTTACGTATGTCATGAACTTGCCGGTACAAAACGTGTGGTCACAGCCCCTTGCGGGTCCGGGCCGCCGCCGCCTCCCGCCCGCACGCGTACGCGATCGCGTCGATCAGCTCCTCCGTGTCCGGCAGCCACCGGTTCGCCGGCGTGGGCCGCCGCGCCCACTGGACCGATCCGCGGCCGCCGAAACGGGTGGGCGGGGCGGCCACGTACTCCCCCTCGCCGCGCGCGGCGAGGTCGATCGCGGACGGGGACCAGCCGAGCTTGCGCACCAGCTCGGGCATCTTCGCCCCGGCACCCGGCAGGACGAAGAACAGCATCCGGTGATCGGGGGTGAGGGCCACCGGCCCGATGGTGCGCTGCATGCGCTCCAGCCGGGCCAGGGCCAGGAATCCCGCGGAGTCCGGGAGGTCCAGCGCGTCGAAGGTGCGGCCCGTCGGCATCAGGATGGAGGCCTCCGGGTGCTTCGCCCACACCCGGCGGACCTGCACCGCGCTGCCGGTGGCGTGCGTGGCCCAGTCCTTGACGGCCGGGTGGGCGCCCGGCGCCGCGCAGTCCGCCGCCCCGCAGGAGCACAGCTCGCGCCCGTCCGCCACCTCCAGCCAGGTGCCGGCGAAGACGTCCCAGTGCCGTTCTTCCGTGTACCGCACGGCATGGTCCAGCAGCTGCTCGCCGCGCTGCTTGGGGATGGGTGCGGTCTCCGTGACTCCGATGGTCTCTTCCACGCCCATCACAACTGCCCGGGTCACCCGGGGTTACGGGCGTAAACCGGCCGGTGGAAGGAGCATCGATCCTGCATGCGGGGCGCACGGATGCACGTGCGGGGGCGCGTAGGAGCCCGGAGCGCGGTCGTTGGGTAACGACAAGACGCAGAGCGGAAGATTCTCCGCACATCAGGCGGGAAGTGATCATTCCAACGGATCACCCGCGGTCAGCAGGGGGTTTTCATGGCAGCCAGGCCTCTCGTCGCCCGCCAGCCGAACGAACGGCTGCAGGCGCTCATCCAGGAAGCCGGGTGCTCGAACGCCGGGCTCGCCCGGCGGGTCAACATGTGCGGGGCCGAGCACGGTCTCGACCTGCGCTACGACAAGACCTCCGTGGCCCGCTGGCTGCGCGGGCAGCAGCCGCGCGGCCGGGCACCCGGCATCATCGCCGAGGCGCTCGGGCGCAAACTCGGCCGGACCGTCACCATCGACGAGATCGGCATGGCCAACGGCAAGAACCTGGCCTCCGGAGTCGGGCTGCAGTTCTCCCCGACCGTGATCGGCGCCATCGAGCAGGTCTGCGAGCTGTGGCGCAGCGACGTCGGCCGCCGCGACTTCCTGGCCGGCTCCAGCGTGGCCGCCTCGGCACTGGTCGAACCGAGCCGCGACTGGCTGATCACCGGGGCCGACGCGCAGGTGGCCCGCAACGGCGGCTCCCGCGTCGGCATGTCCGACGTGGAGGCGGTACGGGCGACGACGGAGGCCCTCACCGAACTCGACCACCGCTTCGGCAGCGGGCACGTGCGCCCCGTCGTGGTCCACTACCTCAACTCCGTGGTGTCCGGGCTGATCGGCGGCTCCTACCGGGAGCCGGTGGGCCGGGCGCTGTTCGCGGCCGTGGCCCGGCTCACCGAACTCGCCGGGTACATGGCCGTGGACACCGGCCAGCCGGGGCTGGCCCAGCGGTACTACATCCAGGCGCTGCGCCTCGCGCAGGCCGCGGGGGACCGGGCGTACGGGGGCTACGTGCTCGCGGCGTCCATGAGCCACCTCGCCGCCGAGCTGGGCAACCCGCGGGAGATCGCGCAGCTGGCGCGGGCCGCTCAGGAGGGCACCCGAGGGAAGGTCACCCCGCGGGTGGAAGCCATGTTCTACGCCGCCGAGGCGCGCGGGCACGCGCTGCTCGGCGACTCCCGGGCCGCGGCGGTGCTGTCCTCGCGGGCGGTGACCGCGCTGGAGCGGGCGGAGCCGGAGTCGGGCGACGACCCGGTGTGGATCCGGCACTTCGGCGAGGCGTACCTGGCGGACGAACTGGCCCACTGCCACCGGGACCTGGGGCAGGCGCGGGAGGCGGCCGACCGCGCGCAGGAGGCCCTGCGGGGCCTTCCGGCGGGCAAGGCGCGCCGCCGGGCCATCGGGCTGCTGCTGCTGGCGGCGGCCCAGGTCCAGCAGCGGGAGGTGGAACAGGCCTGCCACACGGCGGCGCAGGCGGCGGACCTGCTGGAGGGGCTCCGCTCGGACCGGGGCTCGGAGTACCTGGCGGACTTCCGGCTGCGGCTGGAGCCCTACCGGGAGGAGGCGGCGGTACGGGAGTTCGGGGCGCGGCTGGAGGCACGGGCCGCCTGACGCCTGCCGCGGGCTCCGGGTGCTGCGGGGGTGTCCCCCCGCCGGGTCTCCGCGCAATCGGCCGGGGGTGTGCGGTGGCGGCGATCCAACTCCCCGGGTGTGGCTGGAGGGGCCCGGTGCGAGGGGGCCTGGTGGGTGGGGCTGACGGGGGTGGCGGGTGACCGGGTAGCGTGAGCCGACGGTTCCGTAGGTTCGGGCAAATCGGAGAGGGAGTCCCGGTGACGGAGAACGGACAGGGGGGTGCCCCCCAGCCGGGGGCCCCGTGGGGTCCGGACCCGGCCTACCCGGCGCAGCCGGAGACGGCGTCCGGATACCCGGAACACCCCGCGCAGCAGGGTCAGCAGGGTCAGCAGGCGTACGGCTACCCGGGGCAGCCGGAGCAGGCCGGGCCCGCGTACGGCTACCCGCAGGCACAAGGGGGCCCCGCGTACGAGTACCCGCCGGCGCAGGCCGCGCCCGGGCACGTGGTGGGGCCGGGCTACGAGGGGCCGGGGGACCCGCACGGGTACGGGTACCCGCCGCTCCCCGAGGCCGTGACGCAGTACATCCCGCCCGTTCCGGCGGCTCCGGTTCAGGGTGAGGCGGCGACGCAGTACATCCCGCCGGTTCCGGCGGGTCCGGTTCAGGGTGAGGCGGCGACGCAGTACATCCCGCCGGTTCCGGCGGCTCCGGTTCAGGGTGAGGCGGCGACGCAGTACATCCCGCCCGTTCCCGCGGCTCAGGCTCAGGACGAGGCGGCGACGCGGTACATCCCGCCCGTTCCGGCGGCCGAGTTCGACGGGCTCTTCCGCAGCTCCGGCGGGACCGACGACGGTGCCGCCGGGCACACGCAGCAGCTGCCGCCGGTCCAGGAGCCGGTGCTGCGGCAGCCTCCGCCGCGGCCCCGTCCGCCGCGCGCCCAGCGCCCCGCACCGCAGCAGCACCCGCAGTACGGGCAGCACCCGCATCCGCAGCATCCGCATCCCCCGCAGCCGCGTCCGCAGTTCGCGCCTCCGCCGCCGGAGGCCCCGCGCAAGGTGTCGCCCGCTGTCGTCGCCGCGGTCGTCATCGGGCTGGCCGTCGTCGGGCTCGGTGTCGGTTCGCTGCTCGGTGACGGCAAGCCGCAGAACAACGACCCGGGCGCGGTGTCCTCCGTACCCGCGCCGACCGGCAGCGGCTCCGCGGCGCCCGGGGGCGAGGCCCCCGTCGACCCGGGCCGTCCGCAGGCCGTCCAGCTGGACAAGCTCCTCGCGGACAGCAACGACAGCCGGGCCTCGGTGATCAAGGCCGTCGAGGACATCAAGAGCTGCAAGAACCTCGACGGGGCGGCCGGCGACCTGCGGGCCGCGGCGCGCCAGCGCGAGGAGCTCGTGACCCGGCTCCAGGAGCTGAAGCTGGACAAGCTCCCCGACCACGCCAGGCTGTCCGCCTCGCTGACCAAGGCCTGGAAGTCCTCCGCGGACGCCGACACCAGTTACGCGGCCTGGGCCGAGGACGTGGACGACGACAAGGGCTGCAAGGACGGCAAGGCCAGGTCCACCGACAACGCCGCCGCGGGGAACAAGGCGAGCGGCGAGGCGACCAAGGCCAAGGAGTCGGCGGCGGGCCTGTGGAACACCATCGCCGCCAAGTACGGCCTCACCAAGCGCGACAAGGCCCAGCTGTGAGCCGGATATCCCTGTGGCGCCAGCTGTTCGGCGGGCCGCAGCGCCCCCGTCGGGGGCGGGTGCGGAGGCGGAGCCGCTGACGGTGGCAGCGGTCACGGCGACCCTGAGCACGAACATGGCCGCCGTCGGCGGCGACTTCAGCCTGGAGGGCATCCGGAAGCTCGGGAACCCCGTACCGATGCTGGTCGACAACTACTGGCTGCGGCCCGGCGAGGCCTTCGTCGTCACCTCGTACGGCACCTGGGGCGACCGGCCCTTCGAGGTCGCGCACGAGCCCGGCCGCATCGAGGTCTGGGCCGCCTCCTGCTTCGCGACGGTCACCTTCCCCGACGGCACCGAGGTGCCCGGCGCCCACCAGCGGCCGCCCGGGATCTAATGACCCCCGGGGCCGGGCCTCGGCGGGGCCTGCGGCGTCAGGCGGCGCGGGGAGCCTGTTCCAGGGTCGGGGTCATGTCCAGGGACTGCTCGCCGGGCTGGGCCACGAGGCGGCCGGACTGGACGATCTGGAAGGTGACCCGGCCGTTGACGATGCGGGGGAAGCCGGCCACGGCACGCATGTCCTGGTAGCGCCATGCCAGGTCCGGGGTGAGGCCGCCGGTGGTGACCGCCTCGGACCGGTTGAGCATGCGGCCGACCTTCCGGGCGGTGATGTCCTCGTCGGCCTTGAAGCGCTTCACGACCTCGCTCAGGACGGTGTAGGCGATCCAGGTGGTCTGCGCCCCGCTGTCGTCCGGGTCGACACTGTCGTCACCGAAGGCGTGCTCGGCGATGACCTTGCGCATCGGCTCCCACAGCGGGTCGGAGGAGACCGGGTACCAGCTGGTCAGGTACGCGCCCTCGAAGGGGCTCTCCCGGCCGCCGGTGCGGTCGACCAGGGACTGGCTGACGCTGCCCAGGACGGAGGAGATCTGCGGGTTCTTGCGCTGGGTGTCGACCCGGCGGAAGGCGTCGAAGAAGGTTTCGGTGCGCTCGCCCAGCACCGCGGTCACGCAGCCGCGCTCCTTGGCGTCCTTGGGATCCCTGCCGTCCTTCGGGGCGGAGGCGGCGGCGAGGGCCTCGCGGGCCTGCGGCGAGAAGTCCGCCGAGTCCTCGGCGGCCCGGATGTCGCTGGCCTCGACCGTCCTGTTGGCCTTCAGCCCCGCGTTGAGCAGGACCGGCAGGGAGTCGCCCGCGAGGGTGTCCGGGCGGACCAGGGCCACCTGGTTGCAGGCCTTGCCCAGCTGGTGCCCGGCGCCCGCGAGGAGGACGGGCTGGCCGCCGTTGACGGGGTAGGAGAGCGTCGACTGGAACTCCTCGGAGGAGACCCCGTAGCCGCCGATGAAGGGGATGCCCTCCGCCTCCAGGGGGGCCATGAAGGCGCGGCCGTGCTGGCTGTAGGAGCCGACGACCGCGACGGCCTTCTCGGCGATCGCCTTGCGCGCGCAGTCGGCGGCGCCGGTCGGGGTGTTCTTCTCGTTGCAGGTCAGCACGCGCAGCTTGTGGCCGTTGATGCCGCCCCTGGAGTTGACCCACCGTTCGTAGGCCTTGGCCATGCCGGGCATACCGGGCATGTTGGTCGCCTTGGTCTCCTCCGGCGCGAAGGTCATGACGGTGATGGTGCCCCCGGAGCCCCCCGAGTCGCCCGGGAGCGCCCCGCACCCTGCGAGGAGACACGCACCCGTCGCCGTGGCCACAAGGGTGCGGGAGAGGGATGCTGCGCGGCGCGAGATGGTCATGTCCATGCACCATTCCGCTCCGGAGGTAACTCAGGTGTGAGAGGGGCACAACACCGGGTGACACCCAGGTGAATTGCGGGGGCGCCTCCGGGTCCGGGCGCCTCAAGATCGTGGATTACGGGAACGTACGATCGAAAGCGTGACATTCGCCCAAGGTTCGAAGAACTCTTCCCGCCGCGGCGGCCGCTCCTCCACCATGGGCGGCATGCCCCTGAACGACATGCCGTGGTGGCGCTGGCGCAGCAACGTGCGCTCGGCGCTGCACATGCTCTCCGATCCGGCCTTCCACGAGGACACCTGGCTGGCCGGCGCCGAGGGGTACGGGGACGTCACCGACGCCGTGTACCGGCTCGTCGAGGACACCTGGCTCGACAGCTGGTCGGCCGAGAAGTACGTCGGCACGATCTTCCGCGATTCGCAGGAGGCGGCCCTGGTCGACCTCGCCGTGCTCCGGGTCCTGCGGATCCTGCACCAGGTCGGCCCGGACGCCCCCGTCTCCGCCTACCTGGAGCACCACGCGTGGCCCGAGGCGGTACGCGCGGCGCGCGAGGCGCACGTACGGCTGGCGGTGGCCGACGGGGAGGATCCGGACGTCCGGCCGCGGTCCCTGGAAGTACTGAGGATCCTGACCCGCGCGGTGTGAAAGGCTATGCGGTCATGAGCGACCCGCATCCCGAGGCCCAGCCGCAGTACGTCCTTACCGTGTCCTGCCCCGACAAACAGGGCATCGTGCACGCCGTGTCGAGTTACCTCTTCATGACCGGCTGCAACATCGTGGACAGCCAGCAGTTCGGAGACCGGGAGACCGGACTCTTCTTCATGCGGGTGCACTTCGAGGCCGAGCCGGCCGTGACGCTGGAGAAGCTGCGCGCGAGCTTCGCCGCGATCGGCGACTCCTTCAAGATGGACTGGCAGATCCACCGCTCCGACGAGCGCATGCGCATCGTGCTCATGGTGTCGAAGTTCGGCCACTGCCTGAACGACCTGCTGTTCCGGTCGCGGATCGGGGCCCTGCCCGTCGAGATCGCGGCCGTGGTCTCCAACCACACCGACTTCGCCGAGCTGGTGGGTTCGTACGACATCCCGTTCGTGCACATCCCGGTGACGAAGGACACGAAGGCCGCGGCGGAGGCCCAGCTGCTGGAGCTCGTGCGCGCCGAGAACGTCGAGCTGGTGGTGCTCGCCCGGTACATGCAGGTCCTGTCGGACACCCTGTGCAAGGAACTGAGCGGGCGGATCATCAACATCCACCACTCCTTCCTGCCGAGCTTCAAGGGTGCGAAGCCGTACCACCAGGCGCATGCCCGCGGGGTGAAGCTGATCGGTGCGACCGCGCACTACGTGACGGCGGACCTCGACGAGGGGCCGATCATCGAGCAGGAGGTCGAGCGGGTCGGGCATGGGGTGACCCCGGACCAGTTGGTGGCGATCGGGCGCGACGTGGAATGCCAGGCGCTGGCGCGGGCCGTGAAGTGGCACAGCGAGCACCGGGTGCTGTTGAACGGGTCGCGGACCGTGGTCTTCGCCTGATCCCTCCGGGGGTGGGTGGGCCTCGGCCCTGCCCGGCCCGCCCTGCCCGGGCCTGGCGGTTGTTGCGCCCGGGCGGGCAGGTGCGGCGCCGGGCGCCGCGCCTCGATCGGCGGCGGGGTCTACAGGTGGCTGAGGGAGGCTGCTGCGAAGAGGACGTCGCGGATGGCTTCGCGGTCGCCGTGCTGGCCTACGGCGGCTTCCTCCGGGGAGATGTGTCCGGCGGCCAGCTGGCAGAACTCCAGGCCGTCCAGGGCGATCTCGGCGACCGTCCGCTCCGGCGACGGCTTCGCCGCCGGGGAGTCCAGGGCGATGTCCCAGCCTCCGCCACCCGCGCCCTCGATCTCCAGGTGCAGGGTCCGGCCGGGGGCGCCCGCCGCGACCAGGCCGCGCGCCGGGGCCGCCAGACCCGAGCGGCGGCGCTGGGCCAGGGCGCTCGGCAGGAGCCGGGCCGCCAGGTCGATCATCCCGTGCAGGTGGGGGCCGGACGGGGGCTCGTACGGGTAGTCCACCGCCTCCGCGATGTCCCAGGCGTGCACCCAGCACTCGAAGGCACGCTCCAGGAACGCGTCGCCGAGCGGCAGCGCGAAGTTCCCGTAGTCCACGGCGAGCTCCGCGACGCCCCGGCCGGCGAAGGACACCGTCCGCACCAGGGTGTGGCCCTGCTCCCGCCACGGCTCGCGGACCTGCCGGGTGGGCGGGTACGCGGACGCGTTCCAGAAGTGCTCCGTCCGCGCGGCCGGACCGGTGGACGGCGCGTCCGGGCCCAGCGGGTCGTCCAGGCCGAGCGCGGTCGCGACCAGCCCGTCCACCGTCAGCAGGTGCCCGATCACCCCCGCCACCGTGGTCCGCTGCGACTGGCGCCGCTCCTCCTCGAACCACTTCAGGCGGACCGGGGTGTGCCACTCCGAGTCCCCGAAGTCCTGGAGCAGCGCGTCGAGCCGTGCGGTCTCGGTGTCGTACGGGTTCGCCCAGGCGGGCACCGGGATGCGGGCCGGACGCTTGCCCAGGCAGTCCTCCAGCACCCGCGACCGCAGCAGCGGCTTGAGGTCGAGGGTCTCCTCCGGGTGCAGCAGGCCGACCGCGTCGCGCAGCCGCAGCGCCTCCTCCGCGCAGGGCGCGCACTCGGTGAGGTGGTCCTCCACGGCCTGCGTCTCCTCGGGGGAGCACGCGGCCAGCGCCCATGCGCCGAGCAGGGACTTCAGGACGGCGTGCGAGGGCGGCGGCGCGGGTTCCGGTTCCCGGTCCGGGTCCGGCAGGAGCCGCGGGGCGTGCTGCGGGTCCAGGTTGTCGGCGGCCCGGCGCGGGGCCGGTATGCGCGCCGGGCCGCCGGGACGCTCGTATCCGTCGTCGGGCGACTGGGCGGGGCCGTTCATCGGGGCGTTCCAGATTCGCGAGGGCCGTGTCCGGGCCGGGCGGTGTCCTCCTGGGGGAGGGCGTTGGCGGTCGACAGGAGCTGAAGGCCGAGCCGCAGCCGGCGGCGCGCCTCGTCCTCGCTGATCTGCAGGTCGGCGGCGGCCTGCCGGTAGTCGCGCCGCTTGAAGTAGGCGAGTTCGAGGGCGGCGCGCAGCGGGGCGGGCATGGACGTGACGATGTAGTCCGCCCGGGCGGCGGCGTTGGCGCTGCGCACCTTCTGCTCCAGCTCCTCGCGCGATCCCCGGCCCAGTTCGGCCTGGCGCAGCCGGGCGACGGCCTGGCCCTGGGTGATGCGGGCGACCCAGGAGCGCAGGGAGCCCTGCTTGGGGTCGTAGGCGTCCGGGTTCTCCCAGATGTAGCCGAAGACTTCACGGGTGATCCGGTCCGCGGCCTTCTCGTCCCCCAGCACGCGGTGCGCCAGGCTGTGCACGAGCGAGGCGAAGCGGTCGTACAGCTCCCCGAGCGCGGCGGCCTCGCCACGGGCGAGCCGCTGCTGCATGCGGCGGTCCCAGCGCGGTGGTACGTCCTTCGGCATCAGTGCCCCCAGCCGTGTGTCGACTCGTCGAATGTAATGGGCACATGGGGGAACGCGCCCGTTTTGGGAGAAGCTCGTCCAGGAAAGGTGCGCTGCGTGGTAGGAGCGTGGCAGGGCGTGAACGGTGGTGCGGCCGCCGGTACATGGGTACAGGTGTGCGCGCCCCGTCGCGCTCCCCGTGCGCGGGTTCGATGCGGCCACCTCCTTGACCGCTTCGCTTAACGCGCAGGCCACGAAGGCCGTACGCTCCTGCCTTGTCTTGAACTGAACCCACCGCACATGTGAAGGCGGAACGCCGAATATGGACAGCGCAGAATACGAGCGCAAGATCGCCGCCCGATTCGCCACCTTCGACCAGGACGGGTCCGGCTATATCGACCGGGAGGACTTCAGCACGGCCGCGAAGGCGGTCCTGGCCGAATTCGGGACCGCCGCCCGGTCGGACAAGGGCCAGGCCGTCTTCGCGGGCGCCGAGGCGTTCTGGCAGGGGATGGCCGGGATCGCGGACGTCGACGGGGACCAGCGGGTGTCCCGCGAGGAGTTCATCACCGGGGCGGCGAAGCGGCTCAGGGACAACCCGGACCGGTTCGCGGAGATCGCGCGGCCGTTCCTGCGGGCCGTGATCGCGGTGGCGGACGAGGAGGGCGCCGGCGCGACGCCGCCGGCGACCGCGCGGGTGCTGCGGGTCCTGGGCACGGCGCCCGAGCTGGCCAACCGGGTGGCGGCGGCGCTGGACACCGACGGCGACGGCCGGATCTCGGAGGAGGAGATCCTGGCGGCCTTCGCGGGCTACTGCGGGGTGGAGGCCCCCGACGCGTAGCGCGTCCGCCCGCGGCGCGCTGCTGAGAGGAGCGTGGCCCGGCGGCCCCGCTCCTCTCCGGCCTGACCGGAAGGACCCCGTACGGGCGGCCGTGCCCCCCTTCCCCGACGGCGGCTAGGAGCGGTCGGCGTAGCGGTCGCGCAGCTGGTACTTCAGGACCTTGCGCAGGGCCTCGTTGCGGGGGAGCGACTCCAGGAGCTCCAGTTGCTCCGGGAGCTTGTGGGTGGCCAGGCCCTGGGCGCGGAGGTGTGCGGTCACCTGGGGCAGGGTCAGGGGGGCCGCTCCCGGGGGCTGTTCGACGACGGCGCAGACGCGCTCGCCGCGGTCCGTGTCGGGGAGGCCGATGACGGCCACGTCGGCGATGCCCGGGAGCTGGTGGAGGAGGTCCTCGATCTCCTTCGCGGAGATGTTCTCGCCCTTGCGGATGATGACGTCCTTGCTGCGTCCGGTGAGGACCAGGTACCCGTTCCGCGTCAGGTGGCCGAGGTCGCCGGTGATCAGGTAGCCGTCGGCGTCGAAGACCTCGGTGGACGGCTCCCGGTTCAGGTAGCCCCGGCAGACGGCCTCGCCCCGCAGCCGGACCTCCCCGTCGGTGTCCGGGGGCAGGGGGGTGCCGTCGGGGGCGGTGATCCGGATGGACATGCCGGCCGGCGGGCGTCCCTCGGTGGTCGCCAGGTGTTCCGCGGTGTCGTCCGGGGCGCCCATGGTGATCATCGGGACCTCGGTCATGCCGTAGCCGTGGGTCAGCTGGCACCCCAGCTCGCGGACGACCGCGTGGTAGATCTCCGGCGGTTTGGGGGCGCCGCCGCCCGCGAGCAGCCGCAGCGTGGGGATGATCGGGACGCCCGGATCCTTGCGCTGCTCGGCCAGGAACATCGAGTAGAAGGCGGTGGAGCCGCCGGCGACCGTGACCCCGTGGCGGCGGTACCCGTCCAGCGCGTCCGGCATCGCGAACTTCTCGAAGAGGACGGCGGGGAAGCCGTGGAGCAGCAGCATCACGGTGTAGTCGGGCCCCGCTATGTGCGCGAAGGGGAAGGCCATCGAGCCGACGTCGTCCGGGGTGAGCTGCAGGGCGTGGGCCAGGCAGGAGCCGCCCGCGATCAGCGACCGGTCGGTGTGCAGGACGCCCTTGGGGTCGGAGGTCGTGCCGGAGGTCCAGTAGATCCACCGGACGTCCGTGCCGTCGGCCGGGGGCGGCGGGAGGGTCGTGGGGTCGCCCTCGGGCAGGTCCTCGTAGGCCTCGAAGACGCCGCGCGCGCCGAGGCGGGCGGCCATCGCGGTGTGGTCGAATCCGCGCCAGACGCCCGGTACGGCGAAGAACTCCGCCTTGGACTCGCGGAGCGCGAAGCCGACCTCCCGGTCCCGGTAGAAGGGGATGACGGGGGACTGGACGGCGCCGATGCGGGCCAGGGCGGCCGAGAGCAGCACGGTCTCGATGCGGGTGGGGAGCTGCCAGGCGACGACCGTGCCCGGGCGGACGCCCCGGGCGTACAGGCCGGCGGCGACGCGTTCGGCGCGGTCGTGCAGCTCCCCGAAGGTCAGGCGGCGGTCCGCCGCCGGGTCCGCCGAGGGCTTCTCGGAGGCCTCGATGAGGACGGTCGTGCCGGGGGTCAGCGCGGCCCTGCGGGCGATCAGCTCCCACAGGGTCGCGGACCGGCTCAGTTCTGTCGCGGTGTCCGTGTCCGTCATCCCGGACCTCCCCTTGGCCGATGTGCTGACGGATAGTCAGATCAAGCGGAGAGCGTAGGGCGCCGACGCTTGCCGGTCCAGAGGCGGCGGGGCTAGCTTGTTTCTGACGATCCATCAGATAAGAGGAGACGGTCATGGAACTGGAATTGCCTCGGATCATCAGCGTCGACGACCACGTGATCGAACCCGCCCACCTCTTCGACGTCTGGCTGCCCGCCAAATACCGCGACCGCGGTCCCAGGGCCCTGACCGCGGGCATCGGCGAGCTGGAGTACACCGGGGGCAAGTACGTCATCTCCATGGACCCCGACGGCCCGCCGACCGACTGGTGGATCTACGAGGACCTGAAGTTCCCGTACAAGCGCAACATCGCCGCCGTCGGCTTCGACCGCGACGACATGACCCTGGAGGGCATCACCCGCGAGGAGATGCGCCGCGGCTGCTGGGACCCCAAGGCGCGCCTCCTCGACATGGACCTCAACCACGTCGAGGCCTCCCTGTGCTTCCCGACCTTCCCGCGCTTCTGCGGGCAGACCTTCGCCGAGGCCCACGACAAGGAGGTGGCCCTCGCCTGCGTGCGCGCCTACAACGACTGGATGGTCGAGGAGTGGTGCGGCGACAGCGGCGGCCGGCTCATCCCGCTGTGCATCATCCCGCTGTGGGACATCGACCTGGCCGTCGCCGAGATCCGGCGCAACGCGGCCCGCGGGGTCCGCGCGGTCACCTTCTCCGAGATCCCGACCTGCCTCGGACTTCCCTCGATCCACTCCGGCTACTGGGACCCCTTCTTCGCCGTCTGCCAGGAGACCGGCACGGTCGTCAACATGCACATCGGGTCCAGCTCCCAGATGCCCGCCGCCTCCCCCGACGCGCCGCCCGCCGTGCAGGCCTCGCTCAGCTTCAACAACGCCATGGCCTCGATGATGGACTTCCTGTTCAGCGGGGTGCTGGTGAAGTTCCCGACGCTCAAGCTGGCCTACAGCGAAGGCCAGATGGGCTGGATCCCGTACGCCCTGGAGCGCGCCGACGACGTCTGGCAGGAGCACCGCGCCTGGGGCGGCGTCCGCGACCTGATCCCCGAGCCGCCGTCCACGTACTACTACCGGCAGATGTTCTGCTGCTTCTTCCGCGACAAGCACGGGATCGCCTCGCTCGACGTGGTGGGCCGGGACAACGCCACCTTCGAGACGGACTACCCGCACGTGGACTCGACCTTCCCGCACACCAAGGAGGTCGCCCTGGACCACGTCAAGGGCCTCGACGACGAGACGGTCTACAAGCTGATGCGCGGCAACGCCATCCGCATGCTCGGCCTGCCCCTCGACCGGGACCGGGTCCAGGGCCGCTGATGGACCTGACCTACACCGAGGAGGAACAGGACTTCCGGGCCCGGCTGCGGGCCTGGCTCGCCGAGGTGCTGCCCGAGCTGCCCGCCCGGCCCTCCCCGGACGACTGGCCGGGGCGGCGGTCCTACGACCTCGGCTGGCAGCGCCGCCTGTACGACGCCGGGTACGCGGGCCTGCACTGGCCCGTCGACGCGGGCGGGCGGGGGGCCACCCCGACCCAGCACCTGATCTACCTGGAGGAGACCGAGCGCGCGGGGGCCCCGTACGTCGGCGCGAACTTCGTCGGACTCCTGCACGCCGGCCCCACCGTCGCCGCCGAGGGGACGGCGGAGCAGCGGGCGCGCTGGCTGCCGCCGGTCCTGCGGGGCGACGAGGTGTGGTGCCAGGGCTTCAGCGAACCGGACGCGGGCTCCGACCTGGCCTCGCTGCGCACCCGCGCCGTCCGCGACGGCGACGCGTACGTGGTCACCGGATCGAAGATCTGGACCTCGCACGCGGAGGTCGCCGACTGGTGCGAGCTGCTGGTGCGGACCGCACCCGCCGGCCCGGAGGTCCCCAAGCACCGCGGGATCTCCTGGCTGGCCATGCCGATGGACGCGCCCGGGGTGACGGTCCGGCCGCTGCGCACGCTCGCCGGCTCCACCGAGTTCGCGGAGATGTTCCTCGACGAGGTCCGGGTCCCGGTCGCCAACCGGGTCGGGGGGGAGAACGACGGCTGGCGCGTCACCATGGTGACCCTGTCCTTCGAGCGGGGCACCGCCTTCGTCGGCGAGGTCGTCGCCTGCCGCCGCACCCTGGGCGGACTCGCCCGCCGGGCGAAGGCGAACGGACGCTGGGACGACCCGGTCCTGCGGCGCCGGCTCGGGCGGCTGTACGGGGAGTTCGGCGCGCTGTGGCGCCTGACGCAGTGGAACGTGAGCGAGTCGCAGGGTTGCGGCGGGGTCCCCGGCATCGGCGGCTCCGTCTTCAAGCTGGCGTACTCCCACGCCCGGCAGGAGCTGTACGAAGCGGCGGCGGAGGTCCTGGGGGCCGCCTCCCTCTCGCTGGAGGAGGAGTGGGCGCTGGACCGCCTCTCCTCGCTCTCCTACACCATCGCGGCAGGCACCTCGCAGATCCAGCGGAACATCGTCGCCGAGCGGATCCTCGGCCTCCCGAAGGGCCGGTGAGGGCCATGCACTTCCAGCTGACCGAGGAGCAGCGGGATCTGCGGGCGGGCGTACGGGACCTGCTGGCGGGCCGGTACGGGCGCGAGGCCCTGCGGGGGGCGGTGGACGGCGGGCCCGTCGTCGACCGGGCGCTGTGGCGCGAGCTGGGCGAGGCGGGCTTCTTCTCGCTCCGGCTGCCCGAGGCCGCCGGGGGCGTCGGGCTCGGCCTGCCGGAGGCCGTGCTCGTCTTCGAGGAGGCCGGGCGGGCCCTGCTGCCGGGGCCGCTGGTCGCCACGCACCTGGCCGCCGGGGCGGTGCCGGGGGCCGCGGAGGGGACGGCCGTGGTGACGGCCTTCGACCTCGGGGGCCCGCTGGTGGCGTACCTCGGGGAGGCGGACGCCGTCCTGGGGGCCGGCGCGGTCCCGCGCGGGGAGCCGGTGCGCTCCGCGGACCCGCTGACACCGCTGCACCGGGTGGCCCCGTACGGGGACTGCGCGGCGCACCGCGACACCGGGGCGCTGCTGACGGCCGCTCTCCAGCTCGGCAGCGCGCTGCGCACGGTCGAGCTGGCGGTGCGGTACGCGTCGGGGCGGGAGCAGTTCGGGCAGCCGATCGGAGCCTTCCAGGCGGTCAAGCACCTGTGCGCGGAGATGCTGGTCCGCGCGGAGGTGGCCCGTACCGCGGTCTACGCGGCGGCGGTGACGGGCGACGCGGGCGAGGCGGCCGGGGCGAAGCTGCTGGCGGACGGGGCGGCGGTGCGCAACGCCCGGGACTGCCTCCAGGTGCACGGCGGCATGGGCTTCACCTGGGAGGCCGATGTGCACCTGCACCTCAAAAGGGCCTGGGTGCGGGCCGAGCAGTGGCGGACCGGGGCGGAGGCGGAGGAGCTGCTGGCGCAGGAGCTGCTCGGGGAGGTGGAGGGGGCGGCGCGGGGGTAGCGGGGGCGTAGGGGCCGGCCGGGCCGGCGCCGTAGCGCGCTGTGACGGGAGCGCACAGGAGGGTACGGGAGGGACGGACCGGGACGCACGTCCGATTACAGAGAGTTGATATCGGTTCGTGTCCTTCCCCCGCCGCATTACGGACCGGAGGCGGGGGCCTGCTCCGGTACGCTCCCACGAATGCGAGCGGTTGAGCGGCGCAGGCGTCGCACAGTATGCACCACGCCCAGTCCTTCGCGCGGGAATATGCCCGAAGCGCTTGTTGCCGTGACTGTATGTCAACCATGCTGCTCCGCAAGGGGATCACACTGGGTGATCCCATCCTGTCGCGAGGCGAAGTGTCCGCCGGTTCGGATGGTGTGAGCGGTGCAGGTGCTTCAGGTTCAGCTGGAGGTAGGACCCGACCCCGCCGAGGTCGGCCGTGCCCGCCGGTGGGCACGGTCCCGGCTGGCGGGTTCCGGGATAGGGGACGACGAACCGCTCGCCGAGACGCTGATCCTGCTGATCTCCGAGCTGGTCACGAACGCCGTCGTGCACACGGGCTGTCCGGCCGTCCTGCGGATGCTCTTCGGTGAGCCGGGCGTCCGGGTCGAGGTCGCCGACACGAGCGACCGGGCGCCGGCCCGCCGCCAGGCCGCCGGGGACGACACGGGCGGCCGGGGCCTGGAGCTGGTGGACGGCCTCGCGGACCGCTGGGGCTGGCAGCGCGAGGGCGCGGGCAAACGGATCTGGTGCGAGGTCGACCGAGCGGAGAAGACGGCGGGCGACTGCGCCTCGGACGGCCCGTCGCGGATTCACACCCCCGGGCGGGAACCGCGCGTGTACCTCTAACGAGGTGTTGACGATCCGTCACGTAGTGATCACCCTGGTGTGGAGCGATTCGACGCGAGGGGACGCCAAGGGCCTGCCTTGACGAGTGCGGGTCGCGGGGTGGCGGCTGCGGTGCCGCGCTCGGGGCGTGCACCCGCGCCGCCGCCACCCGCATGTTCTTCGGCGAGGGGCCGCCATGGGGCGCGGAGCGGCTGCGGGCCCTTCGGTGCGGGGCCCGGTGGGGAGGTCGGCGTCGGCGGGGTTACGCCTTGCCGGTGCAGATCACGTCGTAGGGGCGGCCCACGGACATGGTCAGCTGCATGGGTTCGAGGGTGCCGGCCGGGCACTCGGCCTCCGTCTTGACCAGGCCGAGGACCTTGGCCGAGCCGCCCGTGGCGCAGGGGACTTCCTGGGCCTGGTCGGTGACGCAGTCGCCCTGCACCAGCTGACCGCCGCCGGCGCCCGCGTCGCCGGGGTGCTCGTCCGAGAGGTTGCCCAGCCACTGGGAGACGCCGTAGATGGCGCCCGCGACCAGGGCGACGGTCAGGAAGCCGGCCAGGCCCCGTCCCCGTCCGTTTCCGCCCCGCCCGCGGCCCGTCGCCGGTCCCGCGGACGGGTCAGAGCAGGGCCACCGGCGCCACCGGGGTGCCCACCGCGCCTACGAAGGGCTCCGGCATGGCGGAGAGCAGGAAGGAGTAGCGGCGCTCTTCTGCACAGGCTGTGGACAACTTCTCGAGATTCCAGTTCTGGCCCTGGTGCATGCCCATCTCGACCAGGTCGAGCGCGTGCACCGGCAGCCACAGGTTCTCGATCTCCGGCGGGAAGATCTCGAAGGTGAGGGTGTCGTTGGCGACCGCCGCGACGTCCCGGGCGTGGAACCACTGGGGGGTGCGCACGGACAGGCCGGGGGACGGGAAGCCGTAACCGTGCTTGTCACCCGCGAGGTAGACCTGGACCTGCCCCGTGCGGACCAGGACGATGTCGCCGGGCCCGACCGTCACCCCGCCGAACTCCTCGGCCTCGGCGAGGTCTTCCGGGGTCACCGCGTGGCCGCCCGCCAGCCGGTCCAGGCCCTTGGCGCGGGCCACGTCGAGCAGCACCCCGCGCGAGACGATGTGGCCGGCCTTGTCGATGCCGCTGTACTCGGCCCGGGCGTGCGCGGTGATCGAGGAGGCCGGGCGGCCGTTGTAGATCCGCCCCGAGTGCGAGACGTGGGTGAGCGCGTCCCAGTGGGTGCCCGACTGGAGGCCCATGGTCACCGCGTCGTCGCTGCAGGCCACCGTGCCCGGCCCGAAGAGCTCCTGGTTGATCTGCACCATCGTGTGCAGCGGGTTGATCCGCCCGGGGATCAGGCCCGCCTGTACGCCGTCCTCCTTCAGGGGCAGGGCGAGGGGGATCCGGCGGCCGGTCCGGACCTCGCGCGCGGCTGCCCGTACGACCTCGTCGGTGATCAGGTTCAGGGTGCCGATCTCGTCGTCGGCGCCCCAGCGCCCCCAGTTGTTGACGCGCTTGGCGATGTCGTGGAACTCCTCGGGCAGGGCCATGGCTCCATCAGCTCCTCGGGAAGGGGGGCGCAACTAGGGCTTGTGCAGGCGTATCTGACTGGCCATAGAATCTAACGGTCCGTCAGAAAACGCGGGAAGGGGCCGGACGTGGGGAACTTCTTGGCAGGCAAGGTCGTCGCCGTCACCGGCGCCGGCCGGGGCATCGGGCGGGCCGTGGCACTCGCCGCGGCCGCCGAGGGTGCCAAGGTCGTCGTCAACGACTACGGCGTCGGGATCGAGGGCGCGCAGCCCACCAGCGAGATCGCCGAGGCCGTGACGAAGGAGATCACCGCCGCGGGCGGGGAGGCCGTTGCCGTCGCGGACGACATCTCCACCATGGCGGGCGGCCAGCGCATCGTCGACACCGCCCTCGCCCGGTACGGGCGCATCGACGGGGTCGTGTGCGTGGCCGGCATCCTGCGCGAGCGGATGCTGTTCAACATGTCCGAGGAGGAGTGGGACCCCGTCGTCGCCACGCACCTCAAGGGCACCTTCACCGTTTTCCGCGCCGCCTCCGCCGTCATGCGGCGGCAGGGGAGCGGCACGCTGATCGGCTTCACCAGCGGCAACCACCAGGGCTCGGTCGCCCAGGCCAACTACAGCGCGGCCAAGGGCGGGATCATCTCCCTCGTCCGGTCCGCCGCGCTCGGGCTCGCCAAGTACGGGGTCACGGCCAACGCCGTGGCACCGGTCGCCCGCACCCGCATGTCCGCGAACGTGCCCATGGAGCTCAAGGAGATCGGCGAACCCGAGGACGTCGCGGCGCTGGTGACCTACCTGCTCAGCGACAAGGCCGTGGCCGTCGGCGGCGAGAAGATCACCGGCCAGGTCTACACGATCGCCGGGCCGAAGATCGCCGTCTGGGCCCAGCCGCGCGAGCTGCGCGCCGGGTACGCCGAGGGCTCCTGGACGCCCGAGAAGATCGCCGACTTCCTGCCCGGCACGGTCGGCACCGACCCGATGCCGATGCTGGCGCAGCTGGAGGCCATCGCCAAGGCGGCCGCGGCCAAGGACCGCCCCAACGCGTGAGGAGGCCCGGTGGACTTCAGCTTCGGCGCCGAGGACGAGGAGCTGCGCGGCCGGGCCCGTACCTGGCTCACGGAGCACCTCGCGGGCCCGTACGCACAGGCGGCCGGCCTCGGCGGGCCGGGCAGCGAGCACGAAGGGGTGACCGCGCGGCGCGCCTGGGAGCGTGAGCTGGGCCGCGGCGGCTGGATCGGCCAGGGCTGGGAGGTCCCGGCCGGGGCGTACGGGCAGCAGCGGCTGTCCCTGACCGGGCAGGTGGTGTGGGCCGAGGAGTACGCGGCGCTGCGCGCGCCCGGCCGGGTCGGCCACATCGGCGAGAACCTCCTCGCGCCGACGCTGATCGCGTACGGCAGCCGGGAGCAGCAGGAGCGCTTCCTGCCCGGCATCGCGCGGGGCGAGGAGCTGTGGTGCCAGGGCTACAGCGAACCGGGCGCCGGCTCCGACCTCGCGGGCATCCGGACCTCGGCCGTACGGGACCCGGCCGACGGGCTGTACCGGGTCACCGGGCAGAAGGTGTGGACCTCGCTGGCCCAGGACGCCGACTGGTGCTTCGTCCTGGCCCGCACCGAGCCGGGGTCCCGGCGCCACCGGGGCCTGTCCTTCCTCCTCGTACCGATGGACCAGCCGAGCCGGATCGAGGTCCGGCCGATCCGGCAGATGTCGGGCACCTCGGAGTTCAACGAGGTCTTCTTCGACGGGGCGGTGGCCGCGGAGGCGGTCGGCGGCGAGGGGGAGGGGTGGACCGTGGCCATGGGGCTGCTCGCCCTGGAGCGGGGGGTCTCGACGCTGGTCCAGCAGATCGGGTTCGCGGCCGAACTGGACAGGGTCCTGGCCGCATACGCCGGCTCCGCGCGGGCCGGGGACCCGGCGCTGCGGGAGCGCCTCGTACGGCAGTGGGCGGAGCTGCGCACGATGCGGTGGAACGCCCTGCGCACGCTGGGCGCCGAGGGCGGGCCGGGAGCACCGAGCGTGGCCAAGCTGCTGTGGGGCGGCTGGCACCGGCGGCTCGGCGAGCTGGCGGTGGAGGTCCGCGGGGCGGCGGCGACGGCCGGACCGGCGTCCTGGGCCCCGGACCTCCCGTACGAGCGCGGACTCGACGGGGCGCAGCGCCTGTTCCTGTTCACCCGTGCCGACACCATCTACGGCGGCTCGGACGAGATCCAGCGCAACATCATCGCCGAGCGCGTGCTCGGCCTGCCCAAGGAGTCCAGGTGAGAGGCGTCGTGTTCGACGGCAAGCAGGCCCAGGTGGTCGACGACCTGGAGATCCGCGATCCCGGGCCGGGGGAGGTGCTGGTGGCCGTCCGGGCGGCCGGGCTGTGCCACAGCGACCTGTCCGTGATCGACGGGACGATTCCCTTCCCGCCGCCGGTCGTGCTCGGGCACGAGGGCGCGGGGGTGGTCGAGGCGGTCGGGGCGGGTGTCACGCACGTGGCGCCCGGGGACCACGTGTCCCTGTCCACCCTCGCCAACTGCGGGGCGTGCGCCGACTGCGACCGGGGCCGGCCGACGATGTGCCGCAAGGCGATCGGGATGCCGGCGCAGCCCTTTTCGCGCGGCGGGAAGCCGCTCTTCCAGTTCGCCTCCAACTCCGCCTTCGCGGAGCGCACGGTCGTCAAGGCCGTGCAGGCGGTGAAGATCCCCGAGGACATCCCCTTCACCTCGGCGGCGCTGATCGGCTGCGGGGTCCTGACGGGCGTGGGCGCGGTCCTGAACCGGGCGAAGGTCGACCGCGGCGAGTCGGTGGTCGTCATCGGCACCGGCGGGATCGGGCTGAACGTGCTCCAGGGGGCCCGGATCGCGGGCGCCACGACCGTCGTGGCGGTCGACGCGAACCCGGCGAAGGAGGCGGTGGCCCGGCGGTTCGGCGCCACGCACTTCATCGACGCCTCCGCCGTCGCGGACTCCTCGGGGGCCGTCCGCGAGATCCTGCCGGCGGGCGCCGACCACGCCTTCGAGTGCGTGGGCAGCGTCAAGCTGATCCGGCAGGCGATCGACCTGCTGGACCGGCACGGGCAGGCGGTCCTGCTCGGCGTGCCCGGCTTCAGGGAGGAGGCCTCCTTCCTCGTCTCGTCCCTGTACCTGGACAAGACGATCATGGGCTGCCGGTACGGGTCCTCGCGCCCGCAGCGCGACATCGCCCTGTACGCGGAGCTGTACCGGCAGGGCAGGCTGCTGCTGGACGAACTGGTCACGGAGGTCTACCCGGTGGAGGACTTCGCCAAGGCGGCCGACGACGCCCACCACGGGCGGGTGGCCCGGGGGGTACTGACCTTCTGACCACCGGGACGACCCGAGGGTCCCGCGGAAGCGGGGCCCTTCGTCACCACGGGGCGGAACCTTCGGGTGACCGGGCCGGGTGCGGCCCGGTCAGGCGCTGAAGCGTCCGAAGCGGCCCTTGTGGAAGAGGAGCGGGTCGCCCTCGCCGGCCGCGCCCATGGCCTCGACCCGGCCGACCACGATGAGGTGGTCCCCGCCGGTGTGGACCGTGTGGATCCGGCAGTCGATCCAGGCGGGGACGTCGTCGATCTGCGGAGACCCGGTGACGGGGGCCGGGCGGTGGCCGACCCCGGCGAACTTGTCCGCGCCGCTGACGGCGAAGGACCGGCACAGCTCGCCCTGTCCGGCGCCGAGGATGTTGACGCAGAACACCCCGGCGCGGGCGATCCGCGGCCAGGTGGTCGACGTACGGGCCACCATGAAGGTGACCAGCGGCGGGTCCAGGGACAACGAGGCGAAGGACTGGCAGGCGAAGCCGGCCGGCCCCTCCTCGCCGGCGCCGGCGGGCGCGGTGATGACGGTGACCCCGCTGGCGAAGTTCCCGAGGACGGCCCGGAACTCGGCGGCGCCCACCGGTGCGCGCTCGTCCTCGCCGACGGCCCGCAGGTCGGGGCGGGGCAGTGCCGCGTCGAGCAGGGGGTCCCGGGCCGGCGCGGCGGACGTGGGGGAGCCGGCTGATCTGAGGTATCGGACGACGGTGGCCGCCATCCCTGCGTGTCCCATCACACCGACGATTGAACCTGACGGTTCGTCAGATAGGAAGGGGTGGGGGAGGGTGGGTGGCGCGTGCGCCCGTGCGTCCGGCATCTGGACGGGCGGGCGTCCGTGCGGCTGCCTGATGGTCCGCTTGCCCGTCCGGGCCGCCCGGTCCCGGCTCCCCTCGGGGCCGGTGACGCCACACGGGTGAAACCCCGGCCCCCGGGGGCCCGTACGCGGGCCGGCCCGTCGGAGGGTGGGCATCGTGACCGGCGGACCCGTACCGCCCGCACTACCCCGGAGGACCCCATGCTCGGCACCGACTTCAGCACCGGCTCACCCAACTGGCTCGACCTCGGCAGCCCCGACACCGACGCCGCCGCGCGTTTCTACGGGGCCCTCTTCGGATGGAATTTCGTCGCCGCGGGCCCCGAGGCGGGTGGGTACGGCTTCTTCCAGCTCCAGGGGAAGACCGTCGCGGCCCTCGGACCGCTCACCGAGGAGGGCGCACACTCCGCCTGGATGGTGCACTTCATGACCCCCGACATCCAGGCGACCACCGAGGCCGTACGGGCGGGCGGCGGTGCGGTCCGGATGGAGCCCATGGACGTCATGGGGGAGGGCTGGCTCGCGCAGTACACCGACCCGCAGGGCGCCGAGTTCGCCTGCTGGCAGCCGGGGAGGACGGCCGGACTGGGACTGGCCTCCGCCGACAACACCCTGGTGTGGGCGGAACTCCACGTGCCCGACCCGCAGGCGGGCATCGCCTTCTACCAGGGGGTGTTCGGCTGGCGGCACGCCGAGATGCAGGCGCCGGGGATGACCTACCGCGTGCTGAGCGTCGCCGCCGGGGACCAGGAGGACGGCTCCTTCGGAGGGGTCGCGCCGCTGGGCGAGGGCGCGGGTGAGGAGGCCCGCTGGGTGCCGTACTTCAACGTGCCGGACGTCGACGCCACCACCGCCGCCGCCCAGCGCAACGGCGGGTCGGTCCTCATGCCCGGCGCGGACGTGCCCGACGTGGGGCGGCTCGCCTGGCTGGCGGACCCGGCGGGCGCGGTCTTCGCGCTGCTGAAGCCCGACCCGCGGATGTAGGCCGGGCGGTCAGCGGCCGGAGAACTTGGGCGTACGGCGCTCCACGAAGCCGGCCACGCCCTCGATCGCGTCGGCCGTGGTCATGTTGATCTCCTGAGCGGTGGCCTCGGCGGCCAGTGCGGTCGCCCGGTCGCCGTCCAGGGAGGCGTTGACCAGCTGCTTGGTCATCGCCAGGGCGCGGGTCGGGCCCTGGGCGAGGCGCTCCGCCCACGCGCGGGCGGTCGCCTCCAGGGCGTCGGCCGGGACCACCTTGTTGACCAGGCCCAGGCGTTCGGCCTCGGTGGCGGGGACGGCGTCGCCGAAGAACATCAGCTCCTTGGCCTTCTGCGGGCCGACCAGGCGGGGGAGCAGGTAGGCGCCGCCGCCGTCCGGGACCAGGCCCCTGCGTACGAACACCTCGATGAACCGGGCCGGTTCGGCGGCGACGACCAGGTCGCAGGCGAACGCGAGGTGGGCGCCGATGCCGGCGGCCGTGCCGTTGACGGCGGCGAGGACCGGCTTCTCGCAGTCCAGCACCGCCGTGATCAGGCGCTGCGCGCCGAGGCGGATCATGCGGGCCACGTCGCCCGCGATCCGGTCGCCCGTGGCCGGGGCGCCGCGGAGGTCCGCGCCCGCGCAGAAGCCCTTGCCGGTGGCGGTGATGACGACGGCGCGGACGGCCGGGTCGGTGGAGGCT
The DNA here is from genome assembly GCF_042716875.1 of Streptomyces sp. NPDC058646. Lineage (NCBI taxonomy): Bacteria > Bacillati > Actinomycetota > Actinomycetes > Kitasatosporales > Streptomycetaceae > Streptomyces > Streptomyces sp. NPDC058646. The sequence goes on along the minus strand of NZ_JBHXRK010000003.1, from coordinate 288,764 downwards.
TCGGCGAGCAGGGCGATGATGCGGTCGCGCTGGGTCCAGGTGACGGCGTTCATCGCCTCGGGGCGGTTGAGGGTGATCCAGGAGACGCCGTTCTCCGTGCGGTGCAGGATGTCGTCCTCGGGGGTGCCGGTCATGGGGTGAACTCCCGTTCGGGGGTGGTGGGTGGTGCCGTGGCGCTGCGCGGAGCTGTGGAACCCGGCCCGGGCCCCGGCCCCCGCCGCGGGTCGAAGACCGGGGCTCCGCCCCGGACCCCGCGCCTCAATCGCCGGCGGGGCTGGAGGGGCGGTGGCCTGGGTTTGGGCCGTGCGGCGAGTGTCGGCGGGTTGGGGTGGTCGGGCCGGCCCGGGCCCCCGCCGCGGGTCAAGGATCGGGGTTCCGCCCGGGACCCCGAGCCTCAAACGCCGGCGGGGCTGGAGGCGCGGGGCCTCGGCCTTGGACCCGCGCCTCAATCGCCGGCGGGCTGGAATGGCGGAGCCTCCGTCTTGGGCCCGCGCCTCAAACGCCGCGGCGGGGCTGGGGTGGCGGGGCCCGGTCTTGGGCCCGGGGCGGTGGGGATGGGGTGGCCGGGTTTGGGCCGGGGGTGGTTCTTGGGCCAGTGCGAGCGTCAGTGGCAGATGGCCAGCGCGTCCAGGGCTACCGCGCCCTGGCCGCGGGGGAGGACCATCAGGGGGTTGATGTCGAGTTCGGAGAGTTCGTCGCCCAGTTCCAGGGCCATCCGCTGGACACGCAGGACCACCTCCACGAGGGCGTCGACGTCCGCCGGGGGTGCTCCCCGTACGCCTTCCAGGAGCGCATGGCCGCGCAGTTCCGTGAGCATGGCCCGGGCCTGGTCCTCCCCGAAGGGCGGCACGCGGACCGCCGCGTCGTGCAGGACCTCCACGAGGACCCCGCCGAGGCCGACCGTCACGGTCGGGCCGAAGAGGTGGTCCCGGGTGACGCCGACGACCATCTCCACCCCGCGTTCGACCATTTGGCAGACCAGGATCCCGTCGAGCGGGACGTTCTCGTAACGGGCTATGTCGGTCAGTTCCCGGTACGCGTCACGGATCTGGCTCGCCGAGGTCAGCCCGATCTTCACCAGGCCCAGTTCCGTCTTGTGGCCGAGCTGGGGGCCCGAGGCCTTCATGACGACGGGGTAGCCGACCAGGCCCGCCGCGCGGACGGCGGCCGCCGCGCTGGTGACGAGCTGCTCGCGGGGGACCCGGATGCCGTAGGCGCGCAGCAGCTGCTTGGCCCCGTGTTCGCTGAGCTGCTGGCCGGGGCGCATCAGGGCCTGCGCCTTGCGGTACGAGGGCGAGGGCGTGCGGGGTGCGTCCTCGAAGGGGGAGCGGTACCCGGTGGTGAAGCGGTGGTGGCCCAGGTAGGCCCGTACGGCGGTGATGCAGTTGCCGAAGGTGCGGAAGGTGGCCACCCGGGAGGAGCCGAGGAGGGTGGTGCGGTAGGCGTCCTCGGTGCCGACGGGGGAGCCCCAGATCACGCAGACCAGTTTGTCGGTGGCCTCCGCCGCGTCCACCAGGTCCTGCGCGAGCTTGTCGCTCATCGGGGGGAAGGGCCCGGTGATGGGGCAGATCAGGACGCCGACGGACGGGTCGGCCAGGATCGCGTCGATGATCTTGTGGCCGCGCCAGTCGCCGACGGGGTGGCCCCCGTTGTCCACCGGGTTGGCGACGTCCAGGTACGGGGGGATCCACTGGTGGAGCTCGTCCTGCTTGGCCTGCGAGAGGGTGGGCAGGGTCAGGCCCGCCTCCGTGGCCAGGTCGGAGAAGTGGGCGCCGGTGCCGCCGGAGATGGAGTAGACGACGACCCCCTCGGCCTGGGGCCTGCGGGCCCGGGCGAGCAGCGCGGCGGTGTCCTGGAGCTCGTCCAGCCCGTCGACGCGGATGACGCCGAACTGCCGCATGGCGGCGTCCACGACGGTGTCGGCTCCGGTCAGCTTCCCGGTGTGGGAGGCGGCCGTACGGGCGCCGGTCTCGGTGCGGCCGACCTTGACGGCGACGACGGGGACCCCGGCCCGCGCCGCACGGTCGGCGGCCAGCAGGAAGGACCGACCGTCCTTGAGGCCCTCCACGTAACAGGCGATGGCCCCGACCTCGGGCTGCTCGGCGAAGTAGGAGATGAAGTCGGAGGTCTCCAGGTCCGCCTCGTTGCCGGTGGGCGCCCAGTGGGAGAGGCGGATGCCCAGCTCCTGGAGGGTGTAGAGGGGCCGGCCCTGGTGGCCCGACTGGGTGATGAGGGCGATGGCCGGTCCGTCCAGGTCCTCGCGGAACCTCTCGAAGGCGTTGAGGTTCGTGTTGGGGCCCAGCAGGCGCAGCCCCGAGCGGCCCACGGCGGCCGTGAGCCGGGCCTGGGCGGCGGCGCCCTCGTCGCCGGTCTCGGCGAAGCCGGAGGCGAAGGCGACGGCGAACTTCACCTTGGTCCCGGCCAGTTCCTCGATGACGGGGAGCGGGTCGGCGACCAGGAGGACGGCGAGGTCGACCTGTTCGGGCAGGTCGGAGACCGTGGGCGCGCACGGCAGGCCGAAGACGGTCCCGCGGGTCGGGTGCACCGGGTGGATGCGCGCGCCGACGCGCTCGGCCCAGGCGATGAGCTGGCGGGTGATGCCGGTGTTCGGTCTGCCGTCGGCGTCGGAGGCGCCGATGACGGCGACCGACTCGGGTCGGAAGAACCGGTCCAGGTCGGGCACGTCGGCGTGCAGGGGCCGTCCGCTGACGTCGAGCGGGACCGCGTCCTCGGTGGACGGCGCCGCCGTCGAGTGGACGGCCGTCCTGGGAGTCTCCCCGCAGGCCTCGACCCGTGCGCGGAAGTCGGTGGTGAGGGTGCCGTGAGTAGATCCAAGCATCGTTCCGCCCGCTCCTGCTCGATGAACCTCGATGGAACCTCAATAACTGACGTGTAGTCAGATTACTGAACTGACGTGTCGTCAGGAACAGGGCTGCGCAGGAAAGCTGGTGGAGGAGATGTGATGAACGGTGTCAGATCCCGTCCGGGCGGGTCCAGAGCGCGGTTCAGGCCGGCGTGCGCATCCGGCGGGACTCTGCCTTGGCGATCTTCGCGGCGTCCAGGGCCACTTCCCGCAGCATCCCGCTGATGGGGTTGGTGAAGCCGGTGAAGTACAGGCCGGGAGCCTGCTCCAGGGTCTGCGCGCCGTGCGTACGGGGCCGCCCGCGCTCGTCGAGTACGCCCAGGTCGCCGACCAGCCCCTCCAGGGCGCGCCGGTAACCGGTGGCCGCGATCACGGCGTCCGGGGTGATCCGCGAGCCGTCCGCGAGCACCACCTCCGCGCCGTCGAAGGCCTGGACGGCGGCGACCGGTTCGACGCGGCCGGCGCGGACCGCCTCGATCAGGCCGACGTCCTGCACCGGGATGGCCCCCTCCCGGACCCTGCTGTACAGGCCGGTGGCCGGGCGCGGGAGCCCGTACGCCGACAGGTCCGGCACCGAGGCCTTCGCGACGAGCGCGCCCAGCCGGTCCACGAGCCGTACGGGCAGCCGCCGCACCAGGATCCCGGTGCGCTGCGCCGGCCAGCCCGCGGTCGAGCGGCGCACGATGTGCGGAGTGGTGCGGACGGCCAGCCGGACCCGCGCCGCCCCGCCCTCGGCGAGGTCGACGGCTATCTCGGCGCCGGTGTTGCCCACGCCGACGACCAGGACGTCCTGGTCCGCGTACGGCTCGGGGTTGCGGTAGTCGGCGGCGTGCAGCAGCCGCCCGGTGTACGCCTCGCGGCCCGGGAGGTCGGGCAGGGCGGGGGTGTGGTTGAAGCCGGTGGCGACGACGACGGCGCCGGCCGCCATGATCCGCCCGCCGGTGGCGTGCAGGGTCCACCCGTCGCCGTCGGCCGCGGGCTCGATCCGGGTCACCTCGACGCCCGTGACCAGCTCCAGCTCGTGGACCTCGGCGTACTTCTCCAGGTACCGCACCAGGTCGTCGCGCGAGACCCAGCGCCCGAACCGCCGCGGCATGGCCAGGCCGGGAAGGGCGGAGAGCCGGCGCGTGGTGTGCAGGTGGAGCCGGTCGTAGTGGCGGCGCCAGGACGTGCCGACCGCGTCGGACTTCTCCACGACCACCGCGCGGACGCCTCGGGCGCGCAGTGCGGCGGCCGCGGCGAGGCCGGCCGGGCCCGCGCCGATGACGTACACGGGGCGGGGCTGGGTGGTCAGGTCGAGTGGTGTGGGGAGTCCGGACATGAGGAGTGATCGTATCGCCACGCAGCGTTGATGGGTCTCGGTCAAGGAGGGAATCGATTGCGGATCGATCACGGTGGCCGTCGGCGGCGGGGTTCCGCGCCCTTCGCGCATGCCGGGGCCTTGCGTGATCGTCCCGGATCCGCTGAACTGACGTACCGTCAGATCAAGCGTGCGAGGGTGGAGGCTGCCGATGCAGACCGTCTGGCTCAGCGGGGCCGAATGGCTCGCCGTGCTCCGGATAGGACTCGGCCTGTGGTGGCTGGAGAGCTGGCGGCACAAGGACAAGAAGGGCTGGTTCGAACGCGGCACCGGCATCGCCTGGGCCGCCGACGTCGCGGGCAAGCACCGCTGGGGCTTCGTCAAGGGCGGCTTCGAGCGCATCGTGCAGCCGCGTCCCCGGCTCATGGCGTACGTCGTCGTGTACGCGGAACTCGCCCTCGGGCTCGGCCTCGTCCTCGGCTTCCTCACCCCCGTCGCCCTGGCCGCCGGACTGCTGCTGAACCTGCTCTACCTCGTCCTGATGATCCACGACTGGGCGGAGCAGGGGCAGAACGCGATGATGGGGCTCATCTCGCTGGTCGCCCTGATGGCCATGTCCTGGCAGGCCTGGTCCCTCGACGCCGTGCTCGGACTCTTCCTGTGACCGGCGTGCGGTACGACCTCCCCGAGGCCGACGAGTTCACCCGCCCCTACTGGGACGCGGCGGCCGAGGGCCGCCTCCTGCTGCGCCGCTGCGCGGACTGCGGACGGGCGCACCACTACCCGCGGGAGTTCTGCCCGTTCTGCTGGGCCGGCGAGGACCGCGTGACCTGGGAGACGGCCGCCGGCCGGGCGACCCTCTACACCTGGTCGGTGATCCACCGCAACGACCTGCCGCCCTTCGGTGCGCGCGTCCCGTACGCGGCGGCGGTGGTCGACCTGGCGGAAGGCCCCCGGATGATGACCGAGGTCGTCGACTGCGCACCCGCCGACCTGCGGATCGGGATGGGGCTGGAGGTCACCTTCCGCGAGGCGGCGGAAGGGGTGGCCGTGGCCGTGTTCCGGCCGGCGCGGGCCGGCCGGCAGGAGCAGGGGACGCCGCCGCCGCGCCCTGTGCCGTAGGGCACCTGCGACACGGGAGCCGCTGCGGACACCACCCGCGGTGGGCACCACCCGCTGCGGGTCGCCGGCTGCTCGCGGACCTCGGCCGGACTCTGCGCTTGCCCGCCCGGGCCGTGTACGCGCCCGCCCGGGCCGTGTACGCCTGCGCCCTCCTCATGGCCGCCGCCGGGGCCCCGGTGGCGGACCCGCTGTCCGGAATCCGGGGACTGTGGTGGGTATGCGCTGTTCCGAGGCCGCGGCCGGGCGTCGATCCGTGACGCCGGACGGTTCTGGAGCCTTGAACCGCTGAATTAGTCTCAGCCTGTTCGAAAATGACGGGTGACCAGGCTTTGGGGGGATGCGCCCTCGCGCGCCCGGGGCCGCACGAAGGGGAAGCAGCACACGTGAAGCTCAAGCGCATGGCCGTCGTGGCCGCCGCGGCAGTGGTCGGTCCCAGCGTCCTCATGGCCACCCCGGCGGTGGCCGACGAGGTCAAGAACCCGGCGGTGACCACCCCGGACAGCGACCCGAAGGGCGAGGCCTCGGGCTCACAGACGGTCTACAACGGGCCGAAGCTGGCGCTCGACGGCCTGCCGGAGGACGGTTTCAAGGCGGGCGGGGAGTGGACCGAACTCACCTTGCGCATGGACAACAGCGGCGGGAAGAACCTGTCGAGCTACGACCTCGGGCTGTTCTTCTCCGGCACCGCCACCCCCGTCAAGGGCGCGCACATCGAGGTCGAGCACCGCTACGCCGGCGCTTGGCAGGCCGCCGAGCGGAAGGCCGGCCCGGGCCCGCAGACCGCAGTGTTCGACGTGCTGGCCGGGATACCGGTCGCGCAGGACAAGTCCATCCAGATCCCGGTGCGCGTACGCGTGGCGGCCGAGGCCGCCGCGGCCCCGCTCCGCATCCAGGTCACGGGCACCAACCACACGGACGTCGACTCCGAGACGGCCTCGTACACCTCGAAGACCACTCGCGAGCAGCAGGCCGCCAAGGCCCCCGCGCTCAGCCTCGCCGGGCTGCCCCAGGGCGGGTTCAAGGCCGGCGGCGACGCGTGGCATCCGCTGACCCTGAAGGTGGACAACTCCGGTCGCCCCGGCACGAACGAGTTCTACCTCGGCGTCGACCTCGTCTCGCAGGGCCCCGGGATCCGGGCGGGCCAGATCGAGGTGGAGTACTTCGCCACCACCGTCGACGGCCGGTCCTACTGGCACCCGGTCGAGGTCGGCCAGGAGGACGGCAAGGTCCGGATCTTCGGCTACGGCGGCGAGTACGCCGCCGGGGAACAGCGGGACCTGGTCTTCCGGGTCCGGTTCGCCGAGGGCACCCCCGCGACGGCCTTCTCGCTGAACGTCTCCGGCAAGGGCAACCCGCACCACGGCGGCGCCGTCGCCGACACGGTCACCTACCACTCCCGCGTGGCCTCCGGCTCAGGCAGCGTCCGCGTCGAGGGCCCGAAGGTGACCGTCGACGGGATCCCCGCCGAGGGCTTCCGGGCCGGCGCTGACTGGCAGGAGCTCCAGCTCCACCTCGACAACGCGGGCAAGGGCGACCTCAAGGACTTCCTGGTGGCCGCCCACATGGGCCGCGGCTTCGACGAGGGCCCCTGGGTGACGCCGGAGCAGGTCGAGGTCCAGGGCTGGGGCGCCGGCGGCTGGTACGACGTCGAGATCGGCGGGTCCGACGAGACCCTGGGCGGCGACCTCGGCCAGGTGTCCCTCAAGGCCGGGGACAGGACCACGCTGAAGCTGCGCATCCGCTTCACCGGCGACACGGTCCCCGGCGCCTTCCACATGGTGTTCGACGGCTACGCGCACACGGAGAAGGGCGAGTTCGTCACCTCCGGCACCGAGTCCCTCGCGACCCGGATCCTCGCACCGGGCACCGGCGGCGGCAACGGGGGCGGGACCGGCGGCGACGGCGACCAGGGGACCCCCGGCGACGGCGCCGCGCCGGCCGCCGACCGCAACGGCGGGAAGGGCGGCACCTCCGACGGCGGCCACCTCGCCACCAGTGGCGCCGGCTCCGCCACCAGCTGGGCCCTCGGGGGCGCCGGCCTCGCCGTGGCCATGGGCGCCGCACTCGTCGCCGGCACGGGCAAGCGCCGCCGTCCCACCTCGTAGGGCCTCACTCACGCCCCACCGGCCCGTCCGGGGCCCGCACGCTGCTGCGTACCGGCCCCGGCCGGCTGCTACGAGGATCCGGCGACGGCTGGGCCGTCCCTTCCGCAGAGCACGGGCCCGGCACGACCCGGAAGGGACGGCCTAAGGCCACAGCAGTTCGCGGACCCAGGCGGACCCGGCCGTGCGGCGGTAGCGCAGCCGGGCGTGGCGGCGGGCGGGGTCGCCCTGGAAGATCTCCACCTCCGCGGCGTCCAGGACGTACCGGGTCCACGTCGGGGCCGGTGCGTCCGGTTCGGCCGCGGCCCGCTCCCACGCCGCCGCCGAAGCCCGCTCCAGCTCCTCCCGGGAGCCGAGCACCTCGCTCTGCCGGCCGGTGAGGGCGGAGGCCAGCGCGCCCTGTGAGCGCACGGCGAGGTCGGCCCGGCTCTCCTGCGGGCTGCACGCGGTGACCCGGCCCCGGATCCGTACCTGGCGGGCCACGGCCGGCCAGTAGAAGGCGAGCGCGGCCTGCGGCTGCCCGGCCAGCTGCCGGCCCTTGGCGCTGGTGGCGTGGGTGGCGAAGTGCCAGCCGCGCTCGTCGGCGTCGTGCAGCATCAGGACGCGTACGTCGGGACGCCCCTCGGCGTCGGCCGTCGCCAGGCTCATCGTGTGCGGCTCCTGCTGCCCCGCCGCGGCGGCGTGCAGGAACCACTCCCGGAACAGCGGCAGCGGTTCGGCCGGCGCGGCCCCGGTGTCGAAGGCGGGGGGCGGGTTCTCCCACACGCGCAGGGAGTGCAGGGTGGCGCGGAACGCGTCCCGGTCGGTGGCGCCGGGCTCGCTGGTCCCGCTGGTCTGGCTCGTCATGGCGCCAGGCTAGGGTGCGGGCTCATGAACGTGCACAGAGGTGTGGCCCGGGCGCTGTTCGCCCTCGCCGCCGTACTCACCGGGGTGGCGGTCGTCGCCCCGCTGTACGACCGGCCCGGCGGCTACGCGCTCCTGGCCGAGCTCGACGAACCCCTGCTGACCGGCGCCGGCGCGGCCCTCGCCCTCACCGGGGCGGTCCTGCTCTCCTCCCGCCGCCCGGTCCTGCGTACGGTCGCGTGCCACGGCCTGGTGTGGGCCGTCGTCCTGGGCGCGTCGTGCGTTCCGGTGTACCTGGTCGCCGTGGACCCCTTCCCCTCGGCCGAGTTCGACGTCCCGGCCCCGGACGGCGCCGCCCGCCGCCTGGTGGTGGAGCGCACGTCCCCGCTGACCGACCCGGTCTGGGAGGTGTACGTGGACGACGGCAGCTTCCCGACGGCCCGCCGCTGGCCCGTGGTCCGGTACGACGACATGGCGCCCTGGCCGCAGGGCATCCGGGGCGCGGAGTGGGTCTCCCCGGACGTCATCAGCCTGACGGACGCCGACCACATGCCCCACGAGATCGAACTCTCCCCCGAAGGGCGTCCGTTGGACCGCATGGACTGGTGAGGGCCGGTCGCGGGCTCAGCCCCGCCCCAGGATCACCGTCCCGGAGGAGCAGAACCAGCCTCCGGTCCCGGAGGCCAGCGCCACCTCCGGCAGCCGGCCGTCCGCTCCGGTGACCTGGCCCGCGCCCGCCTCGCCGCGGAGCTGGCGGACCGCTTCGACCAGGAGGAAGAGGCCGCGCATGCCGGGGTGGCAGGCGGAGAGGCCCCCGCCGTCGGTGTTGACCGGGAGTTCGCCGTCGCGCAGCAGCCGGCCCTCGTCCACGAAGGCGCCGCCCTCGCCCTTCGCGCAGAAGCCGAGGTCCTCCAGGGTCACCAGGGTCATGTAGGTGAAGGCGTCGTAGATCTCGGCGAGGTCCACGTCCGCCGGGGTCAGTCCGGCCCGTTCGAAGGCCAGCCGGCCCGAGACCGCTGCCGGGGACACCGTGAAGTCCTCCCATTCCGACATGGTGGTGTGCGAGACGGAGGTGCCCGAGCCCAGGACCCACACCGGGGCCTTGGCGGTGTCCGCTACGAGGTCCTCGGCCGCCAGGAGCACCGCGCAGCCGCCGTCGGAGCGGATGCAGCAGTGCAGTTTGGTGAAGGGGTCCGCGATCATCTCCCCGGACAGGACCTCCTCGACCGTGATCGGCTCGCGGAACATCGCGTCCGGGTTGCCGGCCGCGTTCGCGCGGGCCTGCACGGCCACGGAGGCGAGCTGCTCCAGGGTGGTGCCGTACTCGTGCATGTGGCGGCGGGCGGCCATCGCGTACTTGGAGATCAGCGTGTGGCCGTAGGGGACCTCGAACTGCAGCGGACCGCGCGCGCCGAAGGAGAGGTTCGAGGTCCGCCGCCGGGCCTTGATGTCGGCGCGGGCGGTGGACCCGTAGACCAGCAGGACGGCCCGGGCGTGGCCGGCCGCGATGGCGTCCGCCGCGTGGGCGGCCATCACCTCCCAGGTCGAGCCGCCCACGGAGGTGGAGTCCACCCAGGTGGGGCGCAGGCCCAGGTACTCGGCCACCTCGGCCGGCGCCAGGGTGCCGAGGCCCGCCGAGGCGAAGCCGTCGATGACGGAGCGGTCCAGGCCGGAGTCGGCCAGGGCCCTGCGGGCGGCCTGTGCGTGCAGGGCGTACGGGGTGGGGCCGTCCACCCGGCCGCAGTCGGAGAGGGCGACGCCGACGACCGCGACCCGGCGGCGGGGGGTGCCGGCCGTGCCGGGGGAGGTGTCGGAGGCGGAGGCGGGCCCGCGGAGGGGCCCGGGCGTGGTTCCAGGCATGGGCCGACCGTACATCTGACAGAGTGTCAGATGCCAGACCCCCGGATGCCGGACCCCGGGGGTCCGGCATCCGGGGCGGCCCGGACGGGTCGAAGGTGCACCCGGCCGCCCCCTGTGCTTCTGACCCCTCCCGCCCTAACATGACGGCCCGTCAGATCAAGGGGGAGGAGCCCGACGATGGATGCCGCCTTCACCGCGGAGCAGGACGAGATGCGCCGTACACTGCGCGAGATCCTGGGCAAACGCTGCGGCCCGGACGAGGTCAAGGCGGCCGCCCGCACCGCCGCCGGACACGACCGCGAGCTGTGGCAGCAGCTCGCCCGGCAGCTCGGGCTGCCGGGCCTCGCCGTCGCGGAGGAGTACGGCGGCGTCGGCTGCGCCCCCGCCGACCTGGCCCTGGCCTGCGAGGAGACCGGACGGGCGCTGCTGCCCTCCCCGCTGCTGGCCACCGCCGTGCTCTGCGCGCCGCTGATCGCCGCCCTCGGCACCGCGGCCCAGCGCACCGCCCTCCTCGCGCCCCTCGCGGCGGGCGGGCTGACCGCCGCCCTCGCCGTCCCCGGCCCTGCCCTGGCCACCGCCCTGGCGCTGAACGGCGAGGACCCCGCGGGGGACTGGGCCGGCGGCGGCCGTGCGGGCGGGGTGCAGGCCCGCGCCGACGCGGCGGGCGGCGGCTGGCGGCTCTACGGGGAGAGCGCCCAGGTGCTCGACGGGCACAGCGCCTCGCTGCTGCTGGTACCCGCGCACACCGGTGGCTTCGCGCGCGGCCGTGCGCTGCTGTTCCTCGTACGGCAGGACGCGCCCGGCCTCGTCCGCTCGCGCCAGACCGTCCTCGACGAGACCCGCCCGCAGGGCAGGGTCCAGCTGCGCGACGTCCCCGCGGAACTGCTCGGCGAGGACGGGGCCGACGTGCTCGGCGCCCTCGCCGCCACCGGCCGCACCGCCTGCGCCGTGCTCGCCGCCGAAGCGGTCGGCGCCGCCGGTCAGGCGCTCGCCCGCACCGTGGAGTACGTACGCGAGCGCGAGCAGTTCGGCCGCCCCATCGGCTCCTTCCAGGCCGTCAAGCACCGCCTCGCGGACCTGTACGTCCAGGTGCAGGCGGCCCGGTCGGCCGCCTACTACGCCGCCTGGGACCCCGAACAGGGCGGCCTCGCCCTCGCGCAGGCCCTGGAAGCCCTGCGGCTCACCGCGGGCGAAGCCATCCAGCTGCACGGCGGCATCGGCTTCACCTGGGAGCACGACGCGCACCTCTACTTCAAGCGGGCCGCCTCCGACGAGCTGCTGTTCGGCCCGGTCCACCGGCTCCGGGCGCACGCCGCGCACCGCGCCGGCCTCTTCACCTCCCCTACGGAACCCGAGAAGGTGGCCGTCTGATGGCTGTGGCATCCGGCGTCGGCGTGAAGCTGATGCAGAAGGTCTCCTCGACCATGCTGTTCGCCAAGATCGCACCGCACTTCATCCCCGCCCTGGACAAGACGGTGCACCGACTGACCCGCGGCAGAGTGCTGCTCAGCGCCCGGATGCTGCCGGGCGTCATCCTCACCGTCAAGGGCGCGAAGACGGGCGAGCCGCGCACCACCCCGCTCGCCTGCATGCCGGAGGACGGCGGGACGAGCTGGCTGCTGATCGGCTCCAACTTCGGCCGGCCCGGGCACCCGGCGTGGACCGGAAACCTGCTCAAGCACCCGGACGCGGACGTCAGTTGGAAGGGTCGGGACATCGCCGTACGGGCCCGGCTGCTGGAAGGCGAGGAGCGCGCGGCGGCATGGAGCGCGGTACTGGGGTTCTGGCCGCCGTACGCGACGTACCAGGCGCGCATCGAGCGCGAGATCCGGCTGTTCCGCCTGGAGCGTCGCTGATCACAGGCGGCCGGTGACGCACGCCGCCACCCGGCGCGAGGTGCGCGGGCAGGGCCGGCGGGGAGGTGTGCCGGTGGCGTACAGGGCGGCGGACCCCTCCGGGTCCGCCGCTACTTCGTCGGCTTCTTGCCCGTGATGCCGAGGTGGACGAGCAGGGCCAGGTTCGGCTTGAGCTCGGCCTGCTTGACTCCCCAGGTCTGGAAGCCCTTCTGGTGCGAGGCGACCGCGGCCAGCATGGCGACCAGCGAACCGGCCATCGCCGCGGGGCTGAGGTCCTTGTCGACCTTGCCCTTGGACTGGAGCTCCTTCATCGACTCCGTGAGGGAGTTGGTGACCGAGTTCAGGATCTTCATGCGGATCTTGTAGAAGCGCTTGTCGCCCTCGGCCGCACCGAGGTCGACGACGCGCAGGATCGCGTCGTTGCGCCGCCAGAAGTCCAGGAAGCCCTCGACCAGTTCCTCCGCCGCGGCCCAGCCCGCCTTGCCGACCCAGTTGCGGCCCTCGACGAGCGCCGTCAACTGCGCGCCCTCGGTGGCCATGTGCTCGGCGATCTCCAGGACGGCACCCTCGACGTCCGGGAAGTACTGGTAGAAGGTCGCGGGGGAGGTACCGGCCTTGCGGGCGACATCGATCACTTTGACGTCGCGGTACGGCGAGGAGCTGAGCATCTCGCTCAGGCAGTCGAGCAGCTTCTGCCGCGTCGCCTGGCCGCGCCGGCCGGCGACACGCCCGTCGACGGTGCGTACTTGTCCTGTCATGCCGTCAGCTTACCGAGGGGTGATCGGCGCGCTATTCGGCCGCCTGCAAATGGGGTTACGGGGTCATTGGCCTGGGCCGGAGCCTCTCCGGGGCGGGCCGTGCAGCGAATTCCGGCCGCCCCGCGCCGACGCGGCCGCGGGCCTGCCGTACGCACGCCGCCCCCAGCGGACCGTCCGCTTCCGCGAGATTTCCCCCGATTAGTCTTATCAACAGGCTGTGGACAAGTTTTCGGGCGGATCATGGCTGGGAGAGGTGGGAGGGTACATACCCCCGCACAACGGAAGGAACCGGGCTGATGGCCGCATTCGCGGAAGGCGAACCCTGCTGGGTGGACGCCTCGCTTCCGGACGTCGAGGCGGGCAAGCGCTTCTACGGAGAGCTCTTCGGGTGGACCTTCGGCGACAGCGCGGGGGCCGAGTACGGCGGCTACACGCAGGCCTACAGCCGCGGCCGCAACGTCGCCGCCCTCGCGCCCAAGCCCGACGGCCGGATGCCCACCGTATGGGGGATCTACCTCCACACCTCCGACGCCTACGCCTGCGCCCAGCGCATCCGCGCCGCCGGCGGCCAGCTGGTCATGGACCCGATGCCGGTCGGCCCCTACGGCACCGCGGCCTTGGCGGCCGACCCCGGCGGGGCCGTCTTCGGCCTCTGGCAGCCCGGCACCCACGACGGCTTCGAAGTCCAGCAGGAGCCGTACGCGTACTGCTGGACCGAGGTCTACACGCGGGCCCGCGACGCCGTCGACGCCTTCTACGCCAAGGTCTTCGGCTACGTCCCGCAGGATCAGGACGACGCCGGGGTCGAATACCGCGTCTGGTCCCCGCCCGGCAGGTCGCCCGGGGTGGACACCGCCGTCATGGGCCGCAGCCTGATCACCGACGCTTTCCCGGAGATCATGCCCGCGCACTTCCTCGCCTACTTCGCCGTCCCGGACTGCGACCAGGCCGTCGCCACGGTGCAGCGGCTCGGCGGCCGGGTCACCGCCGATCCCTTCGACACGCCGTACGGCCGGATCGCGGTCGTCGCGGACAATCAGGGGGCCGTCTTCGGGCTCCTCGCGGAACCCGGGGCGAAGCCGGCCGCGTAGCCGGGGCCGTACCCCGCGCGGGCCTGACAGAATCGGGGTGCGCGACCCGGGCGGCGCCCGGGGGTGAGACGCTGCACGGGGCAGGCCCCGTGCCGGTCCGCGTGCAGGTGGGAACGGGTCCGGTGAGCGGCCCGTACGGGGAGGTGTGGAGGCGAGTGGTGGAGCAGCTGACGCAGCACGACCCGAGACGGATCGGCCCCTTCGAGGTGCTGGGACGGCTCGGCGCCGGCGGCATGGGGCTGGTCTATCTCGCGCGGTCGGCGTCCGGACGACGGGTCGCGATCAAGACGGTGCGCACCGAGCTGGCCGAGGACCAGCTCTTCCGCGTGCGCTTCACCCGAGAGGTGGAGGCGGCGCGCGCCGTGTCCGGCTTCTACACCGCGGCCGTGGTCGACGCGGACCCGCGGGCGGCCGTGCCCTGGTTGGCCACCGCGTACGTCCCGGCGCCCTCCCTGGAGGAGATCGTCAACGAGTGCGGGCCCATGCCCGCCCAGGCCGTACGGTGGCTCGCCGCCGGCATCGCCGAGGCCCTGCAGTCCATCCACGGCGCGGGACTGGTCCACCGCGACCTGAAGCCCTCCAACGTGCTCGTCGTCGAGGACGGCCCGCGCGTGATCGACTTCGGCATCGCCAGCGGCGTCTCCAACACCCGCCTGACCATGACGAACGTCGCCGTCGGCACCCCCGCCTACATGTCTCCCGAGCAGGCGAAGGACTCCCGCAGCGTCAGGGGCGCCAGCGACGTCTTCTCGCTCGGCTCGACGCTCGTCTTCGCCGCCACCGGCCACCCCCCGTACCACGGGGCCAACCCGGTGGAGACGGTCTTCATGCTGCTGCGCGAGGGACCCAACCTGGAGGGGCTGCCCGAGGAGCTGCGGCCGCTCATCGACTCCTGCATGCAGATGGACGCCACCTTGCGGCCCACCCCGGCCGACCTCCAGGCGCAGCTGGCCCCGCACCTGTTCGAGGGCGGCGACGAGAGCGGCACCGCCTCCGCGTGGCTGCCCGGGCGGGCCGTCGCGATGATCGAGGCCCGGCGGGCGGGGCACCGTACGCCCCCCGCGCCCGTGGTGCCCTCGCCCGGCCCCGCCGCCGGATCCGGCTCCGCCGCCGGACCCCGGGGGCCGATCTCCGGCCCCGCCACGCACCGCCGCCAGCGCGGCGTCGACCCCTGGCTGGACCCGCGCACCGGCCAGGCCGTGCCGCAGCGCCCGCACCACCCCCCGATGTCCCCCGTGCCCTCCGGCGAACCCGTCCGCCTCGGCGGCTCCCCGGTGCCGATCGGGCCCGGGCCGCGCGCCACCGCCGCCGCCCCCGCCGGGCACGCCGCCGCCGACTCGGCGACCGGCTGGGTCCGGCCGCCGGGCGGGGTGGCCGCCACGTCCTCCGCGGCGCCGTCCGCCGGGCCCGCCGTACCCGGTCCGGGGCCCGCCCCGGACAGCGGCCGCTGGCGCCCGTGGCGCTTCCGCATGTCCAACGAGGTCTGGGGCACCCCCACCGTGGCCGGGGACCTGCTCTACGTCACCTCCTTCGAGGTGCACGCCCTCGACGTGGCGAGCGGCCGCCGCCAGTTCAAGACCCGCGACGTCGCCTGGTCCATGGCCGTCTCCGACGGCCGCATCCACGCCTCCGACGGCCCCTCCCTCTACGCCCTCGACGCCACCGACGGCGCCGAGCGCTGGCGGCTGTCCAGCGAGGCCTGGGTGTACGCGCTGCGCGCCGAACGGGGCACCGTCATCAGCGTCACGCGCGGCGGCGGCATCCAGGGCTGGGAGTCCGCGAACGGCCAGAAGCTGTGGGAGCTGACCGGCGCACAGACCGACTTCGAGACCCCGGAGGCCGCCCCGGTCCTGCACGACGGCACGGTCTACGTGTGGCAGGACGCGCGGCTGCGCGCCCTGGACGCCCGCACCGGCCGCGAGTCCTGGTCCTACCCGGTCGGCGACGCGGGCTCCTGCGGGAACGTCCCCGTCCGGGTCACCCCCGCACCCGACGGCAACGTCTACGTCTGCGCCGGCACCCGCGTCCTGTCCGTGGACCGGGCCTCGGGCCGGGTCCGCTGGCACTTCGAGGCCCCCGCCGTGTTCGTCGCGCCCCCGGCCTTCGCCCCCGGCGCCGCCGTGACGGGCGGCGGGGTCTACCTCGCCGACCACCTCGGCACCGTCTACGCCCTGGACGCCGCCACCGGCAAGGACCGCTGGCGCATCGCGACGGAGCTGCGGACCTCCGCCGACCCGGTGGTCGTGGCGAACGGCAACGTCCACCTGGGCGCGGGCAGCGCCCTGTACACGCTCGACGCGGTCACCGGCACCCCCAAGTGGCGGTTCGCCGCGGGGGGCGAGATCACCGGCCTGCCGGCGGTCGCAGACGGCCGGGTGCACTTCGGCTCGGCGGACCACTGCCTGTACACGCTGGACGCGGCGGGCGGGCAGCTGCGCTGGAAGCTGGCCACGGGCGGCGAGATCACGGGGGCCCCGGTGGCGGAGGCGGGCGTGGTGTACGCGTGCAGCAAGGACCGCTGCGTGTACGCCCTGGACGCGGCGAAGGGGACGGGCACCCGTACGAGCGCCTGACCCCGGCGGGGCCCCGCTGAGTCGCGCAACGCACCGGGAGTGACAGGATGGACCCCATGAGCAACGTTTTCTTCGACATCACCATCGACGGTGCCCCCGCGGGCCGCATCGTCTTCAACCTCTTCGACGAGGTCGTCCCGAAGACCGCCCGCAACTTCCGCGAGCTGGCCACCGGGCAGAACGGCTACGGCTACGCGGGCTCCGGCTTCCACCGCGTCATCCCGCAGTTCATGCTCCAGGGCGGTGACTTCACCAACCACAACGGGACCGGTGGCAAGAGCATCTACGGCGAGAAGTTCGAGGACGAGAACTTCGACCTGAAGCACGACCGCCCGTACCTCCTGTCGATGGCGAACGCCGGCCGCAACACCAACGGCTCGCAGTTCTTCATCACCACGATCGTCACCTCCTGGCTCGACAACAAGCACGTCGTCTTCGGCGAGGTCACCGAGGGCCAGGAGATCGTCGACAAGATCGAGTCCCTGGGCTCCCAGTCGGGCGCCACCAAGGCCAAGATCGAGATCGCGGCTTCGGGCGTCGTCGAGGCCTGATCCGCCCCGCCCGTACGACTGGACGGCCCCGCCCCCTCACCGGGGGGCCGGGGCCGCCGTCATGTCCGGGCGGAGCCGAGGACGCCGCCGCCCGTCCGTGCCGGGAGGCTCAGGACTCCGCGACGCGGGGACGGCGTGTGTGACGGCCGTCGTACCAGGCACGGAAGGGGCGCTCCGGACGGCGGCCGCCGCTCCGGCGGGACCCCTCGGCGGACCGGGTGCGCTGCGCACCGGCCCGGTCCGGGGGCAGGGGGTCCCGATGCCGACGCTACGCCCGGCGGCCGGTCCCCGCACCCCGGCCGAAGCACCGCGGAGGCACGGCACGCCGGGCCTCCGCCGCGGGCCGGCTGGTAGCGTGTGCGGCCGTTGTCCAGGGGGAAGGGCTCGCGCCATGTCGGCAGGACGTCGTATCCGGTTCACCGCGGTGCTGGTGACCGTCGTATTCGCTCTGACGGGGTTCTCGTCGAGCGGCGGCAGCGGCAGCGGGGGCAGCGGCAAGAGCAAGGGCAAGAGCAGCAGCAGCGGGGGCGGATGCTCCAGCTCCAAGAGCAAGAAGAAGACGCACGGCGGCAGCGGCAGCAGCAGCTCCGCCACTCCCTCGCCGAGCCGGACCGCCCCTCCCGCGCACGCCGTGGTCGTCACCTGCGTCGGCGCCGGGAAGACGGAGGCCACCGTCAAGGTCACCTCCGACGCGGACGCGAAGACCACCGTGCGGGTCCCGCTGGTCTTCGAGGACGCGCAGCGCGGAACCGTCGACGCCGGCTCCGTACGGGTCCAGCTCAAGGCGCGCGAGAGCAAGACGGTCACCGTCCCGATGACCGTGCCGGCGAAGGCCGCCGAGGTGGCCGACTGCAGGGTCGGCACGGTCGAGAGGGCGTGACCGCGGAGCCCGGCCGCCGGCCGGGGCGTGAGCGGCCGGGGCGTACGGGGTCGGCGGGGCGTGAGGCGCCGGCGCGGGCGCGGCCGTGAGTGGCCGGGGTGTAACGCGGCCGGGACCGCCCGAGGCCAGGACCGCCCGAGGCCGGGACCGCCCGCGGCCGGGTCCAGCCCGCCCCCGCTGCCCCGGCGCTCACCGCAGCCGGGGAGCCGGAGCCTCCTTCCGCCCGGCGAACAGCTCGGCCTGCCGGTCCGGTGCCAGGTTCCCCAGGGTGATCAGGGCCGGGGCCTGGGCGAGGGCCTGCTGGAGGGCGGCCTGCTTGGCCGACCACAGCGCCCGTACGGTGCCCTGCACGGCCCCGGTCGGGAAGCCGGCCAGCGTCCCGGCCGCGCGCAGGGCCGCCGGGAGCAGCTCCCCGGGCCCGGCCAGCTCGGAGACCAGGCCGATTTCATGGGCGCGCCGCGCCGAGAGCCGTTCCGCCGTGCCCATCAGGGACATCCGGGCGACCTCGCCGAAGGGCATCCGCTGCGCCATGTAGACGGCCTCGTAGGCGCTGACCATCCCGTACGTCGTGTGCGGGTCGAAGAAGGTGGCCGTCTCCGAGGCGATCAGGAAGTCCGCTTCGCCCAGCAGGTAGAAGGCGCCGCCGCAGGCCATGCCGTTGACGGCGGCGATCACCGGCTTCCACAGGTCGCCCGACTTGGGGCCGATCGCGACGAGCGGATCGTCGACCGAGTAGGGGGAGGCCGGCTGCGGCACCTCCACGGCCCGGTCGATGCCGGTGCAGAAGGCCGCCGTCCCGGCCCCCGTCAGCACCACCGCCCGTACCGCGCGCTCGTACCGGAACTCCCGCCACACCTCGGCCAGTTCCGCTGCCGTGGCCAGGTCGATCGCGTTGTGCCTGGGCTCCCGGTCCAGGGTGACGACCGCGACCCCGGTCGTCCCGTCCCGCTCCACCCGTACGGTCACGCCTTCTCCAGGATCCAGCGCGGCACGGCCACCCCGCCCGTCTCGGTGAAGACCACCTGGACCCGGGCGCCGATGCGCAGCCGGGCCGGGTCCACCGAGTCGAGGGGGGCGTCGGCCGAGGACACCAGGTTGCCGGCCAGCCGGATGTGCGGGGCCTCGGCCAGCTCCACGAGGATCACGTTGTACGGGGCCTGCGCGGCGTACGCGGGCAGGAGCGGCGGATGGGGCCGGACGTACGACCAGATGCGGCCGCGTCCGCTCATCGGGCGCCACTCGCTGTCGAAGGACTGGCAGTGCGGGCAGCAGGGGCGGGGCGGGAAGCGCAGCCGGCCGCACCCGGTGCAGGCCTGGACGCGGAGTTCCCCGCGGGCCGCATACTCCCAGAAAGGGGCGCCGTCCTCGTCCGGGACGGGGAGCAGCAGCTGGTCGGGAGCGGTGGTCATCGGTCGTCGCCTCCTCAGGCGCGCAGCAGGATCGCGGACGTCGGGACGCCTTCGCCCGCCGTCACCAGGCAGGTCGCGGCGTCCGGCACCTGGGCGGTGGAGACGCCGCGCAGCTGCTTGACGCCCTCGTTGATCAGGTTGAAGCCGTGCACGTACGCCTCGCTCAGGCCGCCGCCGCCGGTGTTGATGGGGAGCCGGCCGCCCATCTCCAGGGCCCCGCCCTCGGTGAAGGCGGCGCCTTCGCCGCGCCCGCAGAAGCCGTAGCCCTCCAGCGAGAGCGGGATGAGGGGGGTGAAGGCGTCGTAGATCTGGGCGACGTCCACGTCCTCGGGGCCGAAGTCGGCCTGCTTCCACAGGTGGCGGGCGGCCGTCCAGGCGGGGCCGGACAGCGGGTCGTCGTTCCAGTAGTTGACCATGCCGTGGTGCTGGGCGGGCAGGCCCTGGGCGGCGGAGTGCACGTACACGGGCTTCTGCCGGCAGTCCCGGGCGCGTTCGGCGGAGACGATCACGCAGGCCAGGGCGCCGTCGGTCTCCAGGCAGTTGTCGAACAGGCAGAGCGGGTCGCTGATCATGCGGGAGGTCATGTACATCTCGCGGGTCAGCGGGCGCTCGTACATCATGGCGGCCGGGTTCTCGTTGGCCCGGTTGCGGCAGGCCATCGCCACGTTGAAGAGGTGGTCGCGGGTGGCCCCGTACTCGTGCATGTAGCGCCGGGCCAGCATGCCGATCTCGTCGGCGGGGCGCAGCAGTCCGAAGGGGCGGGTCCACTGGCCGGGGGTGGGGAGCTGGACGGCGGTGTTCTTCCACGGGCGCGGGCCCGAGCCGCGCTTGCGCGAGCGCCAGGCGACCCCGACGGTGGCCTGGCCGGTGGCGACGGCCGCGGCGAGGTGCCCGACGGTGGCGCAGGAACCGCCGCCCCCGTAACCGATCTTGGAGAAGAAGGTGACGTCGCCCGCCCCGATGGCTTTGGCCACCTCGACCTCGTCGGTCTCCTCCATGGTGTAGGAGGAGAAGGCGTCGACCTCGGAGGGGTCCACGCCGGCGTCGGCGAGGGCCGCCAGGATGGCGCGGCAGGCCAATTCCTTCTCGGACTGGGGCAGCCGTTTGGCAAAGGCGGTCTGCCCGATGCCGACTATCGCCGTAGCGTCCTTGAGCGTTGCCGCCATCGCCACCTCCGGGGTGCACCAGTACTGACAGCCGCGAAGGCTACAGCTAATCTGACGGATAGTCAGCTACTGGGCACCGGGGAGGGCGGACGATGGGCGAGGACCGGCACGAGGCGGGGCGCGCGCAGTACGGGACGGAGCACGGCACCGGGCACGGAACGGGCGAGGGCGACGGGGCCGCCCACGCCGCCCACGTCGCCCGCGAGGACACCGGCGACGACACCGGCGAGGACCCCCGCGGTGACCTGCGCTGGGGCAGCATCGCCGGGCTGGTCCGCGATGCCGCGACGCGCTGGGCCGGCCGCGAAGCCGTCGTCGACGGCCGCTCCCGCATCACCTACGCCCAGCTCGGCGAACGCGTCGAGCGCGCCGCGGCCGCCTGCATCGCCGCCGGGCTCGAGGCGGGCGACCGCGTCGCCGTCTGGGCCCCCAACACCCTGGAATGGATCGTCTCCGCGCTCGGAGCCGTCTCGGCGGGCGCCGTGCTCGTCCCGCTCAACACCCGCTTCAAGGGCGCCGAGGCCGTATACGTCCTGCGGCGCAGCCGGGCCCGGCTGCTCTTCGTCACCGGTACCTTCCTCGGCACCTCCTACGTCGCCTCCCTGCGCCGCGCCGCCGCCGAAGGCACCGGCACCGGCCCGCTGCCCGCACTGCCGCACCTGGAACAGGTCGTCGTCCTCGCCGAGGACGCCCCCGAGTCCTTCCGCACCTGGAAGGACTTCCTGGCCGGCGGGGACCGGGTGCCGCCCGGCACGGTCCGTGAACGCGCCGCGGCCATCCCCTCCGACGCCCCCTCCGACATCATCTTCACCTCAGGCACCACCGGCACTCCCAAGGGCGCCGTCATCACCCACGCCCAGTCCCTGCGCTGCTACGCCGTCTGGAGCGAGCTAGCCGGACTGCGCGAGGGCGACCGCTACCTGATCGTGAACCCCTTCTTCCACACCTTCGGCTACAAGGCCGGGATCATCGCCTGCCTGATGCGCGGGGCCACCATGGTCCCGCAGCCCGTCTTCGACGTGGACACCGTCCTCGCGAACATCGCTGCCGAGCGGATCTCCGTGCTCCCCGGACCGCCCACCCTCCACCAGTCCCTCCTCGACCACGCGCAGCGCGACCAGCACGACCTCACCGCCCTGCGCCTGGTCGTCACCGGAGCCGCCGTCGTCCCGCTCCAGCTCGTCGAGCGGCTCCGCGGCGAACTGCACATCGACGTCGTCCTCACCGCGTACGGGCTCTCCGAGGCCGGCGGCATCGTCACCATGTGCCGCCGCGGCGACCCGGCCGACGTCATCTCCGCCACCTCAGGACGCGCCGTCCCGGGCACCGAGGTGCGCATCGCGGACCGGCACGGCACCGCCCAGGCCCCCGGAACGGCGGGCGAGGTGTGGGTGCGCGGCCACCACGTCATGGGCGGCTACTTCGAGGACCCGGACGAGACCGCGAAGGCGATCACCCCCGACGGCTGGCTGCGCACGGGCGACGTCGGGGTCCTCGACGCCGACGGCAACCTGCGCATCACCGACCGGATCAAGGACATGTTCATCGTCGGGGGCTTCAACGCCTACCCCGCCGAGATCGAGCAGCTCCTCGGCCTGCACCCCGACGTCGCCGACGTCGCCGTGATCGGCGTCGCGGACCCGCGCCTCGGCGAGGTCGGCAAGGCGTACGCGGTCCGCCGCCCCGGCTCCACCCTCACGGCCGACGACCTGATCGCCTGGAGCCGCCGCGAAATGGCGAACTACAAGGTGCCCCGCACGGTGGAGTTCGTCACCGAACTCCCGCGCAACGCCGGCGGAAAGGTCCTCAAACGGGAACTGCGCGCCCGCACCCGCAGCTGAGGGGTGGGGCGCCGGTCAGGCCGGGCCCGCCGCGTCCGGCGCCGCCGGCGCCTGCCGCCGTGCCAGCACCAGCCGCCAGCGGGGGGCGCCCGAGGGGAGGCGCCCGAAATGGTCCAGCGGGACGGTCTCCACCGTGAAACCGGCCGCCAGGAGGTCGCGGCGGACGCCGCTCGGCGGGAAGGTCCGGTAGTACATGACGAAGGGCGGTCGCCACACCGCGTTGCGCACCCGCATGGCCGCGTCGAATCCCGCCACCACCCACCACACCGGCGAACCCGGCGGGACCGGCGCGCCGATCGGGAAGGCGAAGACCCCGCCCGGACGCAGCGCGGAGTGCACGCCCGCGAACAGGGCGGGCCGCTCGGACGGGAGGAAGTGCCCGAAGGCCCCGAAGCTCACTGCCAGGTCGTACGCGTCCCCGAGCCCGGGCGGCATCACCCGCGCGTCCGCCCGTACGAGGTCCACGCGCGGGTCCGGGTGCGCCCGCGCGGCCTCGGCCAGCATCCCCGCACTGAGGTCCACCCCGGTCACCCGCCCCCGGCACAGCCGCAGCAGCATCCCCAGCCCGGCGCCGGTGCCGCAGCACACGTCCAGCCCGGAACCGAAGGAGCCCTCCCGCTGGGCGAGGGTCTCCTCGACGGCGTCGAGCATCCGGTCCGGCGTGCGGAAGGGCGTGTGGTCGAACTTCGGCGCGAGCAGGTCGTAACCACGCTCGACCGAGGAGAGGGCCTGCACGGCCAGCTCGCGGACGCCCGGTCCCTGGGAGGTGAACACCCTCCCACCCTATGCGCCGCGGCCCGCCCGCCGCCGGACGCACGAACGCGGCGGCCGCGGTGGCTCCCCCTCCGGGCCACCGCGACCGCCGTTCCCCCGTGTTCCCCCGTACCCCCCGCCGGATTCCCCCGTGTCCCCCCGTGGTTCCCCCGTACGGCGTGGAGCTGCGTGCGTGCGTCGCTACGGACGCGGAACGGACGCGTGGTTGTCCAGCGTCTGGATCTCCTCGCCCGGGGCGGGGTTCTCCTCCAGCGGCTTGACCTCGGCGCCCGAAGCGTGGTTGTCCAACGTCTCTATGTCGAGGCCCGACGCGTGGTTGTCGAGCGGCTTGATGTCACCGTCGTTCGGCAGGATGTTCTCGTTCGTCGTCATCGGGCCTCCAGGTGGATGGGTCGGGCCCGTTCGGCGATTCCCCCGATGACCGCCGAACGGGTAGTCCTCCAACCGACCCGGTTGCCCCCCGACGCACCGGGTCGATGTCCCTATCGTGCCGGGCGGCGATAAACGAACGATGAACGCCGCGTTCAACGGGCGCCGCCCAGGTCAGGCAGCCAGCTCCGAGGCCAACAGGGCCCGCACCTCGTCCAGTTCGGCGGAGTCCAGCTGGACGAAGACCGCCTCCGCGTCCCGCCAGCACGCCCGCGCCCGGTCCGTCTGCCCCAGCCGCCGCAGCGCCTTGCCCAGCACCGTCAGCACCGTGGCCCGGCGCCACTCCCCGCCGATCCCGCGCAGTGCGATGGCCTGCTCGGCGTGCGAGGCGGCCAGGGTGGGCCGGCGCGCGGCCAGGTGGGCCTCGGCGAGCCGGAAGTGGGTCACGCCCTCCCACAGGGGCTGCCGGTTCTCGTGGAACAGGGAGAGCGCCTCGGTGAGCTGGGCCAGCGCCTCGCCGAGCCGGCCCGCCTGGGTGAGGGCGATGCCCAGCGCGTAACGGCCGTTGGCCAGGCGCAGGGTCAGGCCCATCCGGTCGTATATGGCGATGCCCTGCTCGGCCAGGTCGATGGCGCTGCTCAGGCGGCCCAGCATCACGTGGATGCGGGAGAGGTTGCACAGCGCGCTGGCCTCGCCGATGTTGTTGTCGTCGGCCCGGAAGTTCTCGATGGCCTCCAGCAGGAACCGCTCGCCGTCCGCGTACCGGCCTTGGTGGAGCGCGATGATCCCGCGGTCGTTGGGCGCCCAGCAGCTGGGCAGCGGGTCGTCGGCCTCGCGGGCGAGCGCCATGGCCTGCCGCGCCTCGTCATCGGCCTCGGCGTTCAGCCCGGAAACCAGGTAGACCATGGTCAGGGTGGTACGGGCCCGGCCCTCGGCGCGCGGGTCCCGGGCCGCACGGGCGGCGTCGCGCAGGGCCACGGCGGCCGACTCGTACTGCTTGGCGTCGGCCCCCGACTCGGCGAGGTCCTTCGCCGCCCACAGCAGGTCCACGGCCCGGCGCAGGACGTGCGGCTCGCCGCCCCGCGCCGCGGCCTGCCGTACGCAGGCCAGCAGCGGGTCCGCCTCGGCGAACAGCCAGTCCAGGGCGGTACGCGGTTCCTTGAAGACCAGACCGGGATGGCGGGTGGCGGACAGGTGCGCGGGGAGGCGGTCGCCGGGGCGCTCCAGGGCGTAGACGCCGGAGGCGGTGGCCAGGTAGAAGTCCAGCAGCCGGTCGAGGGCGGCGTCGCGGTTGCCGGGGGGCTGCTCGTCGCGTTCGGCGCAGGCACGCGCGTAGAGCCGTACGAGGTCGTGGAAGCGGTAGCGGCCGGGCGCGGCGGATTCCAGCAGGGAGCAGTCGACCAGGGCCTCCAGGAGGTCCTCGGTGTCGTGCTCGGGCAGGTCGAGGACGGCGGCCGCGGCGGCCAGCGAGATGTCGGGGCCGTCGGCCAGGCCCAGCAGGCGGAAGGCGCGCTGCTGGGCGGGCTCCAGCTGGCCGTAGCCCAGCTCGAAGGTGGCCTTGACGGCGAGGTCGCCGGCCTGGAGCTCGTCGAGGCGGCGGCGCCCGTCGGCCAGCTTCGCGGCGAGGACGGACACGGTCCAGGTGCGCCGGGCGGCGAGGCGCGAGGCGGCGATGCGGATGGCGAGCGGCAGGAAGCCGCAGGCGCCGACGACGTCGAGGGCGGCCTGGCGTTCGGCGCCGACCCGCTCGGCGCCCACGATGCGGGTGAACAGCTGGAGGGCCTCCTCGGGGCTCATCACGTCGAGGTCGACGAGATGGGCCCCGGCGAGGCCCGCCATGCGGACCCGGCTGGTGACGAGGGCGGCGCAGCCCGCGGTGCCCGGCAGCAGCGGGCGCACCTGGGCGGCGTCGCGGGCGTTGTCGAGCAGGACCAGGACGCGGCGGCCGTCGAGGGTGGAGCGGTAGAGCGCGGCGCGGTCGGCGGCGGAGTCGGGGATGGCGCTGTCGGGGGTGCCCAGGGCGCGCAGGAAGGAACCCAGGACGGCCTCGGGCTCGGCGGGGCGGGCCCCGGTGCCCTGCAGGTCGACGTAGAGCTGCCCGTCGGGGAAGTGCGGGCGGGCGGCGTGCGCCACGTGCACGGCGAGCGTGGTCTTGCCGACGCCCCCGATCCCGGCGAGTGCGGAGACGGCCATGACCTGGCCGGCGGCGCCCGCCGACAGGATCGTGCCGAGCTCCTCGACGAAACCGGCGCGGCCCGTGAAGTCGGGCACGGTGGCGGGCAATTGGGCGGGCCTCACGTGGACGGAAGCAGCCGTGGGCGCGGGGTCCTCGGCGCGGGCGAGGTCGGCGTCGGCGTTCAGGATGCGCTGCTGGAGGGCGGCGAGCGAGGGGGACGGGTCGACGCCGAGCTCGTCGGCGAGGAGCCGGCGGGTGTCGGCGTACACGGCGAGGGCCTCTGCCTGCCGGCCGCTGCGGTAGAGGGCGAGCATCAGCAGCTCGCGCAGGCGCTCGCGCAGGGGGTGGGCGGCGGTGAGGGCGGTCAGCTCGGAGACGGCCTCGGCGTGGTGGCCGACCTCCAGGTCGAGGTCGAGCCGGGTCTCCAGCAGCTGGAGGCGCCATTCGGCGAGCCGGACGCGTTCGGTCTCGGCGTGCGGTCCGGGGACCCCGGCGAGGGGTTCGCCGTCCCACAGGTCCAGGGCGCGGGCCAGGAGCGTACGGGCCAGGGTGCGGTCACCGGCCGTACGGGCGGCCTCGGCGTCGGCGGCGAGGCCGCGGGCGACGCCGAGGTCGAGGGTGGCCGCGGAGCGCAGCCGTATGGCGTAGCCGCCGGACTCGGTCACCAGCAGCCCGGGGTCGAGGACCTTGCGCAGGCGGGAGGCGTACGTACGGATGGTGGCGAGGGCCTGCTGCGGCGGGTCCTCGCCCCAGATGGCGTCGATCAGCTCGGGCGCGGTGGCGGTGCGTCCGTCGCGCAGCAGGAGCGCGGCGAGCAGGGCGCGCTGCTGGGGGGTCCCGGAGGGCAGGGCCTCCGCGCCGCGCCAGGCACGGATGGGCCCGAGGACGGCGAAGCGGGACCCGGTGGCGGGCGACCCGGCGGCGGGGGCGGGTGGGGTGAGGGGGGCGGCGGCCGTGACCGTACCGGCGCGGGCCGACGGGGCCGAGGGGGCCTTGGGTACCGGTCCGGCGGCGGTGGGGGTGGTCCGGGTTGCTTCGGGGTGTTTCCGCGGGTGCGGGATGGCCGGTACGCCGTCCATCTGTCGTCCCCCCTGCCTTCCGTCGGTGTAAGGGTCAGTCTGCCCTGTCTCGCGCGTACACGTCAGCCCGTAACGGACCGATCGGCACCCAACTAGCTGACGGTTCGTCAGATCAGCGCTACCTTGGGGAGCATGGAGACCTTCCCGAAGATCATCTCGGTGGACGACCACACGGTGGAGCCCCCCCATGTCTGGCGGGACCGGCTCCCGTCCAGGTACCGGGACACCGGCCCCCGCATCGTCCGCGCCCCCCTGAAGGAAATGACCTTCCTCGGCGGCAAGTTCGCTCCCGTCATGGGAGCCAGGGGCGACGACGGCCCGATCGGCGACTGGTGGGTGTACGAGGACCTGCACCGGCCGCTCACCCGCCTCGACACGGCTGTCGGGTACGACCGCGACGAGATCAAACTGGAAGTCATCACCTACGAGCAGATGCGCCCGGGGTCCTTCTCGGTTCCCGACCGGCTCGCGGACATGGACGTCAACCACGTCCAGTCGGCGCTCTGCTTCCCGACCTTCCCGCGCTTCTGCGGGCAGACCTTCACCGAGGCCAAGGACCGCGAACTCGGCCTGCTCGGCGTCCGGGCGTACAACGACTGGATGGTCGAGGAGTGGTGCGGCCCCGAGGCCCGCGGCCGCCTGATCCCCCTCACCCTCGTCCCCCTGTGGGACGCCCGGCTGGCCGCCGCCGAGGTGCGCCGCAACGCCGCCCGCGGCGTGCGTGCCGTCGCCTTCTCCGAGATACCCCCGCACCTCGGGCTCCCCTCCATCCACACGGACGACTGGGACCCCTTCCTCCAGGCGTGCGACGAGACCGGCACGGTCATCGCCATGCACATCGGCTCGTCCTCCCGCATGCCGTCGACCTCGGCGGACGCCCCGCCGGCCGTCGGTTCCACCATCACCTTCGCCAACTGCTGCTTCTCGATGGTCGACTGGCTGATGAGCGGCAAGTTCGAACGCTTCCCCCATCTGAAGATCATGTACGCGGAGGGCCAGATCGGCTGGATCCCGTACATCCTGGAGCGCGCGAACGTGGTCTGGGAGGAGAACCGCGCCTGGGGCGGCGTCGCGGACAAGGTCCACCGCCCGCCGTCGGAACTCTTCGCCGAGCACGTCTTCGGCTGCTTCTTCGACGACCCCTTCGGGCTGAAGAACCTCGACGCGATCGGGGTCGCGAACGTCCTCTACGAGACGGACTACCCCCACTCGGACTCGACCTGGCCCAAGTCCCGCGAGGTCGGCGAGGCCCAGATGGCCCACCTCGCCCCGGACGTGGTGGACCGCATCGTCCGCGGCAACGCCATCGACCTGCTGGGCCTGACCCCGGACGGGCTCTGGCCGGGGGCGGGGCGGGGGTGAAGGCGGAGGCATAGTCCGGCGGCGTAGGCGTGCGGCATGGAAAGGTGTCATGGGCCGAATCGGCGGCCTCTCCTGGATGCAGAAACGATATCTCTCATGGACGATCTCGATATCGTTTAAGTGGACAGGGGCAGGTCGCCTCGCCGCCGAGGAGCTTCGTCATGGCCAGAACAGTCATTGATGTGGACGACGCCCTGCTGGCGGAGGCCGCCGAGATCTTCGGTACGAAGACGAAGGTGGCCACCGTGAACGCGGCCCTGCAGGACGTGGTCAACCGGCGCAAGAGGGAGGACTTCCTGTCCTGGCTCGCCGAAGGCGGACTGCCCGACCTGACCGGCCCGCTGGAGCCTGCGGCCGGGAGCGGCGCCGGGGCGGACGCTGTGGTGGAGGGGACGGAGCACGTTCAGGACAGGGCGGCATGACCAAGCGATTCCTGATCGACAAATCGGCCCTCGCCCGGTACCCCGAGCCGGCCGTTCACGCCGTCATCCACCCCCTGCACACGGCAGGCGTGCTCGCGGTGTGCGGAGCCGTGGAGTACGAGGTGATGTGCAGCGCCCGTTCCCAGGCGGACGCCGAACGCGTCCGCGCGGGCATGGGCGCCTTCGCGTGGCTGCCGACCCCCGACGAGGTCTGGGACCGGGCTCTGGAAGTGCAGAAGCAGCTCATCGAGGCGGGGACGTGGAAGGCGGTGTCCGTCGTGGACCTGGTCATCGCGGCGACCGCCGAGCGGCACGGTGCCACCGTCCTGCACTACGACGGCGACTACGACATGATCGCCGAGCTGACGGGACAGCCGATGCGCTGGGTCGTGCCGCGCGGCGCGGCGGACTGAGCCCGCCCGTCCGGCCGTTCGTCCCTCCGGGCTCCGGACCGGCCCGGGCCCGTCTTGCACGCCCGGGTGGCTGCGGGGCATGCTGCGCCGGGGCGAAGGGGAGGGATCATCATGCCGGTGGACAGGCGGAACGTGGTCACGGCGGTGCTGTGTGCCGCGGCGGCCTTGGGGGCTTCTGCGGCGGTGGCGGTGCTCGTGCCGCCGGTCGAGGGGGTTCCGGCCGCGCGGGCGAAGGCGGCTCCGACGGGTTCGCCGGCGGACCCCTCGCGATCGCATGCGGTGAAGCCGCAGCTCTCGTCCCCTCCCGCGACCACCCTGCCGCCGGCCGTCGTCCCGCAGCCGGGCGGACCCGCGGCCTTCACCGGGGCCCTCTTCACGGGCGGCCTGGAAGGTGACCACTTCTGCACCGCGACCGTGGTGCAGAGTCCGGGCCGGAACCTCATCGTCACCGCAGGCCACTGCCTCCTCGACGGCGTACAGGCCGCGGGGGAAGCCGTCTTCGCACCCGCATACGCCAACGGTGTCGCCCCGTACGGCACATGGAAGCTCGAGGAGGTCTTCGAGGACGCGCGCTGGGCCGAGGACACCGACGACGCCTACGACCTCGCCTTCGCCCGCCTCGCGCCGGACGCACAGGGCCGCACCGTGGAGGACGTGACCGGCGCGGCCGCGCTGGACACGAGCGGCCGTGCGGGCGAGGAGGTCACGGTGACCGGTTACCCCGCCGACCGCAAGGTTCCCCGCACCTGCACGGCGGTGGCCGTCCGCGAGAGCGCGACCGCGCAGCGCTTCGACTGCGCCGACTTCCCCGGCGGCACCAGCGGGAGCGCGTGGATCGCCCGTGACGGGAAGATCGTCGGGATCCTGACGGGCGGCGACACGGACGACGTCTCGACCAGTACCGTCCTCGGCGACTACGCGGCCTCGCTGTACGCCAGGGCCACGGCCGGTGCGACAGCCGGCGCCGCCCCGGCACCGAGCACTCCCGCACCGACGACCCCGGCGCCCCCGCCCACCACCCCCGCCCCCACCGTCACCCGTTAGGCCAGCAGCCCCAGGTGGACCGGATCCCGCGGGGCGTTCGCCAGGAGGTCCGGGAGGCGCGGGGGCCACAGGGGTTCGCCGAGGGTGGCCAGGCGCTGCGGCGAGAGCCACTGCCAGTGGATGCCGGGGGATTCGAGCACCGGTTCGCGCAGGGGGCCGGTGGTGACGTAGATGTGCTCGTGCTGGCGGACCGGTATCCCCTGGTGCGTGAAGTCGTGCTCCCAGGTGCACAGGAGCCGCCCCGGTTCCAGGTCGGTCCACCCCGTCTCCTCGCGCAGCTCGCGCCGTACGCAGTCCTCGGGGCTCTCGCCGGGGTCGATGCCTCCGCCGGGCGGCAGCCAGTGGATGCCGACCTCCACGTTGTTCTCGCGGAAGAGGAACACCGATCCGGTGGGGGACAGGATGACAACGCGGGCTGCGTGACGTGGAGTTCGCATCATCAACTCAGCGTACGCCGGTGATCGCTCCCGGGGGACGGGGCTGCACCCGATCCGATGCAGCCGCACCCGCCCGGTTCCGCCCGCTGCCCCGCCGCCCCGGTGCCGGCGTGGGGGAGGGACGGGCCGCGCGCCCCGCCGGGTAGGGGCCCGCCGGGGTGCCGATGACCAGGGTGGCCCGAAGCCGCCGGTGACCGCCCAGAGGGGGACCACCCAGGGGAGGCCACCTCCGCCGACGGGGTGCTGACGGTGTCGAACACCGGTCCGGTGATCCGTCCGGTCGATGGCCTGCGGCTCCTGGAGCCCTTCCGGCGGCGCGCGGAACGCCGGCACACCCCGGGGGAGGGGGCCGGGCTGACGGTGCGGCTCCGTTTTCCTGCGGCGGACACCCGGCGGCAGGGCAGCGCTCAGCCACAGGGAAGATCGGCTGCTGTACGGTCGGTCCAATGAGCAAGCACGCCCGAGCCCGCTCCCCGTGGCCGCGCAGGCCCCGTACGACGCGCACGCCGCGTCCGTCCCGTCGCGCGGCCCTCGCCGCCACCCTCGGCCTGATGACCCTCGGGGCGGGGTGGCTGTACGCCGCCCAGGACCCGGACGGGGCCTCGGGCGCCGCGTTGCAGGCCCGTTCGGACGCCCGTCCGCCGGCCAGGGACCGTGCCGCGCGGGACGCCCCGCGGGACGTCATGCAGGGGCTGACGGGCATCAGCGAGCAGACCAGGGCCAGGATCCCGGTGGAGTCCCGCCAGCTCATCCTGGTCACCGGCAAGGCGAAGGACTCCTCGGAGTCCACCGCGACCCTCTACACCCGTCCCGCGGCCGGGGCCGACTGGGTACGGGCGGAGAGCTGGCCTGCCCGCAACGGGGCCAAGGGCTGGTCCACGGAGCGGACATACGGCGACCTGACCTCGCCGCAGGGCGTCTTCGCCCTGACCGACGCGGGCGGCCTGCTGTCCGCGCCGCCCGGCACGAGGCTCCCGTACGACAAGGACGGCTCCTTCGTCGCGACGGGCCGGGGGGTGAACGGCGAGTCCCTGGCCGGGTCCTTCGACTACGTGGTCGCCATCGACTTCAACCGCCGGCCGGGCCGCTCCCCGCTGGATCCGGCCAAGCCGGAGGGCGAGGCCAAGGGCGGCAACATCTGGCTCCACGTGGACCACGACGGGCCTTCGCAGGGCTGCGTCGGGATCCCGAAGCAGGCGATGCAGAAGGTCCTGGAGACCCTCGACCCGGCGGCGAAGCCGGTCATCGTGATGGGCCCGCAAGGATTCTGATCCCGACGGATCGCCCGCGTCCCCCCGGCTTCCTCCCGAGCAGCCAGGAGCCCGGGCCGGTGCTTCCGGACATGGCCACGGCCTGAGATCCAGGAAGGACCCGCACCCGCTCGCCTCCCCCCGCCCGGGGGACGTGGTGGCGGCGCACGCGCCGTCCGTTCGGCCCCGGCGTGCCCGCACGAGGGGGGCGTACGGGGAACCGGCCGGCCCCGGCGAGCGCACGGTGGACGGGACGGGAGCCCCGAAGGATTCCCCTGCCCGCGTCCGGCACCGCCGTCCCGTACGGCCCGTCCGCCGCGGCCGGCGCGTCCGGCGCGCTCGGCACATGGTTCCGCCCGGTGGCGCCGACCCCTTGCCTGACGGTCCGTCAGCTACGACGATGGCCCGGCACCGGTATGACGAATCGGCAGACGAAGGCGAGGCGGGCCCGGCATGGCGCGCGTGTTCACCGAAGGGCGGCTGGCCTACGGGATGCAGCTCCCGGTCCAGTCGCAGAGCACCATCTACGCCGAGCCCTGGGAGGCGTCGGCGACGGCCGCCGATCTCGCCGAGGTGGCACGGGCCGCCGATCGGGCGGGCTTCGGATACCTCGCCACCTGCGACCACGTGGCGATCCCGCGGCGGCTCGCCGGCCCCATGAGCACGGTCTGGTACGACCCGGTGGCCACCCTGTCGTTCCTGGCCGGCATCACCGGACGGGTGCGGCTGCTCAGCCACGTCGCGGTCCTCGGCCTGCGTCACCCCCTGATCAGCGCCAAGCAGTACGCCACCCTCGACCACCTCTCCGGCGGCCGCCTGATCCTCGGTGTCGGTGCCGGGCACGTCCAGGAGGAGTTCGAGGTCCTGGGGGCGGACTTCGCACGCCGCGGGGCCGTGCTGGACGAGACCCTGGACGCGCTGCGGGTCGCCCTGGGGGCCGAGGAGTACCCGGAGTTCGAGGGCGAGCTGTTCTCCTTCAAGGACCTCGGGCAGCTGCCCCGCCCCGCCCAGGAGCGGATCCCCGTCTGGGTCGGCGGCTCCTCGGGCCCCGCCGTGCGCCGTGCGGCCCTGCGCGGGGACGGCTGGCTTCCGCAGGGGGACCCGCGCGAGCGGCTCCCGGCGCAGATCGCCCGCATCAAGGAGCTGCGCGCGGCGGCGGGGATCGGGGACCCCGTCGAGTTCGGGGCGATCACCGAGGTGCTGTACGTCGGCGAGCCCGGCTGGGACACCGGCCGCCGGGCGCTCACCGGCAAGGCGCAGGCGCTCGCCGAGTCCCTGCGGGAGTACAAGGCGCTCGGGGTCGACCAGATCCAGGTCCGCTTCCGCAGCCGCGACCGGGCCGAACTCGTGGACCAGATCGCCGCGTTCGGCGCCGAGGTCGCCCCGCACCTCAACGACTAGGAGTACGGCATGGGCAAGCTGGACGGGCGGGTCGTCATCATCACGGGTGCGGCGCGCGGTCAGGGCGAGCAGGAGGCGCGCCTCTTCGCCGCCGAGGGGGCCAGGGTGCTCCTCGGGGACGTGCTGGACGAGCAGGGCGCGGCCGTGGCGAAGGAGATCGGCGGGGACCGGGCCCGGTACGTGCGGATGGACGTGGGCCGCGAGGAGGACTGGGCGGGTGCGGTCGCCGCCGCGAAGGAGGCCTTCGGCCGGGTCGACGGCCTGGTCAACAACGCGGGCATCCTGCGCTTCAACGAGCTGACCGCGACCCCGCTGGAGGAGTTCCAGCAGGTGGTCCAGGTCAACCAGGTCGGCGCCTTCCTCGGCATCAAGTCCGTGGCCCCGGAGATCGAGGCGTCCGGCGGCGGCACGATCGTCAACACCTCCTCGTACACCGGCCTGACGGGCATGGCGTACGTCGGCTCGTACGCCGCGACCAAGGCGGCCGTCGTCGGCCTGACCCGGGTGGCCGCGCTGGAGCTGGCCGCGAAGGGGATCCGGGTCAACGCGATGTGCCCGGGGGCCGTGGACACCCCGATGGCCAATCCGGGCCTGCTGGATCCGGCCGGGATGAGCGACGAGGCGCGGGACGTGATGGCGGAGCTGTACAAGCGGGTCGTGCCGATGGGGCGGGTGGGGCGGCCGGAGGAGGTGGCCAGGCTGGCCCTCTTCCTGACCAGCGAGGACTCCTCGTACATCACCGGCCAGCCGTTCGTCATCGACGGCGGCTGGATGGCCGGCGTCAGCATCCTCTGAGCCGGCACCCCCGAGGTCATCTGATGGAGTGTCAGGTATTGACGCTCCCGCCTCCGCGGTGGAACAGTCGAGACATCAAATCTGACGCAACGTCAGAAAACGAAGGACGGTGAACCCCCTTGGAATTCGGGCTCTTCGTGCAGGGATACGTGCCTGAGGCGCGGTCCAGGGTCGACCCCGAGGCAGAGCACAAGGCGCTGGTCGAGGAGACCGAGTACGTCATCCAGGCCGACACGTCCGGCTTCAAGTACGCCTGGGCCTCCGAGCACCACTTCCTGGAGGAGTACTCGCACCTGTCGGCGAACGAGGTGTTCCTCGGCTACCTCGCCGCCGCCACCGAGCGCATCCACCTCGGCTCCGGGATCTTCAACCCGCTGGCCCCGGTGAACCACCCGGTCAAGGTGGCCGAGAAGGTCACCATGCTCGACCACCTCTCCAAGGGCCGTTTCGAGTTCGGCACCGGACGCGGTGCGGGCAGCCACGAGATCCTCGGCTTCATGCCCGGCATCACGGACATGAACCACACCAAGGAGATCTGGGAAGAGACCATCGCCGAGTTCCCCAAGATGTTCCTCCAGGAGGAGTACGAGGGGTTCCAGGGCAAGCACTGGTCGCTGCCCCCGCGCAAGGTCTTCCCCAAGCCGTACGGCAAGGCCCACCCGGCCATGTGGTACGCCGCCGGCTCCCCCTCCTCGTACGCGATGGCCGCCAGGAAGGGCCTCGGCGTCCTCGGCTTCAGCGTCCAGAAGGTCTCCGACATGGAATGGGTGCTGGAGCAGTACAAGACGGCCATCCAGGAAGCCGAGGCCATCGGCGCCTTCGTCAACGACAACGTCATGGTCACCTCGACCGCGATCTGCGCCGAGACCCACGACAAGGCCGTCGAGATAGCCGTCAACGCCAACATGAACCGCTTCCAGTCGCTGGTCTTCCGCTACCACGACACCTTCCCGCGGCCCGAGGCGATCCCGCAGTGGCCCGAGACCCTGCCCGAGTACAACGCGGAGATCATCGAGCTGCTGATCGCGGAGGAGCTGCTGATCTGCGGCGACCCCTCCGAGGTCCGCGCCCAGTGCAAGCGCTGGGAGCAGGCCGGGGCGGACCAGCTGTCCTTCGGCCTGCCGACCGGGGTGTCGTACGAGGACACGATGACCACCATCAAGCTCATCGGCGAGCACGTGATCCCGCACATCGACACCGACCCGGTGCACCGCACCACCCGCTTCCGCGAGGCCGCCTGACCCGGCGGCATGACGGGGGCGGCGTCTTCCCGGACCGCCGCCCCGCACAGGCCCCGGCCGGGGCGGCCCCCGGCCGGGGCGCGCGGGTCCGCGCTCGCGGGACGACGGCGCGTGCGGCGACCCGTACCGCTACCCGTACCGCGACCCAACGGAGAAGGGACGTCATGCTCGACCACCTGATCAAGGGCGCGACCGTCGTGGACGGCACCGGCGCCCCCGCCCGCGTCGCCGACGTCGGCATCCGCGACGGCCGGATCGTCGCCGTCGGAGCCCCCGGCACCGTCACCGAACCCGCCCGTACCGGCGAGGACGCCACCGGCCTCGTCCTCACCCCCGGCTTCGTCGACCCGCACACGCACTACGACGCCCAGCTCTTCTGGGACCCGTACGCCACCCCCTCCATGAACCACGGCGTGACCACCGTCGCCGGCGGCAACTGCGGTTTCACCCTGGCCCCGCTCAACCCGGCCCGGCCGGAGGACGCCGACTACACGCGCCGCATGATGAGCAAGGTCGAGGGCATGGCCCTCACGGCGCTGGAGGAGGGCGTCGACTGGACCTGGTCCACCTTCGGCGAGTACCTCGACGCCCTGGAGGGGCGGATCGCCGTGAACGCCGGCTTCATGGTCGGTCACTGCGCGCTGCGCCGCCACGTCATGGGCGAGGCGGCCGTCGGCGGCCAGCCCACCCCCGAGCAGCTCCAGGAGATGCTCGACCTTCTCCACGACGCCATGGACGCCGGCGCCTGGGGCCTGTCCACCACCCAGTCCTCCACCCACTCCGACGGCTCCGGCGACCCCGTCGCCTCCCGCCACGCGAAGCCCGCCGAACTCCTCGCCCTGTCCCGGGCCGTCGCCGAACACGAGGGCACCCAGCTCGAAGCCATCGTCGCGGGCTGCCTCGATCAGTTCTCCGACGAGGAGATCGACCTCTTCGTCGACATGAGCGCGGCCGCGGGCCGCCCGCTCAACTGGAACGTCCTCACCATCGACGCCTCCGTACCCGAGCGGGTGCCCCGCCAGCTGATCCCCAGCGAACGGGCCCGCGAGGCGGGAGGCCGGATCGTCGCCCTCACGATGCCGATCCTCACCCCCATGAACATGTCCCTCGGCACGTTCTGCGCGCTCAACCTCATCCCCGGCTGGGGCGAGGTCCTCGCCCTGCCCGTACCCGAGCGGATCGCCGAGCTCCGCGACGCGGACGTACGGGCCGAGATGCTGCGCCGCGCCGACAGCAAGGAGGCCGGCGTCTTCCGCCGCCTCGCCGACTTCGGGCGCTACGTCATCGGTGACACGTACAGCAAGGAGAACGAGGGCCTCTCCGGCCGCGTCGTGCGCGACATCGCGGCCGAACGCGGCCAGGACCCCTTTCACTGCCTGGTGGAGATCTGCGCCAACGACGACCTGCGCACGGTGCTGTGGCCGATGCCCACCGACAACGACCCGGCGAGCTGGGCCCTGCGCCAGGAGACCTGGCAGCACGAGGACGTCATGCTCGGCGGCTCCGACGCGGGCGCGCACCTGGACCGGATGTGCGGGGCCCCGTACACGACCCGCTTCCTCGGGGACTGCCTGCGCGGCCGCAAGCTGGTGCCGCTGGAGCAGGCGGTACGGATGCTCACCGACGACCCGGCCCAGCTGTTCGGCCTCCGCGAACGCGGCCGGATCGCCGAGGGCTACCACGCGGACCTGGTCCTCTTCGACCCGGAGCGCATCGAGGCGGGCCCCGCGACGCTGGTCCACGACCTGCCCGGGAACAGCCCGAGGCTGGACGCGCGCGCCGTCGGGATCGTCTCCGTACGGGTCAACGGCGTGGAGACCGTCCGCGACGACGAGGTGACGGGCGCGATGCCGGGGACCGTGCTGCGGTCGGGCCGGGACACGAGGACGGTGAGCACGCGGTGAGCAAGCTCTGGATCGGCGGCGAGTGGGTGGAGCCGGAGGGCGGCCACTACGAGGTGGTCGACCCGGCGGACGAGTCGGTGGTCGGGCTCGCGCCCGAGGCCTCACCGGCGCAGGTCGCCCAGGCGGCGCGCGCCGCGGCCGAGGCCTTCGGCGCGTGGTCCCGTACGCGGCCGCAGGAGCGGGCCGCGATCCTGGACCGGGCCGCCGACATCATCCAGCGCGAGCACGAGCCCTGGACCGCCCTCGCCCGGGCCGAGACCGGCGCCCCGACCGGCATCGCCCGGGGCATGCAGGTCGGGGTGGGCGCGGCCCGGTTCCGCCGGTACGCGCGCGGAGCCCTCGAACCCGTCGAGAAGGGCCTCCCGCCGCAGGTCACCGAGGCCGGCCCGATGGGGAAGGCGAGCGTCCTGGGCGCGCTGGAGGTGCGCCAGCCGGTCGGCGTGGTCACCTGCATCACCTCGTACAACAACCCGTGGGCGAACCCGGCCGGCAAGGTGGCCCCGGCACTCGCCATGGGCAACACGGTGCTGGTCAAACCCGCCCCGCAGGACCCGCTGTCGGTGTTCAAGATGGCCGAGGCCCTCGCGGAGGCGGGGGTGCCCCCGGGCGTGGTGAACGTCGTGAACGGGCGGTCGGTGGAGGTCGGCGAGGCGGCCGTGGACTCCCCGGACGTGGACA
The DNA here is from genome assembly GCF_042716875.1 of Streptomyces sp. NPDC058646. NCBI lineage: Bacteria > Bacillati > Actinomycetota > Actinomycetes > Kitasatosporales > Streptomycetaceae > Streptomyces > Streptomyces sp. NPDC058646. The sequence goes on along the minus strand of NZ_JBHXRK010000003.1, from coordinate 251,204 downwards.
TGGTGTCCTTCACCGGTTCCACGGCGGTGGGGCAGCGCATCGCCGAGGTGTGCGGCCGGACGATGAAGCGGCAGCTGATGGAACTGGGCGGCAAGGGCGCGGCGATCGTCCTGGAGGACGCCGACCTGGACGCGGCCGTGATGGGCATCGGCACCACCTTCTCCTTCTACTCCGGACAGATCTGCACCGCGCCGACCCGCGTGATCGCGCACCGGTCGGTGTACGGGCAGCTGATCCAGAAGCTGACCGGCTACCTGGCCTTCATGAAGGTCGGCGAGCCCGCGGCGGCCGGCACGGTGGTCGGCCCGGTGATCTCGGCGGCGCACCGCGACCGGGTGGAGTCCTACATCGAGCTGGGCCGGAAGGAGGGCGCCCGGATCGCGGTGGGCGGCGACCGCCCGGCGGTGCGGGCCGACGGCAAGGGCTTCTACGTCGCCCCGACCCTGCTGGTGGACTGCACGAACGACATGCGGGTGGTGCGCGAGGAGATCTTCGGCCCGGTCGTGGTGGTCGTCCCCTTCGACGGGGACGAGGAGGAGGCCGTCGCACTGGCCAACGACAGCGACTTCGGCCTGATCAGCTACGTCTGGTCCGGGGACTCGGCGCGCGCGTTCCGCGTGGCGCGGCGGCTGCGGGCGGGCGGGGTGGGCGTGAACACCATCGGCCGGAACATGGAGGCCCCGTTCGGCGGCTTCAAGCGCTCGGGGGTGGGCCGCGACGTGGGCTCGTACGCCCTGCACGCCTACAGCGAGATCCAGTCGATCGTCTGGACGGGCTGAGGCGGGGCGCTCACCGGGGACGGCCCGACCGGAGCCGGCCGCCCCCGGGCCCCGTCACCTGTCTTGCGGCTCGGTCCGAGCGCTGCGGCGAACGCCCGGTCGCCCTCGCTGACCCCGGCGTACGTCTTCGGGGCGCTCGATGCCGCAGGTCATGCGGAGGGGAGGGCTTCCCGTGGGTCAGGGGGCGTCCAGCGAAAAAACGGCTTCACCGCGGACCCGTCCGTTGACCTGGAGCTGCACCAGGTGCTCGCCGGAGTGGTAGCGGCGGGTGGTGATCGGCTTGAAGGAGTGGCGCTTGGTGCCGGCAAGGGTTTCGCCGGCGGCCAGCGGGCGGGTCACGAGCTTGAAGACCTTGGGGCTGCGGCTGCCGTTCGCCTTCGTGTGGTGCACGACGTAGTCGATGACCAGCTCGGCCGGGAGCACGCCGGTGTTGGTGACCGCGTAGTCGAAGACGAGGTACTCCCCGACGGTGACCCGCGGGGTGACGACCACCGGCCCGCGCACGGTGACGGGCACGTCCGGGGCGTGTCCGAGCAGGGTCAGCGCCTCCGGCCGCCCGGCCTTGACCAGCGTGCGCAGTCCGTGCCGCACGACGCGGTCCGTCGTGTCCGTGGCATCGGCCAGCCAGCGGGCCGCCGTCCCGACGGCGAGCGCGGGGTGGTCGCGGCTGATGTCGTTGAGGTGGTTGGAGACGGAGCGGCGGACGTACTCGGACCCGTCGCGGTAGAGCGCGTCCAGCACCGGCAGGGCGGGGCGCGGATCGGCGACGAAGGCGGGCAGCTGCGGGGCCCACGGCAGCCGGGGCCGCGTGCCCTCGCTGGCGAGGCGGCGTACGTGCGGGTCCGGATCGGCCGTCCAGTCCCGTACGACGGCCAGCGCGCGGGCCGGGTCGGCGCGCAGGAAGGGCCGTACGGCGGATTCGGCGGTCAGCCGGGGGGTGAGGTCGTGCAGGAGGGCCAGCCCGGGTTCGAACACCTCCAGCCCGCGGACGGCGACGGCCTCGTTGACGGGGAAGGTCATCCATCCCGCGAAGTCAGGGTCGGCCAGGGCGGTGCGCACGACGGCCTCGAAGCCCGGCCAGTCCGCGGGAAGGTCGGCGAGCACGGCGTCGCGGACGGCGCCGACGCGGCCGCTGTACGTCAGCCCGTCGAGCGCGACGGCGCGGGCGCGCAGGGCGGGCGCGGTCGCCCGGCCGCCCGCCCGGGCGAGCAGTCGGGCCAGGGTGGTGACGGTTTCCGCACTGAGGAGCTCATCGGCCGTGGGCATGGGACCAGTCTCGCGGACGAGCGCCCGTTTCCGGCGGGCGTCTTCCGGTGCCCGTCTTCCGGCGGGCGGACCCCGGCGGCCCGACCCCGGGGGCCGACCCCGGCGGGTGCCGCTGCGCCGGGGCCGTGGCTCAGTCCTTGTAGTAGTCGGTGAGGACGCAGCCCTTCACCAGGGCCGGTTCCTTCCGGAAGCCGCTCGGCGCCTTGAATTCCGGGTGGCAGTTCAGCATCAGCAGTCCGGCCTGCGGTTTCAGCAGGGCGGCCCGCGCGGTCGAGCGGACGGAGCCGACGGTGAAGTCCTGGCCCATGACGACCCCGCTGCTGGGGTTGCCGCCCCCGTCGGTCTCCTTGTACCGCCTGTCGGACTCGGCCTTGAAGGCGGCCTGGAAGGCCTTGGGGTCCTTGATCATGAAGATGCGGGTGTCGCCGCTGTCGCAGCTGCCGCGCTCGACGACCGACCAGGTCTTCTCGTCGTACTTGGCGTCCTCCTCCCAGTACTTGTAGCCGCTCTCCGTCGTGCTGATCTCGGTGCACCTGGTGTGGCCGTTGACGAAGCGCGCGGCGGCCGCGATGGTGCCGGCCTTGGGGAGCTGCTGGAACGCGGTCCCGTTCTTGGGGGCGTTCCCGTTGACCCCGCCGTTCTTCGTGGGGTTCTCCAGGGTGCCCTCGTGCGGGCCGCCGTCGCCCGTGCCGGCGGCGCCGCCGCCCGAGCCGGCACCGGCACTGGTGTCCCCGCCGGCGCCGATGCCGCCGAGGGCCGGGTTCTCACCGCCTCCGCAGGCGGTGAGGGTGAGCAGGGCGGCGACGGCCGTGGCCGCGGCGGTCAGTGTTCTGGTACGCATGTGCGCGGTGTCTCCCCCGTAAATGACCTTGAACGGCCGTGACTCTAGGCCGGTGATCATGTCCGCGGCAAACCTGTCCGAGGGGCGGTTACCGGTGGTCGCCGCAAAGTCACGAGGGAAACTTTGAAAACGCTCAAAACGGACATGGCTGCGGTTTCCGTATGGCGAAAGCCTTCGGCTGGAGCCTGCCGAACCGTGGATGCATCGCCGCGTGAACCTTGTATTACGTGATCGTGAACGATATCGATCTCGCCATTCAAAGGCCTTCCCGGGCCTCCGGTTCCGGACCTGAACCCTCCAGATGTGGAATGCGCAGCGTCTAACGTCCTGACCCATGACACAGCTGGACGTCCGGCCTCAGGTCGGAGACACGGTAAGCGGCGTCGCCGAGGGCGATGTTCGCGGCAAGGGACTCGGCAAGGGGTCCGTCGGGCTGGTGGGAAGCGCCGTCATCGGTATCTCCACCGTCGCCCCCGTCTACTGCCTGACCTCGACGCTCGGCTCCACGGCCGGCGAGGTCGGCATGCAGATGCCCGCGATCTTCCTCGCCGGCTTCCTCCCGATGCTCCTGGTCGCCTTCGCCTACCGCGAGCTCAACAAGGCCGTACCGGACTGCGGCACCTCCTTCACCTGGACCGTCAAGGCCTTCGGCCCGCGGATCGGCTGGATGTGCGGCTGGGGCCTGGTGATCGCCACGATCATCGTGCTGTCCAACCTGGCGGGCGTCGCCACCTCCTACTTCTGGCTGCTGGCCGGCGAGATCACGAACAACCCCTCGATCTCCGCCCTGGACGACAACAAGCTCGTCCACATCGCCACCTGCCTCACCCTCGTCGCCCTCGCGACCGCCATCAGCTACCGAGGCATGACCGCCACCAAGGGCGTCCAGTACGCCCTGGTCGGCCTCCAGCTCGTCGTCCTCGCCCTCTTCGTCGCGATGGCCTTCCAGAAGGCGTCCGCCGGCACCTTCGACACCGGCCTGGACTTCTCCTGGTCCTGGATGAACCCCTTCGCGGTCGAGTCCATGGCGGCCTTCACCGCCGGTCTCTCCCTCTCGATCTTCATGTACTGGGGCTGGGACGCGTGCCTGGCCACCAACGAGGAGACCACCGGCTCCGCCAAGACCCCCGGCCGCGCCTCGCTCATCGCGATGGTCGTCCTGGTCGGCTCCTACCTGGCCACCGGAATCGCCGCCCAGATGGCCGTCGGCTCGGGCGGCACCGGCCTCGGCCTCGCCAACGAGGAGACCTCCGACAACGTCTTCGCGGCCCTCGCCGGCCCGGTCATGGGCCCGCTGCTCGGCATCCTGCTCTTCGTCGCCGTACTGGCCTCCGCCGCCGCGTCCCTGCAGACCACCTTCATCCCGGTGGCCCGCACCGTCCTCGCCATGTCGACCTACGAGGCCCTGCCGCCCTCGTACGCCAAGGTCCACCCGAAGTTCAAGACCCCCGGCCGCGCCACCGTCATGGCGGGCGTCGCCACCGGCGTCTTCTACACGGTGATGACCCTCGTCAGTGAGAACGTCCTGACCGACACGATCTTCGCGCTCGGCCTGATGATCTGCTTCTACTACTCGCTGACGGCCTTCGCCTGCGCCTGGTACTTCCGTGCCGAGCTGCGCCGCTCCGCCCGCGACCTCTTCTTCAAGGGAGTCTTCCCGCTCCTGGGCGGGCTGCTGCTGGCCACGGTCTTCTTCAAGACCCTCATCGACATGTGGAACCCGTCCTACGGATCCGGCTCCACCGTCCTCGGAGTCGGCAGCGTCTTCGTCATCGGCGTCGGCCTGCTGGCCCTCGGCCTGGTCGTCATGCTCGTCACCGAACGCCGCAGCCCGGCCTTCTTCCGCGGCGAGGTCCTGACGAAGTCCACCCCGGCCCTGGTGGTCGAGGACTGACCCGTACGCCCCACCCGCTGTGTCACGCCCGCGGCCCCGGATCGATCCCCCGATCCGGGGCCGCCCGCGTTCCCGCGGGGCGTCCTGCTGACGCCGTAGTGACCCGGGTGCGGGGGGATCGTTGGGCGGGGCATGAATGCCATGAAGCGCACCCTCTCCGCCCTGGTCCTCACCGGCGGCGCCGCCCTCGCACTCACCCCCGTCGCCGCGCACGCCGACGAGCCCGCCATCCAGGGCCCCCCGATCACCCAGCGCGTCACCGAGATCGTCGACAACCCGGGCCAGGCGGTCCAGGACACGAAGACGGCGGTCGAGGTGACCACCGCCGCCGCCGGGACCGCCGACAGCTCCCTCGCCGGAGCGGGCTCCGCCCTCGCCGCGGGCCTCCCCAAGACCCCGACGGTCAGCTGAACCCCCTCCCGGGCCCGGCTCCCGGCGGACGGGTAGGCCGGTTTCCGGGACCGGGCGCGGCCGGTCCCGCCGTCACTCGGAGGCTGCCCGCCGCCGGGCCGGGCCCTACCGGTGGCGGCGCCTCTCGGCGACCTCCGCGTCGGAGCGGCGCCGCAGGCCGGCGGAGAACACCGTGCCGCCGATCAGCACGAGGAGCCCGCCGCTGACGGCCGGGCCCAGGAGGGCGACGGTGCGGTGGCCCGTGGCCTCCATCCGCGGTTCCAGCAGGCCGATCGGGTCCTCGAAGAGGACGACGCTCCGGCCTTCCTCGAAGTCACCGAAGCAGTTCTGCTGCTGGCTCAGCTCCCGGACCCGGCCCGAGGCATCGGCCACCCGGCACCAGGCCAGGCCGTCCCCGTCGGAATCGGTCCGCTCCCCGGTCTCCACGACCACGGCGGGGACCCGCTCGCCGAGCTGCTTCGTGTACACCTCGGACAGGCTCGGGCCGGCGAACAGGCCCAGTGCCATGGACCCGAAGCCGATGACGGTCGCGGCTCCGGCCCGGTTCCAGAAGGCGCCCGCGACGGCCGAGCCGATACCGGCCGCGGCAAGCACGAGCAGTACGCCGACGAAGGACAGGCCGTAGGGGTACTGGGCGAGGAACCCGCCCGCCGTCGCCGCCCCCGTGACCGCCACGGCCCAGCACAGCGAGTTCCCCGCCCGTCCGGCTGTCCGCTCCCCGCCCTTGTCCGGCCCCATGCCCGATCCCCCTCCTGCCGCCCGCGCTTGCACCGCCCACCCTACGCAGGCGCGGCGCGCCGCAGGTCAGAGGTACTGCGCGAAGTCGTCCAGGGTGCGCAGGACCTCCGGCTCGGCGGCCGAAGGGAGTTGGAGGACCACTTCCTCGATGCCGAGGTCGGCGTAGTGGCTGATCTTGCCGGGGGTGGGCCGGACGGCGTACGGGACCACCTGGAGGGACTTCGGGTCGCGTCCGGCGGTCTCCCAGACCTGGCGCAGCACCGGCAGGGACTCGCTGAGCCCGCCGCCCCCGATGGGCAGCCAGCCGTCGGCGTGGTCGGCGACGGCGGCGAAGAGCTTCGGTCCGGCCGCGCCGCCGACCAGGGTGCGGGGCCCGTACAGGGGTGCGCCGGGGCCGAGTTCGCGCGGGGCCTGGACCGGCTTCGGGTAGGCGGCGCTCGCCTGGACGGAGGAGTACTGGCCGACGTACGCGGTGGGCTGGGGGGCCCACAGGGCGCGCATCAACGCCATCCGGTCGCGGACCAGTTCGCGGCGGGTGCGCCACTCGACGCCGTGGTCGGCGGCCTCCTCCACGTTCCATCCGTAGCCGATGCCGAGGGTGAGGCGGCCGCCGGAGAGGTGGTCGAGGGTGGCGGCCTGCTTGGCGAGGCCGATCGGGTCGTGCTGGGCGACCAGGGTGATCCCGGTGCCGATGGTCAGCCGCTCGGTCACGGCGGCGGCCTGGCCGAGGGCCACGAAGGGGTCGAGGGTGCGCCCGTACATCTCCGGGAGGTCGCCGCCCATGGGGGCGGCGGTGTCGCGGGAGACCGGGATGTGGGTGTGCTCCGGGAGGTACAGGCCGGAGAAGCCCCGCTCTTCGAGGCTCCGGGCGAGACGGACGGGGGAGACGGTGCGGTCGGTGAGGAAGATGGTCGCGGCGATCCGCATGGGTCCTGACACCTCCGAGACGTGGGACCCGCCACGGTACGGTCTGCGGCCGCATTTGTTGAGGGTGCGTCAGCCGGGGCGCCGGCAGTGGCGCAGGCCGCCCCTCAGCCGCGCGGGTAGCGGGCCAGCCAGCCGGGGGCCGAGACCGCCGGGCCGTGGAGGGACGGGCCCTGGGTCATCTCCAGGGCGAAGTCGTCGGCCAGCTCCAGCATCGTGGCGCGGCCCTCCAGGTCGGCCAGCCAGGCGGCGGGCAGGGCGGTCTCACCGTGGAGGGCGCCGAGCAGGGCCCCGCACAGGGCGCCCGTGGCGGTGGAGTCCCCGCCGTGGTTCACGGCGAGGCGCAGGCCGTGCGGGATGTCCTCGGCGACCAGGGCGCAGTAGACGGCGACGGCCAGGGCGTCCTCGGCGTCGCGGCCGTCGCCCGGGGAGAGGGACTCGACGGCCCTGGGGCTGGGCGCGCCCTGGGTGACGGCTTGCAGCGCCCGCTGGAGGGCGTCGGTGACGGGCTGGTGGCCCGGCCGGGAGCCCAGCAGGCCGAGGGCGCGCTGGACGGCGGGGTCCAGGGATTCACCGCGGGTCAGCCCGTGCACGATGACGGCGAGGGCTCCCGCCGAGAGGTAGGCGGTGGGGTGGCCGTGGCTCTGCGCGGCGCATTCGACGGCGAGCTGGAGGACCAGGGCCGGCTCCCAGCCGACCAGCAGCCCGAAGGGGGCCGAGCGGACGGCGGCCGCGGCGTCGCGGGCCGTGGGGTTCTTGGGCTTCTCCAGGGTGCCGAGGATGTCGTCGGCGAAGCCGGTCATGCAGGCCCGGTCCGGGCCGCGGCGGGCGTAGAGCCACTCCTCCTGCGCCAGCCAGCCGTTGTCCTTGCGGCGTTCGTCGGGGCCCCAGTCGTTCTGGGTGGCCGCCCAGCGCAGGTAGGCGCGGTGGACGTCGCTCGGCGGGTGCCAGGCGCCGGTGTCCCGGCGTACGTGGGCCCGTATGAGCCCGTCGACGGTGAACAGGGTGAGCTGGGTGGAGGCGGTGACCGTACCGCGCCGTCCGTAGGCGGGGGCCGGCTCGGTCAGGCCGCCCAGGCCGTGGGTCTCGCGGATGCCGTCGAGGGAGAGCCCGGCGACGGGCGCGCCGAGGGCGTCGCCGATGGCGGAGCCGAGAAGTGCGCCGCGGACCCGGCTGCGGAAGTCCTGCTGCTCGACACGGCCCCACAGGCCGGTGGTCACCGTCGAGGCCGGGGCCGGGCCGGCCGGGGACGCGCCGCTGCCGTGGGCCGTGTGCGCCGGGGCGGCGCGGTGGCCGGCTCCCGTCGCGGATGCGGTCGCGGTCGCGCCCGTGGCTGCGGACGCGCCGGCCGGTGCCTCCGCATGCGCGGCCGTGAGGTCCGCCGCCGCACCCGGCGCGGTTCTCCCCGCGTCCGCCTGTGCCTCCGCCTTTGTCACCATCGTCGTCCCCCCGACCGTGCCTGCTCGCTGCCCCGCTCACATCTGCCCAGCTCGCAGCAGTGCTTGGCGCGCACTGTAGTGGACAGGTTCGGTCGGATTCGGAGGAAGTGCGTCAAGCGGCGCGTAAGTGAGCGGAGAACGGCCGGAATGGGAACACTTCCGGCCGCACTCGTGACCTGCGGCACGTCGTGCCGGCCGCCTTCAGTGCGGTGGATTCCGGCCACACCCCGTTCACGCGAAGTCCCCGGCGGCCGACAGCGCGGGGAACCCGGCCGCCGTGCCGGGTCAGTCCAGTACGGGCAGCAGCTCCGGCAGGTGCCCGTCCGAGGCGCGCGCCGCATCCTGCCGCTCCTGCGGGACCTCCCCGTACAGCGTCGTACGGGCCTTCGCGGGCCGCCCGGCCGCCTCCGCGACGGCGATCAGGTCCTGGACGGACTTGTACGAGCCGTAACCCGACCCCGCCATCCGCGAGATGGTCTCCTCCATCAGGGTCCCGCCGAGATCGTTCGCCCCCGACCGCAGCATCTCGGCCGCACCCTCGGTACCCAGCTTCACCCAGCTCGTCTGGATGTTGGTGATGTGCGGGTGCAGCAGGATCCGGGCCATCGCCGTCACCGCCCGGTTGTCGCGGACCGTCGGACCGGGCCGGGCGATCCCCGCCAGGTACACGGGCGCGTTGGTGTGGATGAACGGCAGCGTCACGAACTCCGTGAACCCGCCCGTACGCTGCTGGATCCCGGCCAGCGTGCGGAAGTGGCCGAGCCAGTGCCGGGGCTGGTCCACGTGCCCGTACATCATCGTGGACGAGGAGCGGATCCCCAGCTCGTGCGCGGTGGTGATCACGTCGATCCAGTCCGCCGTGGGCAGCTTGCCCTTGGTGAGGACCCAGCGGACCTCGTCGTCCAGGATCTCCGCCGCCGTGCCCGGAATGGAGTCCAGCCCCGCCTCCTTGGCAGCCGTCAGCCAGTCCCGTACGGACATGCCCGTCCGGGTCGCCCCGTTGACGACCTCCATCGGGGAGAAGGCGTGCACGTGCATCCCGGGAACCCGCTGCTTCACCGCTCGCGCGATGTCGAAGTACGCCGTCCCGGGCAGGTCCGGGTGGATGCCGCCCTGCATGCACACCTCGACCGCGCCGACGTCCCACGCCTGGGCGGCCCGGTCCGCGACCTGGTCCAGGGACAGCGTGTACGCGTCGGCGTCCGTACGGCGCTGCGCGAAGGCGCAGAACCGGCAGCCGGTGTAACAGACGTTGGTGAAGTTGATGTTCCGGGTGACGACGTACGTCACCTCGTCGCCCACCACCGACTTCCGCAGGTCGTCCGCGACCCGGCACAGCGCGTCCAGCGCCGGGCCGTCCGCGTGCAGCAGAGCCAGGGCCTGCTCGTCGGTGAGCCGCGTCGGGTCGTCGGCGGCCTGCGCGAGGGCCGCGCGCACGTCCGTGTCGATGCGCTCGGGCACCATGCCGGGCGCCGCGGCCTCGCGCAGGGACTCCCAGTCGCCGTAGACGTGGTCGAAGTCCTCGCGGCGGTCCCCGGTGCGGCCCTCGGTGTCGATCGCGGTGTGCAGATCGGTGCGGCCCGACGAGGTGAAGGCCTCCTCCGGCTCCTGCCACGGATGACCCTCCACCGTCGCGTCCGGCGCCGCGAGTCCCGTGCCGGGGTCGGCCAGCGACCGTACGTGCGGCAGCAGCCGGGGATCCAGCCACGGCTCGCCCCGCTGCACGAACTCCGGGTACACGCAGAGCCGTTCGCGCAGCTCGAAACCGGCGTCCGCCGACTGCTCGGCCAGCAGGTCGATCTGGGGCCAGGGCCGCTCGGGGTTGACGTGGTCGGGGGTCAGCGGCGAGACGCCGCCCCAGTCGTCGATCCCGGCCCCGATCAGGCGGGCGTACTCCCCGTCGACCAGGTTCGGCGGCGCCTGGAGGCAGCCCGAGGGGCCCATGATGTGCCGGGCGACGGCGATCGTCGCGACGAGGTCGTCGAGTTCGGCGTCCGGCATGCCGCGCATCGCCGTGTCCGGCTTGGCGCGGAAGTTCTGGATGATCAGCTCCTGGATGCCGTGGTAGGCACGGGAGATCCGGCGCAGCGCGAACAGGGACTCCGCGCGCTCCTCGTACGTCTCGCCGATGCCGATGAGCAGACCGGAGGTGAAGGGGACCGAGGAGCGCCCGGCGTCCTCCAGGACGCGCAGCCGGACGGCCGGCTCCTTGTCGGGGGAGCCGTGGTGCGGGCCGCCGGGCTCGGACCACAGGCGGGTGGCCGTGGTCTCCAGCATCATGCCCATGGACGGGGCGACGGGCTTGAGCCGCTGGAAGTCGGACCAGGACATCACCCCCGGGTTGAGGTGCGGGAGGAGACCGGTCTCCTCCAGGATCCGGATCGAGATGGCCCGGACGTAGGAGATCGTGTCGTCGTAGCCGTGCGCCTCCAGCCACTCGCGCGCCTCGGGCCAGCGGTCCTCGGGCTTGTCGCCGAGGGTGATCAGCGCTTCCTTGCAGCCCAGCGCGGCGCCGCGGCGGGCGATGTCGAGCACCTCGTCCGGGGACATGTACATCCCGTGGCCCGCGCGGCGCAGCTTGCCGGGGACGGTGGCGAAGGTGCAGTAGTGACACTTGTCGCGGCACAGCCGCGTGAGGGGGATGAACACGCTCTTCGAGTACGTGATCACGCCCGGGCGGCCGGCCGCGGCCAGGCCCGCGTCGCGGACCCGGGCGGCGGAGGCGGCGAGGTCCAGGAGGTCCTCACCGCGCGCCTGGAGGAGTACGGCCGCCTCGGTCGCGTCGAGCGCGACACCGTCGCGGGCCCGACGGAGCGCGCGGCGCATCGCGTTTTCGGTCGGAGCGTCACTCGGAGTGGTCATACGGTGAGCATACGATCCGTCGGTGCCGGCCCGGACCGGGTCACCGCATCACTTCACCGGCATTGACCAGCAATGACTGGCCGGTTATCGCCCGCGCCCGGTCGGAGGCGAGGAAGGCCGCGGCGTCGGCCACGTCCCCGTCCGTGGCCAGGTCGGGCAGTGCCATGCGCGCGGTGAGCCGGGCGTGGACCTCTGCCTCGGGCACGCCCTCGGAATGGGCGGTGAAGGTGACGAAGGCTTGTACCGGCGGCCCCCACATCCAGCCGGGGAGCACGGAGTTGACCCGGATCCGGTGCGGGCCGAGCTCACGGGCCATGGAGTACATGGCGGAGGTCAGGGCCCCCTTGGAGGCGGCGTAGGCGGCCTGCTGCACCTCGTTCGGGGCGGCGACCGCCGACTGCGTCCCGATGACGACGACGGAGCCGCCGCGCTCCTTGAGCGCGGGGAGGCAGGCCCGGGTCATCCGGAGCGTGCCCAGCAGGTTCACGTCGATGATCTGCTGCCAGGTGCCGAAGTCGGCGTCCTCGATCCCGCCGAAGTAGGAGTCCCAGGCGGCGACGTGCACGACGGCGTCCACACCGCCGAACCGCTCCCGCGCGAGTGCGGCGAGGGCCGCACACTGTGCCTCGTCGGTGATGTCGGTGGGCAGGTACGCGGTGTGGGCGCCGTCGGGGTCGATCTCGGCGGCGGACTTGGCCAGATTGGCCTCGGTCCGCGCCCCGAGGACGGCATTGCCCCCGTCCCGCACCACGGTGGCGGCCACCTGATGGCCGAGCCCGGCCCCCACCCCGGAGACGACCACGGTCTTCCCTCGCAGCAGCATGACGACCCTCCGCACGACGCATCGACCTGACGGTGCGTCAGGTTACGGCGGCCGGCGGGGGATGTGAAGGGGCGGGGGCGCGGTCTCGGGCGTGGGGCGGTGGCTTCGGGGGCCTGTGCCTGTGGGGGCTGATCAGGGATGGTTCGGGGGTTTCCCGTCAGTCCCATCGTCTTGCCGTGTCGGGCCGGCCCCTCAAGGGCGCTCACTGCGTTCGCGTCGCTTCGCGATGGCCTGCGGCCACCCTTGACCGTCCGTCCCGCCACGGAAAGACGGGACTGTCGGGAAGCCCCCGAAGGAACGGTCACCGGGGACCGATCCCTGCACGGGCCCCTCAGTGAAGCGCGGCCCGGCCCGCAGCCGCCCCGCCGGAGCGAGACCCCGACCGGACCCCCGGCAGGAGCGGGGGCGCATCGGACCACTGCCCACTCCTCATGGCTCGGCGCCTGCCACCCGCCGGGAGTTGGACGCAGGCCACCACCACCTGTCCGGTGGCCGCCTGGGACGAGCGGCGACGCCCGTGCGGTATCGAGGGGTGCGCAAGCCCCCCGCGAGCGACCGATGGGGGCGGGTGCCGGAGGGGCGCCCCCCGTCCGCACCGGGGACGGGGACATCCATCGACCACGTCGTCCACGTCGTCGGGATGGGGGCGTTCGCCGACCGCGTCGGGGGATTGGGGGGTGTCCACCGGCTGTCGGGTGCCGGAGGGGCCCCTCACAGCCCTCCGGGGCTTGGTGGTCCCCGGGAGTCCGACGCCCCTCCGTCCAGAGGGATGAAAATCCCTTGGTCGGAGTCGGATGCCGAATTACTCGGCCTCTCGCTCCGAGAGGCCGTCATCTCCGCCTGAACTCCCGACCAAACAGGGACGGACTACCGCTGACGCCTCCCGGGAGACGGGAGACGTGGGACGGGGGACGGAGACGAGTGACCGGCCGTGGGCGGCGCATGTCCAGCTCCGGACGGTGGCAGGCGCTGGGACGGGAGGGGTGTGTGCGATCTGACGCGCCCCGCTCCAGGCCCCCGCCTGACCGCTGCTTGCTGGTGGGTGGCCGTCCCCGCGCTCCGGCGCGCCTCGGATGAAGGGTGGGGCCGGGCGCGCTCGTGCCCCTGCGGTCCCGGCCGCGCTTCACTGAGGGGCCCGTGCAGGGATCGGTCCCCGGTGACCGTTCCTTCGGGGGCTTCCCGACAGTCCCGTCTTTCCGTGGCGGGACGGACGGTCAAGGGTGGCCGCAGGCCATCGCGAAGCGACGCGAACGCAGTGAGCGCCCTTGAGGGGCCGGCCCGACACGGCAAGACGATGGGACTGACGGGAAACCCCCGAACCATCCCTGATCAGCCCCCACAGGCACAGCCCCCGAAGCCCCCGCCCCACGCCCGAGACCGCGCCCCCGCCCCCACCTCGGCCCCCCACCTCGGCCCCCTACCTCCACCCCCACCGCGTGGGACCCCTGGCGGCTCGCGTGCCGTAACCGACCCCGCATCACGCCGCGCGGATCGTCGCACCCAGGCGGCGCAGGCCCTCCTCGATCTCCTCGGGGGTGTGGGTGGTGAAGGACAGGCGCAGGGTGCGGGGGTCCGGAAGGGTGGTGAAGAACGGCGCTCCCGGGACGAATGCCACCTGGTGGGCTATCGCGCTGTCGAGCAGGGCCCCCGCGTCGTGTCCCTCCGGGAGGCGGGCCCAGACGAACATGCCGCCCTCGGGACGGTTCCACGAGGACCCGGCGGGCAGGGCGTCGCCGAGGCCGCCCAGCAGGGCGTCCCGGCGGGCCCGGTAGGCGGCGCGGACCGTGTCGACGTGGGCGTCCAGGTCCGCTGCGCCCAGGTAGTGGGCGGCGGCCAGCTGGTCCACCGTCGAGGTGTGCAGGTCCGCCGCCTGCTTCGCGACCACGGCCGCGCGCCGCAGCGCAGCCGGGGCGCGCAGCCAGCCCAGCCGGAGCCCCGGTGCCATGATCTTGGAGAAGCTCCCGAGCAGGGCCGTACGGTCCTCCGCTCCCGGGTGGGCGGCGAGCCAGGGGATGTGGTCGCCCTCGTAGCGGAGGTCTCCGTACGGGTCGTCCTCCACCAGCCACAGTCCGAGGCGCGCCGCGATGTCCGCCACCGCCGCGCGGCGGGCCGCCGGCAGGGTCCGCCCGGTCGGGTTCTGGAAGGTGGGGACCGTGTACAGGAGCTTGGGGCGTTCCCGCTCGACGATCTCGGCCAGGGCGTCCGGGAGGATGCCGTCCTCGTCGCAGGGCACGGCCACGACCCGGGCGCCCGCCAGCCCGAAGCACTGCAGGGCGGCGAGGTAGGTGGGGTTCTCGACCAGGACCACGTCGCCGGGTTCGACCAGGGCGGTGGTGATGAGGGTGAGGGCCTGCTGGGAGCCCGAGGTGACGAGTACGTCGTCCGCGCCGGTCGGCAGGCCGCGCGCCGCCGCCCGGGCCGCGACGATCTCGCGCAGCTCGGGTGCGCCTTCGGTGGTCGAGTACTGGAGCGCCCGCCGGGCGGAGTCCGTGAAGGCGGCGTCGTACGCGGCCCGCAGACCCTCGGTGTCGAAGAGCTCCGGCGCGGGCAGTCCGCCGGCGAAGGAGATGATCCCGGGACGTGCGGTGAGGGCGAGGATCTCGCGGAGGGGAGAGCCCTCCACCGAGGTGGAGCGGGCGGCGAACGCGGGCGGCGGGGTAAGGGCGACAGCGGGCACGTGGGCTCCTCCGGAGACGGGTGGGCGCATCGTAGCCGGAGAAAGGTGCAGACACCATGTATGTATCGGATGGTGAATCAGGTTCCCCGCCCCTCCCGATCTGATGTGGCATCAGCTAGACCGTTCCCATGACGACATCAGAGCGGGAACAGGAGCACGGCCCGGAACGCAGCCAGCAGCACGGCGAGGAGCACGGCGAGGGGCACGGCGAGCAGCGCGACGAGCGCCACGGCCAGGCGCAGGACCGCCGGCGCGCGCATCTCCGGCAGGACACCCGCGTCGACGACTACGCGGGACTCGCGGCCGTCGGCCCCTACGGCGTCCGCCCCGGCCATGCACTGATCACCATGGTCGAACCGCACCCGGGCCACGAGTACGCGTACAACCGCTGGTACGAGGACGACCACTACTACGCCGGCGCCATGGCCATGCCCTGGATGTACGCCGGCCGCCGCTGGGTGGCCACCCGCGAACTCCAGGAACTGCGCTACCCGGAGAAGTCGGCCGTCGCCCAGCCGGTCACCGCCGGCTGCTACATGTCGACGTACTGGGTGACCGAGGGCCGCTACGACGAGCACATGAAGTGGACCGTCGGCATCAACAAGCGGCTCAACCGCGACGACCGCGTCTACCGCGACCGCACCCACGTCTTCACGGCCTTCCAGGACCACGCGGCCACGGTCTACCGCGACGGCGCCGCCGGTCCGCGGGACTTCCACGCGCTGGACCATCCGTACGCCGGGCTCGTCGTGCAGGTCATCGACGCCGACGGGCCCGAGCAGCGGGCCGACCTGCTCGCATGGCTGCGTTCGCGCGCCCTGCCGGCGCGGCTGCACGGTTCGCCCGCCGCGATGGTGACGGTCTTCCGGCCGACACCGCTGCCCGGCGACCGGATGACGTACGTCAAGCAGGTGGAGGGGGTCGACACCCGCCTCACGCTCCTGTGGTTCCTTGAGGAGGACCCGCGGGGCTGCTGGGACCGCTTCCAGGGGCTGGACCTGGAGGTGGCCGGGGCGGGGCTGGGACGGGTGGAGCTGGTGGCGCCGTTCATCCCGACGGTGCCGGGGACCGATCGCTACGTCGACCAACTGCGGTAGCAGGGGCGGTAGCGGTAGAGGTAGCGGTAGCAGGGGCGGCAGCACCGGCGGTGGCCGTGACCGCGGGCCGGCGGGCATGGCCGAGCCCCCTCGGCCAAGACGGCGGGCCGGTCGAGAGGGCTCCAGTCGATGCTGCGTTCGGGACGGTCGGGATGCACGGGGTGACGCTCAGGCGAGGCGTCCCAGCCGGCCCTCGGTGACGTCGGCGACGAACGAGGTCCAGGAGCCGGGCGCGAAGGTGAGGGACGGACCGTCCTGCGCCTTCGAGTCGCGCACCGCGACGGTTTCCATGACGGGGGACTTGACCTCGACGCAAGCGCCGTTGGCGGAGTAGGAGGACTTGACCCAATTGATCGTTGCGCCCTGGCGAATAGCCATGTTTCTCTCCGGTTCAGCGAGTAGTTCCGGTGTCGTGCCGACCATTGCTCCGGCCGACGTGATCGACGCTACCCGCAGCTCCTGAGGGGAAGAGAGGCCATTCACCCGACCGAGTGGCATATTCCATTCAGGCCTTCTGTGGCCGGGGACTGACGGTGTACCGTGCCGCCCCCTTCCACCGGCCGGCCCGACCTCTCCGGATTCAGCTCTCTTTGCCCGCATAGCACTCGATGATGTCGGAAATGAACCGCCGGGTCTGGTCGACATTGAGCGCCTGTGCGCGCAGGTGCTCGTACATCACGCTGTACCTCTGTACGTCGTTGGCCTTTTCCAGGTACAGATCGCTCGTCACGCCCTCGATGTAGACGACGGTCGAGTCGGAGGCGTCAGGGAATTCCAGGATCGCGTACTGGCCGTTGACCCCGGGGTGCGCACCCAGTGAGAACGGCATGACCTGCACCGTGACGTGCGGCTGCTCCGACTGCTCTATCAAGTACTGGAGCTGGCGGATCATCAGCTGGGCGTCGCCCACCTCCCGGCGCAGCGCGGCTTCGTCGATGACCGCCCACAGGCGCAGCGGCCCCAGTTCCGGGTTGTTGTTGTCCGCCGCGGAAAGCCGCTTCTGGCGGTGCATCCGGACCTGGACGCGCTTCTCGACGTCGGCGGGAGCGGTCTCGGGCCACGCGCCGCGGACGAGGGACTGGGCGTACTCCGTGGTCTGGAGCAGCCCGGGGATCACCAGGGGCTCGTACGTGCGCAGGCTGGCCGCGTCCGTCTCCAGGCCGATGTAGACGCTGTACGGGATGTCGCCGAAGGCGTGCCACCAGCCCTGCTGGCGGGAGTCCTTCGCCATCTGCATGAGGGAGTCGACGAGCCGTCTGTCCTCGACCTCGTACACGTCGCACAGGTCGCGGACGTCGCGCTGGCTGATCGAGCGGCGGCCGTTCTCCAGGCGGCTGATCTTCGACTGGGAGACGAGCAGGCGTTCGGCGACCTGCTCGGCCGTCATGCCCTTGTCTTCGCGCAGTTTGCGCAATTCCATGCCCAGTCGGCGGCGTCGGACGGTGGGATTGACATTGGACGCCACGTGAACGGCACCTCCGCCTTCTTCTGTTTCTGTCTCTCTGCGTGTCTGATGCTGAGCAGACTGCCACCGAAGAGCGCGGCGCCGCTGGGGAACGGCCGGGAAAACAGACGCGCGGGGCGGCGCGGCCGGCGGACCGGCCGCACCACCCCGCGCGCTGGCGGCTCCCGAACCGGGTCGTCGAGGACGCCGGTCACGGCGATGGCGTTGCGATGGAGCTGTGGATCCGAGCCTGATGGTGCGGTCGTACGGTGACGCGGTGATGCGGTGGTGCCGTGCTGCGGCCGTGCGGTCCTGCGGGTGGATCAGTGCGCGGCCACGCGGGCCATCGCACCCGTCCGGCGCGGCTGGAGCGGGACCCCGCTCGCCGTGGCCCGGGCGGGCGGTGCCGGTGCGCGGTCACGCCGTGGCTGTGCGGCCACGCCGTTCTGGACGTCCATCACGGCGTGCGCCACGAGTCCGCCCATCGGGTCGTGCCGGATCAGATCCCGCAGCCGGGACCTGGACGACCGCCCCTCGTTGCCGGGGTACAGGTGCTTGCCGAGTCCGACCGCGTGGGCCAGTGCGGCAAGCGCCGCGGTCCGCGGGTCCGGCGGTACACCGGTGCGGATCGCACTGTCCAGCCGGGCACGGATCTCCCGGCTGATCGCCGTGTCGGTCGCCTGGTAGCGAGTCGTCGGCAGCACCCCGCACATCTGTCCCGCGACGGCATGGACCATGCCGCAGCGCTCCAGGTGGGCGAGGTAAATCTGGCGGAGCCCCAGCCGGGGTCCACCGATCCAGTGGACCGCCCGTACCGGGCTGCCGCGCCTGCGCAGCAGTTCCAGTGCGGAGTCCAGAGTCGGATCTCCTGTCGGCCGTGGCATCACCACGGCGATACGATCCCCATCAGGGGCTATCCGTCCTGCCAGAGCCAGCTCCACTAGCTGTGCCCCGGCCAGGCCGAGGTCGAGCGACTGCGGCTGCGCCGTGGTACCCGTGGCCGGGTCCAAGGCGAGCAGCAGAAGCTCCTCCGGAATTGTTCTGCGGCTCCTGCCCATCCATGCCTCCCCGCGTGGATGAGTGACAGGGTGACGCCTCTCACATTCATCTGTCGAGAGCGCGTGACCGCTTTGTGGGGGAACCCGCAGCTATGTCGTTCTCGTCTAGCACGGGGGCGATGCCCCCTAGACGGGACACTGTTAGACATTCGGACAGCCGGACGTGGCGGCGATCTAGGAGGAACTGGTGGCGGGCGAGTCCCCCGAGAAGTCGGTAGATGCAGGAGCGCCGGGGGCGGCGGAGTCCTCCGCCGAGCGTGATCCGAGGGTGTCGGTGTTCCGGCCGAGGGATCCGGAGGACGGGTCGTTGACCGGATCGGCGTCCGGCCCCGAGGACCGGGCGGAGGCCGATGCGGCCGAGCCGGTCGCGGAGGCCGACTCCGAAGCCGAAGCCGAAGACCGGTCCGACTCCGAGGCCGAAGCCGAAGACCGGTCCGACTCCGAGGCCGAGGCCGACGCCGACTCCGAAGCCCGGTCCGACTCCGACGCCGAGGCCGGGTCCGGGCAGCGGGATCCGCTGCGGGACGCGGTGGCGGCCTGGGTCGCGACGACCGAGCCGGAGTCCGGTTCCGCTGACGCAACCGCACACGCCTCCGACGCCGCCTCCGACGCCGCCTCCGACGCCGCTTCCGACGAGGAGCCGGACAGGACCCGGCGCCCCGGGACCCCGGTCGGCCCCGCCGACGCCGGGCGTCCCGCCGTGCCCGAGCCCGCCGCGGAGCCCGTCGACGAGCCGAACCGCCGGCCCGCCGCTGCCGGTTCCGCTCGCGCAGCCGGGGAGAAGCCCGCCGACAGCGAGCGCACGGCCGTCTTCCGTGCGGTGAAGCCCGCTGCCGCGCAGCCTGCCGAAGGTTCCGCTCCCGCAGCCGGGGTGAAGCCCGCCGACAGCGAGCGCACGGCCGTCTTCCGTGCGGTGAAGCCCGCCGCCGTGCAGCCCGCCGACGGTTCCGCTTCGGGGGACGGCGCGAAGCCCGCCGAGGGTGGGCGCACTGTTCCCGCCGCTTCCCCCGCCACTCCTCCGGCTCCCGCTCCGGCAGATCCCGCCGACAGCGAGCGGACGGCGGTCTTCCGTGCGGTGAAGGCGGATGCCGTCGCCGAGAAGGCGGCCGGGGAGTCCGACAAGGATTCCGCTTCGGCGCCCGCGGTGACCCCCGACGACAGTGAGCGCACCGCGGTCTTCCGTGCCGTGAAGCCGGGTTCCGCGCCCGCCCCCACCGGTTCCGCTTCGGATGAGCCGGCCGACAGCGAGCGCACCGCGGTGTTCCGTGCCGTGAAGCCGGAGGATGCGCCGCCCAAGGCCAGCACCTTCGTGCCGCTGCGCACGGACGACGTTCCCGTGCGGCCCGACCCGGGGCAGAAGCCGAAGACGGCTCCTGCCGGGCCCGGCGTGCACCCCGCCGACCGGAAGCCCGCCACCCCGGCCCAGGCCCAGGCACCGGCGCCGGCACCGGCGCCCGCGCCCAAGTCCGCAACCGCCCCGGCGCCTGCGCCCCCCGCCCCGGCGCCTGCGCCCGCAGCCGCGCCCGAGCGCACGCCCGCCCCGCCCCCGCCGGCGGCCCCCCGGCCCGAGTTCGAGTCCGCCGAGCGGACCACCCAGCAGCCGCTGCCGCCCAAGCCGCCGCTGGACATGCTGGCGGACCTCACGAACAACCCGCCCCCGCCGCCGAGCCCGATGCGTACCGCGGTACGGCGGTTCAAGATCTACTTCCCGCTCGTCGTGCTCCTCGCGGTCGTGCTCGCCGTCGTCCAGCTGGTGCGCCCGCTGCCCGAGCCGAAGCTCGTGATGAGCCAGAAGGCCTCGTACACCTTCGGCGGCTCGAAGCCCGAGCTGCCCTGGCCGGGCGAGGGGCAGGCCTACATGGCCGCCGCCGGCCTCGGCACGCTGGGCCAGTCCGGCGAGCAGAAGCCCGTACCGATCGCCAGCGTCACCAAGTCGATGACGGCGTACATCATCCTGCGCGACCACCCCGTCAAGAAGGGTGAGCAGGGCGAGATGATCGAGGTCGACAAGACGGCCGAGACCGAGGGCAAGAAGAACGACTCGGTCAACAACGAGTCCACCCTCGACACGGTCAAGGAGGGCGACAAGATCTCGGAGTACGACGCGATCGCCGCGCTCATGATCCCGTCGGCCAACAACATCGCGCGGCTGCTCGCGCGCTGGGACGCCGGTTCGCAGGAGGCGTTCGTCAAGAAGATGAACGACACCGCCAAGGAACTCGGCATGACCAACACCACGTACACGGACCCCTCGGGTCTGGACGCGACCACGGTCAGCACCGCCGAGGACCAGGTCAAGCTGGGCCTGAAGCTCGTCGAGATCGAGACGCTGCTCGACATCACCAGGAAGCCGAGCTGGATCGACCCGTCGGGCAAGAAGTGGGACAACTGGAACCGCCTGGTCCCGTACAACGACTCGCTCGGCATCAAGACCGGTACGACGACGAAGGCCGGCGGAAACCTCCTCTTCGCCGCCCAGAAGAAGATCGGCAACACCAACCAGCTGATCGTCGGCGCCGTCCTCGGCCAGCACAAGCCGCCGATCATCGACAGCGTGATCGCCGCGAGCAAGCAGCTGATGATCGCCACCCAGAAGTCCCTGGAAGGCGCGCCCGTCGTGAAGAAGGGCGCCGTCGTGGGCTACGTGGACGACGGGCTCGGCGGCCGGACCCCGGTCGTCGCGACGGCCGACGTACAGGCGGTCGGCTGGGCCGGCCTGACCGTGGACGTGAAGCTGACCGACGGCGGCAGCAAGATCCCGCAGACCGCGAAGGCGGGCACCGAGATCGGCCTGCTGACCGTCGGTGAGGGGGCCAGTCAGGTGAAGGTGCCGGTGGCGCTGCAGAGCGATCTGGCGGCGCCGGGTGTCGGGAGCAAGCTGACGCGCGTCGGCTGACCTCCGATGGGATCGTGGGACCGGCGCCCCGGGCACAACCCCGGGGCGCCGGCGCGCGTCTTGGCAAAGGGGACGCGTGGGCGGAATCAGGTGTTGGGGAGTGCGGCAGTGACCACCGCTGAGCAGCAGGGCCGCAGGCAGGTCCCGGTCGGGACGCGGAGCCCGTCGGCGACGCCCGACGGTCCCGGCGAGGTGCCCGGTGGTGCCCCCGGGGCCGCCCCCGGCATACGGGCTCGTGCCCTGTGGTGGGCCCTGCGGCATCCGGTGGCCGTGGCCACCGCCCTGGCCGCCGTGCTGCACGTCCTCTGGTTCTTCAGCTTCGCCAACAGCGGCGGCGACCTCGCCGCGCAGGACGCCTGGGCCGAGTTCGTCGGGCGCCATCCCGACTCGGCGTACAACCTCGCGTGGTACGGCGGGATGCACCCGGTTTCGTACAGCGTGGTCTCGCCGTACCTGATGCACGTGCTCGGTGTCCGGACCACGATGATGATCGCGGGTACGGTCTCGGCCGGGCTGCTCGCACTGGTCCTGACGCGCTGCCGGGGGGCCGTGCGCGAGCCGCTGTGGCCCGCCCTGGCCGGGGTGTTCGGGCTGCTGTGCAACGCCCTGTCGGGCCGGGTGACCTTCGGCCTCGGCGTGATGTTCGCGCTCGGCGCGGTGGCCGCCGTCTTCTGCTGGCCGCGCAAGTGGGCCGCGCGGCGGTGGGCCAAGGCCGCCGCGGCGGCGCCGCTGGCCGCGCTCGCGACGGCCTCCAGCCCGGTCGCGGGGCTGTTCCTGGGGGTGATCGCGGCCGCGCTGTTCCTGAGCGGGCGGCGGCCGGGTGCGTACGCGCTGGGCCTGGCGCCGGCGGCCGTGGTCGGACTGTCGGCCTGGCTGTTCCCGTTCTCCGGGACCCAGCCGATGAAGCTGGGCTCGGCGTGGCTGCCGTTCGTGTTCGCGCTGCTGATCCTCTTCCTCGTGCCGAAGCGGTGGAAGACGGTCCGGATCGCTGCGGCCGTCTACGCCTTCGGTACCTTCCTGACCTGGGCGATCGACTCCCAGGTGGGTTCGAACGTCACCCGGCTGGTCATGCTCTTCGGCGGGGCCGTGCTGCTGGCGGCCCTCCCGTACGAGGTGCCCCGCTCGCGCCGCTGGTACGCGGTGCTCCTGGCCTTCGTGGGGCTGAACGTCTGGATCACCACCAACAGCGTCACGGACATCGTGCGCACGACCCCGATGGCCGCCTGGAGCCGGGAGCTGGCGCCGCTCGTGGACCAGCTGCAGAAGGCGGGGGCCGAGCGCGGCCGGGTCGAGGTGGTGCCGGCCAGCAGCCACCGGGAGTCCTCGGCCTTCCCCTCGTACGTGAACCTCGCGCGGGGCTGGAACCGGCAGGCGGACCTGGAGCGGAACCCGCTCTTCTACGACGACACCCTCACCGCCGACAGCTACCGGACCTGGCTGGAGCGCTGGGCCGTGCACTACGTGGTGCTGC
This sequence comes from Streptomyces sp. NPDC058646, assembly GCF_042716875.1. Taxonomy (NCBI): domain Bacteria; kingdom Bacillati; phylum Actinomycetota; class Actinomycetes; order Kitasatosporales; family Streptomycetaceae; genus Streptomyces; species Streptomyces sp. NPDC058646. The sequence continues at coordinate 228,584 of NZ_JBHXRK010000003.1, read as the reverse complement.
CCGCCGACACACCCGATTCGGGGGGCAAGGACGAGGCGAAGCTGGTGCGGGAGGGGCTGCCGTACCTCCAGCAGGTGTGGGGCGACGCGAACTGGCAGCTGTTCAAGGTCCACGAGCCGACGAACCTGGTGGCCGGGCCCGCGACCGTGGTGCGGGCCGGGGCGGACCGGATGGTCATCGACGTGAAGGAGGCCGGCCGGGTGCTGGTGCGGATCCCGCACTCGCCGTGGCTGGGGCTGGTGGACGGGGCGGGCAAGCCCGTCCCCCCGCCGCAGGAGACCCTCGCGTCGAAGGCGCGCAGCGACGGCGGGACGGCGGGCACGCTGCCGAAGGAGTACGAGAACACCTCCGGGTGCTTGTTCAAGGCCGTTCCGGACGCGGCGGGCGACGTGTGGACGGAACTGCTGGCACCGGCGCCGGGTGAGTACCGGGTGGCGGCGAAGTACCAGCTGCCGCGGGGGACGCCCTGCCCGGAGGAGCTGGTCCACCAGGTGCTCGGTCCCCCGGTGCGGCCGGTTCCTCCCCGCCCGTGATCCCCGGCCTTGATCCCCGGCCTTGATCGGGAATTCTTTACGCTCCGGTCCGGGTGCGTTGTTCCCTATATATGCATACGATCCCAGTAGTCCGATTGGGTGCTTCCCGAGGGAGTTGACGACGGGATGAGCAAAGAGCAGAAGCAGGACGTCCGGGCGGTCATCGCGAAGGCGCAGGAGCCGATCCAGCCGCCGCGCACGCAGGGTCACGGCTTCGAGGGTCCCGTACGGACCAAGGTCAAGGGCGGGGCGCACACCAAGGCCGCGCTCAAGCGGGCCGGCACTCCGCAGGGCGACCGGATCGGCGAGCGCAGCAGAGGCCTCAGCTGACCCTGCCGGGAGGCGGGTCCGCGGTGGTACCGGCCCTTCCGGCTCACGCCGGGAGGGCTTTCGTCCGCCCGCGGCGGGGGTGCCCGCGGGCCGGGTCCCGACGTCTTCGCGGGGGAGCGGCCGGACGACCCTCACACCGTCGACGGACGGCCCACGCCCACGCACGGTCCTGGTAACCCACCCCACGAATAATGTGATCTTCTGCGCCGACCTGGTGGAATGACCGCGTGAAGTCCAAGAAGGCAGCCGGGCGCCTGCCCGCCCTCCTGCCCGCCCTCCTGCTCCTGCTGCTGATCCCCGCCGCGGCCCTCCCGCTGGCCGGCTGTGACGCCGTCGGCAGCCTCCAGGCAGCGGACCAGGGCCGCCCCGCGGCCCGCGCCCAGGGCCCGCACCGGCTGTGGCCCGAGCGGCCCCCGGCCCCGCCCGAGCCGGACGAGGAGCGGCGGCCCGACGGGCCCGCCGGGGTCGCGGGCATCGACGTGCGCGGGGGCGCGCTGCGGGACGTCCGGCCGGTGGACGTGCTCAGGGCCGACCTGCGGTCGGGCGCCGCGCGGCCCGGCGACGGGGGCGAGCTGGGTGCGGCGTTGCGCGGGTGCGAGGACCCCGAGGCCGCGGGATGCTCGCTGAGGCCCGCGCACTACCGTGACCTGACCGGCAACGGCCGGGATGAGCTGATCGTCGGTGTGGAGCTGCCCGGGCACCGCCTGAACCTCCGCGTCTACACCGCCGACGACGGCAAGCTGCTCAGGATCATGGAAACGACCGCTCGCGTCATCGACGTGCAGCTGACGGAACGGGATCTGATCATCCAGTCCACCACCAGTTTCCCGGGGACCGAGAGCCGCGACGTGTGGACGTGGTTCCCCGAGCAGCAGGCCATGGTGCCCCGGCTGATGGAGACCGTCCGCCGCCCCTCGGAGCCGCGCTGATGCTCCTGCCCGCCTGGACGGCGACGCTGACCTGGAAGACGGCCGTCTTCATCACCCTCATGTGCTGCGGGCTCGCCGCGCTCCTCGGCGGCCTCGTGCACAGCGCCATGACCCAGCAGACCGTCGGCACCGCGCGGGAGAAGGCGCTGGCCAAGCTGGACCGGGCCGTCAAGGCGTACGAGACCGGCGCGCGCCTGCCGCGCGGCGAGGGCATCGACCCCGTCGGCCTGCCGCCGGAGCTGCGCGCGCTGGCGGTGAGCGGCAGACGCGCCACGGCCGTCGGCGAGCACCGGGGCCGTTCCGCGATGTGGGCGGCGGGTCCCGCCGACGCCGACACCGCGATAGCCGCCTCGGTCGACTTCACCGCCAGCGAGCGGATCATCGCCGACCTGGACCGCGCCATCCTGGGCTCCTCGGTGCTGGCCATCGGCGGCACCCTCCTCATCGGAGCCTTCGGCGTCACCCGCATCACCCGCAGGCTGCACCTGACCGCTCAGGTGGCCCGCCGGATCAGCGGGGGAGACCTGGACGCGCGGGTGAACGACGCCTCGCGGAGCAAGGACGAGGTGGCGGCGGTCTCCGAGGCCCTGGACACGATGGCCTCGACGCTCCAGTGCAAGCTCGAATCGGAACAGCGGTTCACGGCGGACGTCGCCCACGAACTCCGCACTCCGCTGACCGGCCTGAACGCGGCCGCGGAACTCCTGCCGCCGGGCCGTCCGGCCGAGCTGGTACGGGACCGGGTGCAGGCGATGCGCTCGCTGACCGAGGACCTGCTGGAGATATCGCGGCTGGACACGGGCAGCGAGCGGGTGGAGCTGGACTCGTACGACGTGGCGGAGCTGGCGGCGCGCGCGATCCGCGGCTCCGGCACCGCGACCGAGCTGGTGGTGCTCTTCCGGCTCAGGGCAGAGACGGACCGGCGCCGGCTGGAGCGGATCCTGGGCAACCTGATCGTCAACGCCCACCGGCACGGTGCGGCCCCCGTGACGGTCACGGTGGACGGGGCCGTGGTGACCGTGGCCGACGCGGGACCGGGCTATCCCGAGTACCTGCTGAGCACCGGCCCGCAGCGGTTCCGTACGGAGGGCATGAACAAGGGCCACGGCCTGGGTCTGACGATCGCCCACGGCCAGGCCCGGGCGCTCGGCGCGACCCTCACCTTCCGCAACCCGCCGTCGGGCGGCGCCGAGGCCCGCGTCACGCTCCCCGCCCAGCCGGCTCCGCGGCCGGCGTGGACGCAGCCGGGCCCGGGTTCGCAGCCCCGGCAGCCCCGGCTCCCGTGACGGCCCGGGCGGGCGCCGGCCCCGCCACGCGAAGAGGGCCCCCGGCCGCATGCGGCCGAGGACCCTCGGAACGTGCCCTCGGCAGGATTCGAACCTGCGACACCGGCTTTAGGAGAGCCGTGCTCTATCCCCTGAGCTACGAAGGCAGTGCTGCGGCGGCGCGGCGGAAGAGGCCGAGCCACCGCGGACAGTGTAGCGGGTGGTGCTTGATCCGCATCTGTGATCCACGGCCCCCGCCCCGGCGGGCCGGGAGGCGGGTCAGAGGGAGCGGAAGAAGGCGCGGATGTCACCGACCAGGAACTGGGGTTGCTCCATGGCCGCGAAGTGGCCGCCCCGGTCGTGTTCGGTCCACCGGACGATGTTGTCCGTCCGCTCGGCGATGTGTCGCAGGAGGACGAAGTTCTCCTTGGGGAAGTGGGCCAGGGCGGTCGGTGCCTTCGACGGCTCGGGCGGCAGGCCCCGGTAAGCGGCGTGCGCCCGCTCGTAGTAGAGGCGGGCCGAGGAGCCGGCGGTGCCGGTGAGCCAGTACAGCATCACGTTCGTGAGCAGGAGGTCGCGGTCGACGGGGCCGTCCGTCCACTCGTGGAACTTCTCGGCTATCCAGGCGAGTTGGGCGACGGGGGAGTCCGTCAGCCCGTAGGCGAGGGTCTGGGGGCGGGTGGACTGGATGTCCGCGTACCCCTGCTTGTCCCGCGTCCATTCCTTGAAGCGTTCCCAGGATTCCCGGGTGCGGTCCGCCTGTTCCGGGGACAGGTCCGAGAGGTCGCCCGGTTCCTCCGTCATGCAGGAATTCGGGATCAGGTTCAGGTGCACGCCGATGACCTCGGGCCGGGTGCGGCCGATCTCGCGCGAAACGGCCGCGCCCCAGTCGCCTCCCTGGACCCCGTACCGTGCGTATCCCAGCCGGTCCATCAACTCGGCGAATGCGGCCGCGACGCGGCGGAACTCCCAGCCGGGCTCGCGGGTCGGCCCGGAGAACCCGAAGCCGGGAATGCTCGGCAGGACCAGGTGGAAGGCGTCCGCGGGGTCGCCGCCGTGGGCGGCGGGGTCCGTGAGCGGGCCGGCGACGTCGGTGAACTCGACGATCGAGCCGGGCCATCCGTGCGTCATGAGCAGCGGCGTCGCGTCCGGCTCCGGGGATCGGATGTGCGCGAAGTGGAGGTGGGCCCCGTCGATCACCGTCGTGAATTGAGGCCATTCGTTCAGTTTCGCTTCGGCGGCCCGCCAGTCGTACGTGTGCCGCCAATAGTGCACCAATTCCCTCAGGTGATCCCCCGGTATCCCGTACGTCCATCCCGCTCCGGGAATTTCCTCGGGCCACCGGGTCCGGTCCAGGCGTTCGTGGAGATCGTCCAGATCGGATTGCGGAATACTGATCCTGAACGGATCGGTGTTCTCTGAAGGAATCATGCGCCGCATGCTATTTCATCCGCCTCCGGGGTCCGGGGGAACGCCGACTGCCCGGTACGGGCGCCCCGTTCCGGGCCGGCCGCGGCTGGTCCGCGCCCCTGGCGCGGCCGCCGTCAGGGGCGGATGATCCGGACCTGGAAGCTGCCGTTGCGCAGCTCGCCCACCACCGAGACGCTGATGCCCGCCTTCTCGTCGGTGAAGGTTTCGCCCGGCCGGAACGGGGCGTCCGACAGCTCCGCGTGGACGTTGGGCCGCCGGGTGCAGCCGCCGCTCGCGCCCGTGCTGTCCGAGACGGTCACCGGACCCTGCCCGGTGTCCACGTCGGAGTCCACCTTGTAGATGAGGACGCCGGGTTTGCAGACGGATTCGTCGTTCCCGGCCTGGGTGCGCACCTCCACCGCGTAGCCGGCGCTCTCCGACAGGGGGACGAAGGCCAGCTTCGTGCCGCCGCCGACGGCGAGCGGGGACAGGACGTGGTCACTGGGGCCGGACTTCGAGGCGCAGCTGATCTGCGTACCGTCCAGCCACCCCAGCTTCCATTTGTGCCAGCCCAGCAGGTCGTTGTTGGCGCCCCAGTCCTCGCTCATGATGTCCCAGTGCCCGACGGCGCCCCCGCCTTCGGAGGTGTACAGGTCGGGCAGCCCGAAGACGTGCCCGTTCTCGTGCGGGAGCACCCGGAAGCCGGTCTCCCGGTAGGTGCCGGAGCCGTCGTCCTGGCGGCTGTAGACGAAGGAGGTGTTGGCGAGGGGCACGCCGTCGGCGACGGGCGCCTCGCTGTTCCCGGAGAAGGTCACCGACAGGACGGTGTCCAGGGCGGACGGCCCGGCGTTCGGCGTGACCAGGACGTTGACCAGGTCGTACCGGCTGAAGTCCACCTCGGAGTCGGCGGCCTTCGCGATGTGCTCGACGAGCTGCCGGTAGCCGGGCTCGTACGGGGACCCGCGCTCGATGCCGTACGCCGCGAACGGCATGGGCATGCGCAGCCAGGTCTTTATCGGGGCCTCGGCCCGGTAGGTGAGCCGGCCGTAGGAGCTGGTCCGGAACCAGTCGGCGGTCTGGGGGAAGAACTCCGCCATCCGGTCCAGGGCCGTGCCCTCGCCCTTGGCGTCGGGGAAGTCGATCATCAGGTTCAGTGCGCGGACCTCGCCGGTGGAGCGGGAGTATCCGGGCGGTGTCGGCAGACCCTCGGACATCTGTACGCCCATCGTGCCGGCGATCCGGCAGGGCGCGAGCGCCGATTCGGCGGTGGTGGCCCCCGGTCCGGCGGCCGAGTGCCCGCGGCTGGATATCCCCGTGCTCGCGGTCGCCGTGACGCCGAGCGCCAGCGCGGTCAGGCCGATGTACGCGCTGGTGCGGCGGGGTGTGCGTATCCGGTGGCGGGTCTGCGGCATGGAGATCGCCCTCGAGTCCGCGGCAGCCGGCCGGTCCCGGTCTGCGCTCTGTCCGCCCACCCTCCGACGGCTGCGACGCGCCCGCGCGCCGGGAGAGGCCGAACGTGAACACCGTTATGACCCAGGTCACACGGAGGGGTGAAATAACCGGGGAGAGGTTCCCCGTTTGTACGTGAGTCCCGCGAAGTGGGGACCGGCTCCCCGTTTGGGCGGGCCGTACGTGCCGCCAGGGAGGCCCCGGGAATGAAGAGCTCGAGCGACACCGCAGCGGGCGCGCCGGCCGCCGCGTGCGCCCTGGCGCACCCCGTGGACGCGGGCGCCCCCGGGCGCGTGCCGCGGCCGCGGGCCGACGCCCTGCGCAACCGCGAGCGCATCCTGGTGGCGGCCCGTGAGCTGTTCGTCGAGTTCGGCCCGAACGCCCCCTTCGACGAGGTCGCCCGCCGGGCCGGGGTCGGCAACGCCACGCTGTACCGCCATTTCCCCGACCGGTGCACCCTCGTCCACCACGTCGTGCTGTTCGTCATGGGCCGGGTCACGGCCACGGCCCGGGCGGCCCTCGCGGAGGAGGCCGACGCCTTCGCCGCGCTGTGCCGGTTCACGCACGCCGCCGCGGACGAGCGCATCGGCGCGCTGTGCCCGATGCTCGGCGACGGCTTCGACCGGGACCATCCCGAACTCCACGACGCGCGCGAGGTCCTGGAGGAGTCCGTCGGGACCATGCTGGCCGCCGGCCAGGAGGCCGGGCTGATCCGCACGGACATCGGCGTCGGCGATCTGATGGTCGCCCTGTCCCAGCTCAGCCGCCCCCTGCCGGGCACCGGCTGCCCCGAAGCGGACCGCTTCGCCCACCGTCACCTCCAGCTGTTCCTGGACGGGTTGCGGGCCCCGGCCCCTTCCGTACTGCCCGGCTCGCCCGCCACCTTCGACGGGCTGAGACGGAAAACCACATGACCCAGCCAGGCGTCTTACGTATCTTTTTTCGGTTATTTCAGTCATTCCGCACAGTGAAGTGGGTACCCTCATGCCAAAAACAGCCGCGACCTCGCCGCCGGCTGCGGACCCCAGCCGCTGGAAGGCGCTCGTCTTCATAGCCCTGGCCCAGCTGATGGTCGTCCTCGACGCCACCATCGTGAACATCGCCCTGCCCTCCGCCCAGACCGACCTGGGCATCTCGGACGGCAACCGCCAGTGGGTCATCACCGCGTACGCGCTGGCCTTCGGCGGACTGCTCCTCTTCGGCGGCCGCATCGCCGACAAGTGGGGCCGCAAGAACGCCTTCGTCGTCGGCCTCGTCGGCTTCGCCCTGGCCTCCGCGCTCGGCGGCGCCGCGAACGGCGAGGCCATGATGCTGGGCGCCCGCGCCCTCCAGGGTGCCTTCGGCGCGCTGCTCGCACCGGCGGCCCTGTCGCTGCTGGCGGTCATGTTCACCGACGCCAAGGAGCGCGCCAAGGCCTTCGGAATCTACGGTGCGATCGCGGGCGGCGGCGGCGCCGTCGGCCTGATCCTCGGCGGCTTCCTCACCGAGTACCTCAACTGGCGCTGGACCTTCTTCGTCAACATCCCGTTCGCGATCGTCGCGGCCGTGGGTGCCTGGCTGGTCATCCGCGAGCCCTCCGGCGGCCGCAACCGTGCGCCGCTCGACATCCCCGGGGTGCTCCTGTCCACGCTGGGTCTCGTCGCCCTGGTGTACGGCTTCACCCGCGCCGAGTCCGCGGGCTGGTCGGACGGCGTGACCGTGGGCATGTTCCTCGCCTCGGCGGCGCTGCTGGCGGCCTTCGTCTTCGTCGAGGCCCGGGTGAAGTCCCCGCTGCTGCCGCTCCGCGTCCTGCTGGAGCGCAACCGCGGCGGCGTCTACCTCTCGCTCGGCCTGGCCGTCATCTCGATGTTCGGCCTGTTCCTCTTCCTCACCTACTACCTCCAGATCGTGAAGGGCTTCTCGCCCGTCAAGACCGGCTTCGCCTTCCTGCCGATGATCGTGGGCATGATCGCGGGCTCCACCCAGATCGGCGCCCGCCTGATGACCCGGGTCGCGCCGCGCCTGCTGATGGGCCCCGGCTTCCTGGTCGCAGCCCTCGGCATGCTGATGCTGACCCAGCTGGAGGTCGGTTCCTCGTACCCGGCGCTGATCCTGCCGGCGCAGCTGCTCCTGGGTCTCGGCATGGGCACGGCGTTCATGCCGGCCATGTCCCTGGCCACGCACGGGGTGGACCCGGCCGACGCCGGAGTGGCCTCCGCCATGGTCAACACCTCGCAGCAGGTCGGCGGAGCCATCGGCACCGCGCTGCTGAACACCATCGCCGCCTCGGCGACCACCGCGTACCTGGCGGACCACGCGGCGGAGAGCGCCGGGGGCGGTGCGGCCGCGCAGCTGATCCAGGCCCAGGCCATGGTCGAGGGCTACGCCTCCGCGATCTGGTGGGCGGTCGGCATCCTGGTCGCCAGCTCGGCCATCGCCCTGACCCTGATCAACACCGGCCGCCCGGGCGGTGGCGGGCCGGTCGCCCAGGGCTCCGCGGAGGCCGAACTCAAGGTCCCGGTGATCGCCCACTGACGGGCGGCTCCGGCTCCCGGGAATGACTGACGACCCCGCCTTGTTCAAATTTGAACGAGGCGGGGTCGGTCGTGTGAGGCCTCCCCGTACCGACGACCGAGGAGCGCCCCATGATCCCCGTCCCCGCCCGCATGCCGGCGCTCTACCTCAGCCACGGTGCCCCGCCGCTCGCCGACGACCCGCTCTGGCCGGGCGAGCTGGCCGCCTGGTCGGCGTCCCTGCCCCGACCCGCCGCGATCCTGATGGTCTCCGCCCACTGGGAGGAGGCCCCGCTCGCCCTCGGCGCCACCGAACCCGTCCCGCTGGTCCACGACTTCTGGGGCTTCCCCGAGCACTACTACGAGGTGCGCTACGGGGCCCCGGGCGCCCCGGGGCTCGCCGCCTCGGTGCGGGCGCTGCTACGGGCCCCCGGCACCCCGGTGCAGGACCTGCCCGGGCGCGGGCTCGACCACGGCGCGTACGTGCCGCTGGTCGAGATGTTCCCCGAGGCGGACATACCGGTCCTCCAGATCTCCCTGCCGACCCTGGACCCCCGCCGCCTGATGGACCTGGGGCGCAAGCTGGCGCCCCTGCGCGACGAGGGGGTGCTGATCGTCGGCAGCGGCTTCTTCACCCACAACCTGGCGGCGCTGCGGCATGCGGGCGTGCCCGCCTGGTCGGCGGAGTTCGACGCGTGGGGGCACGAGGCGCTGGTGGCCGGGGACCTGGACGCCCTGATCGACTTCCAGGCCAGGTCGCCCTCGGGCCGCCTGGCCCACCCCCGTACGGAACACTTCGCCCCGCTCTTCGTCACCCTCGGCGCGGCCGAGGCCTCCGGGGACCTCGGTGCCCGCCGCGACGCGGTGGACGGCTTCTGGATGGGCCTGTCGAAGCGCTCCGTGCAGTTCGGGTAGCGGGCCCGGGCGGCCACCGGCCGGGGGCGCGGCCGATGGGGGAGTCGTTCCGGACAGCAAGGATACTTGCCGCATATCCGGTCATTCGATCGTCAGTCCAGGCAACCGGAACCGGCCCCGGGCCGTCTTCAGGGTGGGAGCGCACCCGCAGACGCCGGTACCGGCGCCGTTCCCGGGCAGGGACTGTTGTGTCACGTGTGACGGCTGTCTCATGGACGCGGTGGTTCCGCATCCCTGTGAGGATGGCCGACCGCCTCCCACCCGGGCCTGACCTGCACCTCTGCGGATTCACGCAGGATCCGGCCCCGTCTCGCGGCGGGGCAGGATACTGCAAGATCTCGACAAAGAGGGGGCAACGTGGGAATTCTGTCCCGATTCCAGTCGTTGTTTCCTTCGGAAGCGGGCACTCGGGAGAGTGTCCAGGGACGTACCGCCGCACCACTGGCGGCCGTCCGGCAGCCGCACCGCGACCGAACTCATCGCTAGGGAGCACGCATGGCAACCCGCGCCGTCGCCCGTCGTCAGTCCACGAGCAGCGCCCGCGCTGTGGGCGGGGAGATCGCAGACCGCGACCTGGTCGGCATGTACCTGGACGAGATCGCGCGTACCCCGCTGCTCGACGCCGCCAAGGAAGTGGAGCTCTCCCAGATCATCGAGGCGGGCGTGTACGCCCAGCAGCTCCTCGACGGCGCCCTGGAGCCCGAGGTCCGCGAGGACGGCGCGCCGGGCCCCGCGCGCGAAGAGCTGGAGGCGCTGGCAGCGGAGGGCGAGCGCGCCAAGGAAGTCTTCATCCGCTCCAACCTCCGCCTCGTCGTGGCCGTCGCCCGCCGCTACCCGCGCAGCGGCCTGCCGCTCCTCGACCTCATCCAGGAGGGCAATGCCGGCCTGGTCCGCGCCGTCGAGAAGTTCGACTACGCGAAGGGCTTCAAGTTCTCCACGTACGCGACGTGGTGGATCCGCCAGGCCATCACCCGCTCCATCGCCGACCAGTCCCGCACCATCCGCCTCCCCGTCCACCTCGTCGAGGAGCTCGGCCGGATCCGCCGGATCCAGCGCGAGTTCAACCGCGAGAACGGCCGGGACCCGGAGCACGCGGAGATCGCCGCCGCGCTCGACTCGACGGAGAAGCGCGTCGGCGACGTACTGGACTGGGCCCGCGACCCGGTCAGCCTCAACATGTCGGTGGACGACGACGGCGACACCCAGTTCGGGGACCTCCTGGAGGACACCTCCGCGATCTCCCCCGAGCAGTCCGTCCTGTCGCTGCTCCGCAGCGAGGAGCTGGAGGACCTGCTGGGCAAGCTCGACCAGCGCACCGCCTCGATCATCAAGATGCGGTACGGCATCGAGGACGGCCGCGAGCGGACCCTCACCGAGGTCGGCAAGCAGCACGGACTGACCCGCGAGCGGATCCGCCAGATCGAGAAGCACGCCCTGCTGGAGCTGAAGCGCATGGCCCGCGACACCGGCTTCGACGCCGTGGCCTGACGGGCCCCCGGGGCCCCTCCGGTACGCGGCCCCCGGCACGAGCCGCTCCCGCGGTACGAGTCCCACCCCCCCCCTGTACGAGCCCCGGCGCCTATCCCCCCCAGGCGCCGGGGCTCCCTCCTACCGGGTGCCGGGCGCGGCCGAGAGGCGGGCGCCGAGGTCGGCGGCCGCCGACGACAGGGCCGGCGGGGAGTGCACGGTGAAGGTCAGGCCGGTCAGGGCCAGCCGGGCCGCCAGCCACTCCGGCGGCTCGCCCGTCTCGAAGCGGACCCGCATCCCGTCCGCCGTCTCCACGAGGTCGTGCTCCCGGTCCCGCAGCCACTGCGGCAGCTCCGCCGCACCGGCCCCCAGGGTGACGTCCACCGGGTACGTCTCGCCGCCCCGCAGCCCCTTGCGCACGAACGCCTCCGCATCCATCGGCAGAACCCGCGGCGCGAACCGCGCCCCGGTCGCGAACGGCTCGCTCACCCGGTCCACCCGGAAGGTCCGCCAGTCCTCCCGCTCCAGGTCGTAGGCCATCAGGTACCACCGGCTGCCCGTGCTGACCAGCCGGTAAGGCTCCACCAGTCGCTTGGAGTCCGCCCCGTCCCGCGCCCGGTACGCGAACCTCAGCCGCTCCGGGCCGGCCACCGCCGAGGCCATCGTCGTCAGCGTCCGGGGGTCCACGCTCGCCCCGTCCCCGCGCGTCAGCGCGACCGTGGCCGACTGGAGCGCGCTCACCCGCCGCCGCAGCCGCGAGGGCAGGACCTGCTCCAGCTTCGCCAGCGCCCGTACGGAGGCCTCCTCGACCCCCTCGATCGCATGCCCGGCCCCGGCCCGCAATCCCACCGCGATCGCCACCGCCTCCTCGTCGTCGAGGAGCAGCGGCGGCATCGCGGCCCCCGCCACCAGCCGGTAGCCTCCCTCCGCGCCGAGCGTGGCCTCCACCGGGTACCCGTAGTCCCGGAGCCGCTCGATGTCCCGCCGGATCGTGCGGGCGCTCACCCCCAACCGGTCCGCCAGCTCGCTCCCGGGCCATTCGCGGGGGGTCTGGAGGAGGGACAGCAGGGACAGCAGCCGTGCCGGGGTGTCGGTCATGAATCCAGGTTGCCAGCGAAATAGGACACGGACGGACCTACATGCCGTCTAGGTTTCTCTCCATGAGCACCGAGACGTCCAGGACATCGCCCGAAAGAGAGAACGGGCCCGTACGAGAAGAGCGGGACAAGGCCGCGGCCGCAGCACCGGACCCGGGCCACATACCCGGCGCCGCCCCCGAGGACCCGGCCGGGCAGGGCAGCGGATCGCCCGCCGACCGCCGCCGCTGGCTGGCGCTCGCCATCGTGATGACCGCGGCCTTCATGGACCTGGTCGACGTCACGATCGTCAACATCGCGATACCCAGCATGCGCGGCGGCTTCGGCGCCTCCACGAGTGCGATCCAGTGGATCACCGCCGGCTATGCCCTCGCGTTCGCCGCCGGCCTGATCACCGGCGGCCGTCTCGGTGACATCTACGGCCGCAAGCGCCTCTTCCTCGTCGGCATCGCCGGCTTCACCGTCGCCTCGCTGCTCTGCGGCATCGCCGCCGACCCGGGCATGCTCGTCGCCTCCCGCCTCCTCCAGGGCGCCATGGCGGCCATGATGGTCCCGCAGGTCCTGGCGATCATCCACGTCACCTTCCCGCCGCACGAGCGGGGCAAGGTCTTCGGCATGTTCGGCGCGATCGTCGGCCTCGGCGCGGTCTCCGGCCCCATGCTCGGCGCGCTGCTCACCCAGTGGAACCTCTTCGGCCTCGAATGGCGCCCGATCTTCCTGATCAACCTGCCGGTCGGCATCGCCGGAGTGATCCTGGGCCGCAAGTTCATCACCGAGTCCAAGGCCCCGCAGGCCCTGCGCCTCGACCTGGTCGGCGTGGTCCTCGCCACTCTGGCCCTGGTCATGCTGATCTTCCCGCTCACCCAGGGCCGCGAGCACGGCTGGCCGCTGTGGGGCTTCCTCTGCATGGCCGGTGCGCCGTTCGTCTTCGCCGGCTTCATCGCGTACGAGAAGTACAAGATCAAGAAGGATGGCTCCCCGCTCGTGGAGCTCTCCCTCTTCAAGGTCAAGAGCTTCGCGGGCGGCATCGCCGTCCAGCTGACCTTCGGCATCGCGACCGGCATCTTCTTCCTGGTCTGGACGCTGTACATGCAGATGGGCCTCGGCTGGAGCGCGCTGCGCGCCGGCACCACCGGCATCCCGTTCTCCATCGCCGTCTCGGCCGCCGCGGGCATCTCCGTACAGAAGCTCGTCCCGCGCTTCGGGCGCAAGGTGCTGCAGGCGGGGGCCCTGACCATGGCCGCGGGCCTGCTCCTCTACATCTGGGAGTCGGAGCACTACGGCATGGGCATCACCTCCTGGCAGATGGCGCTCCCGCTGGTGGTCATGGGCGTCGGCATGGGCCTGATCGTGGCCCCGCTCACCGACACCGTCCTCTCCGAGGTGCCGCGCGAGCACGCCGGTTCCGCCTCCGGCCTGATCAACACCACCGGCCAGATGGGCAACGCCCTGGGCCTCGGCCTCACCTCCGTGGTCTTCTTCGGCCTGATCGACAACGAGAGCGTCCCCGGCGCCCACTACGTGGAGGCCTTCCGCGGTGCGCTGTGGTGGGTGGTGGCGGTCCTGGTCGTGATCTTCGCGGTGATGTTCATGCTGCCGCGCCGGCAGCTCCCGCCCGCTCAGCGGGAGGGCGGCCCCGAGGCGGCCGGCCTCGCCCCCGAGAAGGTCCCCGCCGGATAGCCCCGCCGTGTGACCCTTGCACCGGGCATGTCCGCTTTTGTTGGCGGACATGCCCGTTTGTTTTGTTTTAGGGCCATGACGCCGTACGGTGGAGAGCAAGCCACAGAACCGGGCATGCCGAGCCCCCTCACGGACGGACCCGACCCCCCATGTACGCACCGGAGCGTCAGCAGGAGATCCTCCGCCTCGCCCGCGAGGCGGGCCGGGTCGAGGTGCTCTCCCTGGCCGACCGGTTCCAGGTCACCGCCGAGACCGTACGCCGCGACCTCACCGCCCTCGACCGGGCGGGCCTGGTCCGCCGGGTGCACGGTGGGGCCATACCGGCCGGCCGTCTCGACTTCGAGCCGGACCTCGGCGAGCGCGAGGCCACCGCCGCCGACGAGAAGGACCGCATCGCGGCCGCGGCCCTGACCGAACTCCCCGACGGCGGCAGCGTGGTCCTCGACGCCGGCAGCACCGTGGGCCGCCTCGCGGCCGGGATCCCGCTGGAGGCCGCGCTCACCGTGGTCACCCACGCGCTGCCCGTCGCCGCCCGCCTCGCCGGCCACACCGGCATCGACCTCCACCTCGTCGGCGGCCGCGTCCGGCACCGCACCCGCGCCGCCGTGGACGCCTGGGCCCTGCGCGCCTACGCCGAGATCCGGGCCGACGTCCTCTTCCTCGCGACCAACGGCTTCACGGCCGGGCGCGGCCTCACCACCCCCGACCTCGCGGAGGCCGCCGTCAAACGGGCCGCGATCGCCGCGGCCCGCCGGGTCGTCCTCCTCGCCGACTCCGCGAAGGCCGGACAGGAGCACTTCGCGTGCTTCGCCTCCTTCGCGGAGGTGGACCTGCTCATCACGGACACGGGGCTCGCCCCCGCTGACGAGGCGGCGATCGTCGCCGCCGGTACGGAAGTCGTGCTCGTATGATCCTCACCGTCACCCCCAACCCCTCCCTCGACCGGACCTACGAGGTCCCCTCGCTGGACCGCGGAGAGGTGCTGCGCGCCACCGCCGACCGGGTCGACCCCGGCGGCAAGGGCGTCAACGTCTCCCGCGCGGTGGCGGCCGCCGGGTTCCGCACGACGGCGGTGCTCCCCCTGGGCGGCGCACCGGGCACGCTGCTCGCCGAACTCCTGGGCGCGCAGGGCGTGGACGTCACGGCGGTCTCGATCGGCGGCCGGACCCGTTCCAACGTCACCCTCGTCGAGGCGGACGGCACCCTCACCAAGGTCAACTCGGCCGGCCCGACGCTCTCCGCGGCCGAGTCCGCGCTGCTGCTGGACACCGTCCGCACCTGCGACGGCCACCCCGCCTGGATCGCCTGCTGCGGCACCCTTCCCCCCGGCCTCGCGCCCCGGTGGTACGCCGACGTGGTCGCCCGGGCCCGCGAGGCGGGCGCCCGCGTCGCCGTGGACACCTCCGGCCCGGCCCTGACCGCGGCCCTCTCGGCCCGGCCGGACCTGGTCAAGCCGAACGCGGCGGAGCTGGCGGAAGCCGTCGGCCGTCCCCTGGCCACCCTGGCCGACGCGGTCAAGGCCGCGGAGGAACTCCGCTCGCTGGGCGCGGGCGCCGTACTGGCCTCCCTCGGCGCGGACGGCCAGCTGCTGGTCTCCGCCGAGGGCACCTTCTACGGCACCGCGCCGGTGGACCCGGTCCGCAGCGACGTCGGCGCGGGCGATGCCTCCCTGGCCGGCTTCCTGATCGCGGGAGGCACCGGCGCTCCGGCCCTGGCCTCGGCCCTCGCCCACGGGGCGGCCGCGGTCCAGCTGCCCGGCAGCGCCATGCCGTCCCCCTCGGACCTGCGCCCCGCCGCGGTGCACGTCACCCGCGAACTCCCCCTGGACCTCCCGCTGTCCGGCTCCTCCACGCGGTGACGGCCATGACCTGGGCCGGGTGGTGACGGCGGCTCACCGTTTCCGCGAGGGCGCACCGGGAGATCCGGTGCGCCGCCCGCTCGTCGGGGAACGGGCGGTGCTTCCCGCGATGTTCTGTGGGGTGTTCCCGGCGGTGCTCCACGGCGGTGTTCCACGCGGTGATTCAGCGCACCCGCGCGCGCAGCTCCATGGCTTCGCGCGCGGCCGCCTCGCTCTCGTACACCTCACACATGTGCCGCCCGTCCGGCGTCGCGGTGTGCTCGACCTCCCACAGGCTGACCTCCGCCCCGTCCAGCAGGACGAAGGCGTGCTCGTACAGGCTGAAGCCGGCGTCCCGCCCGTCCGTGGTGCAGTGGCGGGCGCCGAACGCCTGGGTGATGTGATGCGCGTACGCCGAGCGCAGCCGTTCCGCCGTCGGCTCGCCGGGCCGGTCCGCGTTCTCCGCGCGCCGCAGCACCCGCCGGGCGTGATCGGCGGACTGCTCGACCGTGTACTCCCGGTGGCGGTGCGCGGGCGCCGGGGCCGACAGCAGCGCGCTCAGCACCGCCGCGTCGTCGGCCGCTTGCTCGTCGCAGGGGAGCAGCGCCGGGTCCAGGGCCGCCTCGGCCGGGGTCTCGCCGAAGAGCCGGGTCACGGCCAGGCAGGTCTCCGCCTTGCTCGCGAAGAGCTCGAAGCGCACGGTCCGGGTCCCCTCCTTCCGGTACGCCAGCTCCCACAGCGAAACCGAACCGCCGTCGGCCAGGAGATAGGTGTGCTGGCGGGTCTCCCGCCAGAGGCCCGTCGCCGGGCTGTGGTGGGTGGTATGGAGCGAAGAGCTGTGGGCGAGCGCCGTCGCGAGGCGCTCGACCAGCCGGTCCGGAAGGTCGAAGGAGTTGAGGGCGCGGCCCAGGAGTCGATCGAGGTGGGCCTCGGTTGTCTCGTACGGATCGCTCAAGGTGGGTCTCCAGGCCGTCGCAGCTTGTTACTTCGCGGAAGCTCAACGTAGCCCCTGGCTCTGACATCACGTCCGGGGTTCGGTAAAACGTCCGGGAAGCAACGGGGGTTCCCGCCACCCCTTCAGGTCAACTTGCATAGGGATCAGCACGGTTCGGCCCGCTCTGTGGTGGAGCGCGGGACTATGGGCGGCATGGCAACGAACACAGTGGGCGTACCCCGCCAGCAGGGGCGGCCCGGCACACGACACGAGGGTGAACGGGGCTCCGCCCCGAGGGGGTTGGCCTGGCTGCTGGTCCTCACCGGAGCCGCCGGTGTGCTCGCCTCCTGGGTGATCACCCTCGACAAGTTCCTCCTGCTGGAGGACCCGGACTTCAAGCCCGCCTGCAGCCTCAACCCCGTCGTCTCCTGCGGCAGCGTGATGCAGAGCGAGCAGGCGGCGGCCTTCGGCTTCCCCAACCCCATGCTGGGCCTGGTCGCGTACGCCGTCGTGGTCTGCGTGGGCGCGGGTCTCCTCGCGGGCGCCGCCTACCGTGGCTGGTTCTGGCTGGGCCTGCACGCGGGCACGTTCTTCGGCGTCGGCTTCTGCTCCTGGCTGATGGCCCAGTCGCTCTACGAGATCAACGCGCTCTGCCTGTGGTGCTGCCTCGCCTGGGTGGCGACCCTGGTGATGTTCTGGGCGGTCACCGCGCACACCGTCCGCACCGGCCTGCTCCCCCTGCCCGGCCCGCTGCGGGGCCTCTTCGCCGAGTTCGCCTGGGTGCCGCCCGTGCTGCACACCGGGGTGATCGGGATGCTGGTCCTCACCCGGTGGTGGGAGTTCTGGACCTCCTGAAGACCCGCGGGCGTACCGGCGCACGCGAGGGCCCCGGCAGCTGGAGGCTGCCGGGGCCCTCGTCACACCGCTCCACGGGCCTCAGGGGCTCGAGTCGTCCGCCAGGACGCGGGGTGAGGCGGTCAGCTGCCGACCGAGGCGTTGCCCGACAGGATCGGGATGTTGCTGAGGATGTGCGAGAGCGGCTCGTCACCCTTGGCCTGGGTGGAGTTCTCGGTGCACTGCTGGTTCTGCGGGTTCGACAGGACGTTGATGTCCTGGACGCCGACGTTGACGAGCGCGAGGATCGACTGAGCGTTGACCTTGGCCGGCAGGCCGATGCAGGGCTTGTTCAGCGTGCCCTGGACCAGGCCGAGCTGCGGGCTCAGGTCGCCGTGGGTCTTCTGGTTGCCGTAGATCTGCTGGGCACCGTTGCCGTTGACGGTGTTGATCCCGTTGTCGTTGCCGATGGCCATGGCCGGGGCCGCGGCCGCAGCGCCCGCGCCGATGGCAACGGCGGAGACCGCGGCGGCGGTCATGAACTTCTTGAACATCTTGATCCTTCTGTCGCACGAGTGCCCGCTGATGGAGCGCCCTGGTCAACTGCCCTGCCAGGGGTTTGGTTCCGCTGCTTCACTCAAACGGTCTGTGGGGGGCGCGGTTTTCCCCGGCGCGGGTGAGAAGCCTCCGGACGCCTGCGCGAAGCCCGCACGCAGCACGGACCGAAGCGCGTGCGACGTGCATGACGAGCGAGTACGGAGCCGGGGCCGCGAACCCTCCGGTTGCACTCCGTCAAAGGTGTTCGCACGGTGGGTGAGAAAGCGGATCGTTCAGGTCCGCTTCCGTGCACCCGAGAAGGAAACACCCATGCACCGCACGAAGCCGTCCCGCGCCCGCATCCTCGTCCCGTCGGCCCTCGCCGCGGCCATACTTTTCGGCGCGGCCGCCCCGGCGAGCGCCCTCGGCGACTCGGAGCGCACCGCCGCCCCCCGTGCCGCTGCCGCCGGACCCGTCGACGACCTCGTGAACGGCATCCTCGACGCCATCAAGGGCCTGCTGCCGCCGGGCGTCACCCTGCCGGACCTCAACATCCCGGAGATCAACCTCCCCGAGATCCAGCTGCCGGAGATCCCCGGCCTGGACCTCCCGCAGATCCCGGGCATCGAGCTCCCCACGCTGCCGCCGCTGACCCCGCCGGCGCTGCCGGACCCGGCCGCGCCGGTGGAGCTGGTGCCGGAGATCCCCGACATCCCCGACCTCCCGGCCCTGCGGGCCGGGCTGGGCAGCCTCCCCTAACGATCGGGAGCCGCACAGGGGTTACGACTATTGAGCTGAACAGGTCTGATCGTGTGCGGAACCGTGTCGTCTGGGAAGCTGGACCGTTTCGCTCGGTGTGCGCCCCGAATCGGGGCAGAACATCGAACAGAAGGTGCACTTCCCATGAACTCTGCCAAGAAGGCCGCCCTGGTCCTGGCCACCGCCGGTCTCGCTGCGGCCGGTGCCGCCGGCTCCGCCGTCGCCGACTCGTCGGCCGAGGGCGCGGCCGTGGGTTCCCCCGGTGTCCTCTCCGGCAACCTGCTCCAGGTTCCGGTCCACATCCCGGTGAACATCTGCGGCAACTCCGTCAGCGTCATCGGTGCGCTGAACCCCGCGTTCGGCAACATCTGCGTCAACGACTGACGTCAGTGCACGCGTGACTGTGGGCGCCCCGGCCTCGCCGGTGGCGCCCGCAGTCGTGTCCGGACCGCTCAGTGCGCGCCGCCGTTGAGCTTCACCCCGCCGAGGAGCTCGGGGGACGCCTGGGTGGCTCCGTTCGCGAGGCCGAGCACCTCGCCCGGCACGTTGTTGCGGACCTGGTTGACCTTCTGGACGGTACCCAGGACCTTGTCGATGCCCTCGCCCTGCTCGGCCAGCGCGGCCCCGATGATCTGAGGGGATCCTTCGGAGACGGGGTTCACCGCGTCCGTCACCGCCGTCACCCCGCTGGTCAGGCTCATCGGCACGGCGGCCGGTGCGTCGGCGGCGAAGGCGGGGGCGGAGGCGCCGAGGGCGGCGACGGAGCCGGCCAGGACAGCGGCGACCTTCGAGAGCTTCATTGTCGAAATCCTCATTCTTTTCGTGGGCAGAGGCGTCAGCGGCGATGGTCGCGCCGCTATCGCCTTGGGTAACGATCAGCGGCCCCTGCGGAAACGCGATCGCACGGGTACATGACAGCGGCCGGAGAATCCGACAAGGGATTCTCCGGCCGATATTTCTTCCGATGAGACGTATTGCGGGTCAGGCGATCCGGGAGCGCCGGTACAGAATGGCGCCGCCCAGGATCAGCGCCGAGGCGAGGGCCGCCGCGGCCGCGGGCCCGCCCGCGCCGGTCTCGGCGAGCACCGGGGCGCTCACGTGCGCCGGGGCCGGGGCGGGAGCCTCCGCGGGGGTGGGGGCGGGCGCCGGGGCGGACTCGGGTGCCGGCGGCAGGTGTACGGGGGCGTCACCGGCGGGTGCAGCCGGCGGCTGGTCCGCCGGGGGGACGGCTTCCGGCGCGGGGAGGGGGGCCGGGGCCGGCCTCTCCACCGGCTGGCTGCCGCGCGGGGGCCCCGGGGCGGGAGCCTCCTCGACCGGTGCCGGCGCCGGGAGCGGGACCGGGGCCTCCTCGACCGGGGCGGGCAGCGGGGCCGGGGCCTCCGGTTCCGGGGCCGGGGCGGGTGCCGGGAGCGGCTCCGGCGCGGGCTCCGGCGCGGGCTCCGGGGCGGGCTCCGGCAGGGGGCGGGGCGGCGCCGGCGGCGCGTGGTGCGCCGGGGGCGGGACGGACCCGGGGTGGTCGTCGCACTCCTCCTCGCCGGAGCTACCGTAGCCGCCGCGGCCTTCCTCGTGGCGCGGCTCCTCGTGCCGCGGGGCGGCGTGCCGCGGGGCCGCATGGCGCGGACCGGACCGCGGCGCCTCGTACCGCGGCTCCTCGTGGCGCTGCTGCGGCAGGGCGTGCCGTGCGTTCCGCTCGTCGAGGTGGCGCTCCAGTGCCGCGGCGTGCTCGGGGCTGAGGTAGCGCTCGTACGCGTGCTGGGAGGTGGGGCCGGCGTCGGAACCGGTCGTGGTGGCGCAGGTGTTCCCCATCGAGGGGTTCAGCGCCGCACCGCCGTCCACGCTGTTGCCGCACACGTTGGGTGCGAAGGTGATCGGTACCGAGACGCTGTTGCCGGACAGCACGCCCGGTGAGTGCGCGGCCTCGGCGCTCGCTCCGGCGTGGGCGTAGGCCGCGCCGGTGGCGATGGACAGCAGGCTCGACGCGGCCGCCGCCGTGAGCATCCCCTTGCCCAGTACTTGTCGGCTCAGTACCTGTCGCATGGGTCCTTCCCTGTCTACCGGCGGACGCCGGTGCTGAATCGGAGGTGGCCCCGGAGTGCACCGCCGTGCACTCCGAGGCCACCCCGAGGAGGCTCGCCCTCGCGGGCACAAGCGCTTCGTCAGGCGTTGACGCAGGTGTTGCCGAACGCGGGGTTCAGCAGCGCGATCACGTTGACGGTGTTGCCGCAGACGTTGACCGGGACGTGCACCGGAACCTGGAGCAGGTTGCCGGAGAGGACACCGGGGGAGCCGGCGGTCTTGCCCGCGGCGTCGGCGTCGGCCATGGCGGGGGAGGCGGCACCGGCGGCCATGAGAGCGCCGGCGGCCAGCACCACTGCCTTCTCGTACTTCATTTGATTTCGATCCTTCCCGCAGAGGCGTATCCGCTGCAGAAATAACAACGAGCGGTTGCGGAAAAAGAAACCGCATGATGTGGGCGGCCGGTCGGAAATTAACCCCGATGTCCGGCCTGAATTCATGGCTACGGCGGATTTCGCGCTATTCACTCGGTGCGGGGTGCACAGCCTGATCCGTTCACCGCGGGGGCCCGTACGCGGCGAGGCCGCCGCGACCCGAAGGTGCGGCGGCCTCGGAGGCGGGGGCGATCAGCTGCCGGCGGAGGCGTTGCCGGAGAGGATCGGGATGTTGCTGAGGATGTGCGAGAGGGCCTCGTCGCCCTTGGCCTGGGTGGAGTTCTCGGTGCACTGCTGGTTCTGCGGGCTGGACAGGACCGGGATGTCCTGGACGCCGACGTTGACGAGCGCGAGGACCGACTGGACGTTGGCCTTCGCCGGCAGGGCGATGCAGGGCTTGTTGAAGGAGCCCTGGATCAGAGCCATCTGCGGGCTCATGTTGCCGTACGTGGACTGGTTGCCGTAGATCTGCGCAGCGCCGTTGCCGTTCACGCTGTTGACGCCGTTGTCGTTCCCGATGGCCATCGCCTGCGGCGCCATGGCGGCACCCATGCCCACGACCGAGGCCGCAACCGCTGCCGTAGCCATCATCTTCTTGATCATTATCGTCCCTTTTTTGCAGGATTGCCCGGTGGTGGAGCATCCGGATCAACGGCCCGGCCCCGGTTCCGGTTGCGTGGCTTCACCCGGATGCCGCCGTTTCGGACGGCGAGGTTGACGCTCAGGCGTTCACGCAGGTGGTGCCGAGCGCGGGGTTCAGCAGGGCGATCACGTTGACGGTGTTGCCGCAGGCGTTCACCGGGACGTGCGGCGGGAGCTGGAGCAGGTTGCCGCTCAGCATGCCGGGGGACCCGGCCGCGACGCCCTGGGCGAGGCGCCGTCGCCGCCGTGCGCGGAGGCGAGGTCCGCGGCGCCCGTCAGGGCGGCGGCGGTCGCCACGGCCAGGGTGGCGCCGCGCATCAGTTGCTTCTTCATCTCCGCTTTTTCCTTTCCGTTCGAACGGTGCAAGCCATAACGACCCGACCGAGGCAAGGGTGCGTGCGGTCGCCCAAAAGGCCGTACGAGCGAGTCCGACGTGATTTCCAGCTCGATTTCTGACAAAGTGCACTCCTGTTTTGTCCCCTTGATCGAATACGGAGACCGGGTCATGGGTTCCTCCCGCATAATCCTCGGCACGCTCGGTCTGCTGTCCTGCCTCACGCTTTCCGTGAGCGTCCCGACGGCGGCTGCGGCTCCCACGCCCAGGGAATTGCCGCGGGTTCCGTTCACCCAGCGTTATCAGGCGGTCCAGCACGGCGGGCTGGTCCGGGCCTCCAACTCGGGCATCAGCTGCCGCAAGGAGCAGTCGCCGAAGGCCGAGTTGTGTGCCGAGGTCAAGCGGGGCGCGGCCGGGGTCAACAGTGACTTCGAGATGTTCTACAGCGAGGTCGACAAGGACCCGGACACCTACAACTCGACCCGGGCCGAGCTGAAGGTCCCCAAGGGCGCGAAGGTCTCGTACGCCCGGCTCTACTGGGGCGGGAACCTGAGGGTGGGGGAGCAGAAGCCGCCGGAGGACAGCGGGCGGGTGCTGGTCGCCGAACCGGGCGGCGCCTACAAGGAGGTGCTGGCCGACACGGTCATCGGCCACCGCACCGGTGGGGGCAGCGACGCCTACCAGGCCTCCGCCGACGTGACCCCGCTGGTCCGCAGGAGCGGCGCCGGCATGTGGACGGTCGCCCAGCTCAACATCGCCATGGGGCACTCCGAGGTGGGCGCCTGGGGCGGCTGGACACTGGTCGCCGCCTACGAGCACCCGCAGGAGCCGGTGCGCAGGATCTCGCTGTGGGACGGATTCAAGGACCTGGCCGCCGGTGGCGGGGAGACGGTCGGGATCGACGGTCTGGACGCGCCCGCCGGGTCCGCGGGGCGGGCCGGGGTGGTCGCGTACGACGGGGACCGGGGGAGCCTCGGCGACTCACTCACCGTGACGGCGGACCGTGGACGCCACGTGAGCCTCGGAAATGAAGAAAATCCTTTTAATGATGTCATGAATTCCACCATCACGGAATCCGGAAACCACTCGTTCGTGCGACAGCCCGAACATATGAATAGTCTCGGATATGACGCGGACGTGTTCGACCTGAGTCCCGCTCTGTCCGGTGGCGCCCGGAGCCTGAGTTTCAGGTTCACGGGCGAAAGTCAGGGTCATTTCCTCGGCGTGCTCTTCGTTCAGACAGACGCGCGCCGCTGAACGTAGGAGACCGCTCCGCGTGCCGACACAGCCTTCGACCGCACAGCCCACGACCGTCCTGCACCTCGTCCAGCCCGTGGACGGCGGCGTCGCCCGGGTCGTCGTCGACCTCGTCCGCGCCCAGACCGCCGCAGGCCTGCGCGCGGTCGTCGGATGCCCGCGCGGCGGCGTCCTCGCCGACGCCGCCCGGGACGCCGGGGCCGCGGTGCTCACCTGGCGGGCGGGCCGCGCCCCCGGGCCCGCCCTGCCCGCCGAGGTGTTCGCCGCCCGGCGGCTGGTCCGCCGGGTCCGGCCCGACCTGCTGCACGCCCACAGCGCCAAGGCGGGACTGGCCGGGCGGCTCGCCGTGCGCGGCTCCCTGCCCACCGTCTTCCAGCCCCACGCCTGGTCCTTCGACGCGGTCGGAGGGGCCACCGCCGCGCTCGCCCTGCGCTGGGAGCGGTACGGGGCCCGCTGGGCCGACCGGGTGCTCTGCGTCAGCGAGGCCGAACGCCGCGCGGGCGAGACCGAAGGGATCACCGCCCCCTGGACGGTGATCCGCAACGGCGTCGACCTGGACCACTTCCGCCCCGGATCCCCGGACCCCCACCAGGACAAGGCCGACGCGCGGGCCGGACTCCCCCTGCCGGCCGGCTTCGGGGGGGACGGGCCGCTCGTCGTCTGCGTGGGCCGCCTGTGCCAGCAGAAGGGGCAGGACATCCTGCTGCGTGCCTGGCCGGAGGCGGTCGGGACGGTCCCCCGAGCGCGCCTCGCCCTCGTCGGTGACGGCCCCGACAGCGAACGGCTGCGCCGCACGGCCCCGCCCGGAGTGCTCTTCGCCGGAGCCGCTTCCGACATCCGACCGTGGCTTCGGGCCGCCGATCTCGTTGTACTGCCGTCGCGGTGGGAAGGCATGGCCCTCGCCCCGCTCGAAGCCATGGCCTGCGGCCGACCGGTCCTGGTCTCCGACGTCAGTGGTGCCCGGGAGAGCCTGCCGCCCGGCCAGGGACGGCTGTGCCTGGTGCCGCCGGAGGACCCGACGGCGCTGGCCAAGGCCCTGGGACGGCTGCTGGCCGAACCGCGGCTGCTCGCCGAACTCGGGGAGCAGGCCCGGCAGCACGCCCGGACGGATTTCGACGTGCGGCGGACCACGGACGCGGTCACCGGCCTGTACCACGAACTGCTGGGCAGGCCCCGGCCCTTGAACCAGGAGCGCATCAGCCGATGACGATGGACAGCGCACCCGCCCGGCACACCGGGCAGGGCGGTACGGGGCCCGCCGGCGGCAGCGCTTTCGCGCCCGCGCCCCACCCGGCGGCCCGCCGGTCCGCGGCCGCCATCCACCCCCCGCGCGGCCCCCGGACCGGCCAGACCCGGGCCGCCGTACGGCCGCGGCGGGTCCGCCGCAGCGACGGGGTGATCCCGCTGCTGACCGCCGACGCCCTGGCCGTCGCGCTCACCGCGGCGGCCCTGCCGGCGACCGCGCTGCCGGCCGCCGCCGTCGCCCCGGCCGCCGTGCTGTTCGCCGCGCTGAACGCGCAGGCCGGGCTGTACCGGCCGCGGCTGGCACCCTCCGCGCTGCTCGAACTGCCCGCGCTGGCCGGCCGGTCCGCCGGCCTGTGGTGCGGGGCCGCGGCCGTGCTCGGCGCCCTCGACCCGGGCCGGGCCCTGGGCTGGAGCGTGCTGCTCACCGCCGTCTGCGTGCAGGTCGTCCTCGCGTGCGCGGGCCGCGGCCTCGTGAACCAGCTCCGCCGCCGCGCCGCCGTGCGCAGGCCCGCCTCCGCCCTGGTGGTCGGGCCCGGAGCGGGAGCCGTCGCGGTGGCCGCCGCCCTGCACGGCCGCCCCGAGTACGGGCTGCGCCCCGTGGGCCTCGCCGACACCCCCACCGGCGAGGCGGAGGCGCAGCCGGGCCGCACCGGCGGCCTGCCCGTGCTCGCCACCCACGAGGACGTGCGCCGCGCGGTCATCCAGAACTCCGTCCGCCACGCCGTGTTCACCCGCCCGGCCGAAGCCGACGAGCGCACCGCCTCCCTGGTCCGGCTCTTCCACGACCACGGCTGCCGGCTCTGGCTCGCCGACCCGGCCGGTACCGCCAAGGTGACCGGCATGCGCGTGGCGCACCCGGCCGACCAGCTGTGGGGGTACGCCGTACAGCCGCTGCTGCCGCGCCCGGCGCGGCCCGTGGAGCGCTGGGCCAAGCGGGGCATCGACACCGTCCTCGCCGCGCTCGCGCTGGTCGTCGCCGCCCCCGTGATGGGCGCCTGCGCTCTGGCCGTACGGCTCGGGGACGGACCTGGGGTGATCTTCCGGCAGGAACGGGTCGGCCTGTACGGGCGCCCCTTCACCCTGCTGAAGTTCCGCACCCTGCGCGCCGACGAGCACGAGGCCGCCACCCGCTGGACGGTGGCGGGCGACCGCAGGATGAGCCCGGTGGGCTCCTTCCTGCGCAAGTCCTCGCTGGACGAGCTGCCCCAGCTGTGGAACGTCGTACGGGGTGACATGAGCCTGGTCGGTCCGCGTCCCGAACGGCCCTTCTTCGTCGCCAAGTTCAGCAGCCTGCACCCCGGCTACGAGGCCCGTCACCGGATGCCCGTCGGCATCACCGGTCTGGCCCAGATCAACGGTCTGCGCGGGGACACCTCCATCGAGGACCGGGCCCGCTTCGACAACCACTACATCGACACCTGGTCGCTCTGGCAGGACCTGTGGATCCTCGCCCGCACCGCGGCCTCCTTCTTCCGCTTCCGGCTGGGGGGCAGCTGATGAGCCTCGCCGTATCCCTGCACGGCGTCCGGCCCGGCCTGCCGGACCTGCTGCGCCGGCACTGGCCGCTGCTGCCGCTCGCCGCGACGGTGCTGTTCCTGCTGGCCCCGCTCCCGGCGGGCGACGCGACCGCCTCCGGCAAGGTCGGCCCGGCCGACGCCGCCTCGCTGCTGCTCGTGCTCGTCTGCGCGGTGCAGGCGCTGCGCGGCCGGGTGCGGGCGCTGACCCCGCTGGGCGTGCTCGTGCTGGGGATGCCCGCCGTGGGCCTGGCCGTCGCGACCGTGACCGCCGGGGACCCCTACGCGGCCCTGCCGGGCTTCGTGCGCTACCTCCAGGTCTTCGTGCTCGTCCCGGCCGCCGTGGTGCTGCTGGTGCGCGACGCCGGGGAGTTCCGGCTGGCGGGCGGCTGCTTCGTGGTGCTGGCGCTGGTGCAGGGGGCGGTGGGCGTCGTCCAGTACGCCACCCACACCGGCGCCTCCTACCAAGGCGAGGACATCCGGGCCGTGGGTACCTTCGGCCCCGGTGACGTCATGGGCATGGCGACGGTGGTGTCCTACGGGCTGGTCGTGGCGACCGCCGCCGCGCTCGCTCCGGGACTGCCCCGGCGGGTCCGGCAGGCCGCCGGGGCCGCGGCCCTCGTACTGGTCCTGCCCCTGGTGCTGTCCTTCAGCCGGGGCGCCTGGATCGCCACCCTCGCCGCGGCGGTGCTGGTGATGGGCCTGGCGGGGATCCGGCGCGCCCTGAAGGTGCTGCTCGCGCTGGCGGCGGCCGGGGTCGTCCTGGTGGGCGGGCTCGGGGTCGGCTCCGAGACGGTCGCCGAGCGGCTGACCTCCATCACCCAGGTCTCCAGCGCCCCCGACCAGTCGGTGACCGACCGCTACACGATGTGGGCCGCCGCCGAGTCGATGTGGCGCGAGCGGCCCGCGGCCGGAGTGGGCCTCAAGGGCTTCCCGGCGCACCGGGACGGGCACTCCTCCCTCGGCCTGTCCTCCGGCAGCGACACCGCCGGCGCGGGACAGGCGTACATCCGCCAGCCGCTGCTCTCCCCGCACAACATGTACCTGCTGATCCTCAGCGAGCAGGGGCTGATCGGGCTGACCGCACTGGCCGGGGGCTGGGCGGTGCTGCTGGTCGCGGGCATCCGCCGGGCCGTCACCGGCGCCGGGACCGGGATCCGGGACTGCGGTCTGATCGCGACCGGACTCCTGGTGTGGCAGCTGACCGACTTCCTGTACGCGGACATCGGCGGCCCGTCCACCGTCCTCACCGGGGTGATCATCGGTCTGGCCGCCTGGTGGGCCCTCCCCTCACCAGCCCGGCCGGCCCACGACGGGCCGGCGGCCCGGTGACGGATGCGACGCCCTGGCGGCGGCCCGTAGCCGCGGCGACCGAGGTCGCCGCGGCTACGGGCCGTCCGCCGCACCCGCCCGAGCCGGCCCCGGCCACCCCGGAGCCCGGCCGGGCCCCCGTCCTGCCGGGCACGGCGGCGCACCCGGGCGGGCGGCCGGGGCGGGGCGGCCTGCGGGTGGCCGCGCAGGCCGCGGACGGCCCGCGGCCGGGCGGCCGTACGGCGCCGCACCGCGCGGGCGAACCGCCGCCCTCCCCGTCCGGCCCGCCGGCCGCGCCGGGCGGGAACGGACCCGCCCCGCTCGGGCGGTTCCTGGCGAAGGCCGCCGCCGTCACCGCCGGACTGACCGCCGCCGGAGCGGTGTTCGGGCTGGTGCGGGACCAGACCATCGCGCACCTCTTCGGAGCCGGGCACGACAGCGACGCCTTCCTGATCGCCTGGACCGTGCCCGAGATGGCCTCGACGCTGCTGATCGAGGACGCCATGGCGCTGCTGATGGTGCCCGCCTTCAGCCACGCCCTGGCCCGCCGGGCGGCCGTCCGGTCCGGGCTCACCCGCCAGGAGGCCCGGGCACAGGACCCCGTACGGCTGCTCGTCGGGGCGACCCTGCCCCGGCTCGCCGTGCTGCTGGCCGCGGTGGCCTCCGTACTGGTCCTCGCCGCGCCGCTGGTCGTCGCCGTCCTCGCACCGGGCCTGCCCGACCCCGAACTGGCCGTCCAGTGCACCCGGCTGACCGCCCTGACCGTGGTCTCCTTCGGCATCGCCGGATACTTCAGCGCGGCCCTCAGGGCCCACCGGTCCTTCCTGCCGCCCGCCGCGATCTACGTCTCGTACAACGTCGGGATCATCGGCACGATGGTGGCCCTGCACACCCTCTGGGGGGTCCGGGCCGCCGCCGCCGGGGTGGCCGCCGGCGGGCTGCTGATGGTCCTCGTCCAGCTCCCCGCCTTCATCCGGCACGTGGGCTTCGGCCCGAGCCGCCCCAAGGGCGCCCCGCGCAGCCGGCGCGACCGCGACCGGCCCACGCTGATCGCCTTCGGGGTCATCGCCCCCGTCATCTTCTTCGCCGTCTTCCGGCAGTCGCAGGTGCTGGTCGAGCGCTTCCTCGCCGCGTCCCTGCCGTCCGGAGCGATCTCGCACCTCAACTACGCGCAGAAGGTCGCGCAGATGCCGATGGTGCTCTCCCTGATGATCTGTACCGTCACCTTCCCCGTGGTCGCCCAGGCCATGGCCGGAGGCGAGCCGGAGAAGGCCCGCCGCCGCGTCGAACAGGACCTCGCCCTCGCCTGCCTCGCCGTCCTCATGGGCACGGCACTGGTCATCGGGTACGCGCCGCAGATCATCGAGGTCCTCTTCGAACGCGGCGCCTTCACCCACGAGGACACCCTCGCCACCGCCTCCGTCATGCGGGTCTACGGACTCGGACTCCTCGGCCACTGCCTCGTCGGCGCCCTGTCCCGGCCCTTCTTCTCGACCGCCCGGCCCATCTGGTTCCCGGCGTTCGCGATGGGCGCCGGCCTGCTCGTCAACATCGCGGCCGGAGCCCTCGCAGCCGGCTGGTGGGGCACCTGCGGCATCGCCGCCGCCAACGCGGCCGGCATCACCACCACCGCCGTCCTGCTGCTCACCGGGCTCGGGTCGCGGATCATCGCCATCCAGGTCCGCCGGGTCGCCGTCAGCATCGGCCGGCTCGCCGTCTCCGCCGCGGCCGCCTGCGCCACCGGCTGGATCGCGGGGCCGATGATCCCCGACCCCCGGCTCAGCGCCGCCCTCGGCTGCCTCCTCGTCCCGGCCATGTTCGGGGCCACCGGCATGGCCATACGGGCCCTCGAAGTCACCGCTCTGCCCGCCCAGATCTCCCAGCTCACCCAGAGGTTCCGCAATGTCCGCTGACACCGAAACGGCGCCCGCCGCCGTGGTGGGCCCCGCCCGCCGCACCGCTTCGCCGTGGGTCCTGATGTACCACTCGGTCGCCGATTTCACCGACCCCGCCGAAGACCCGTACGGGATCACCGTCACCCCCCGCGCCCTGGAGGCGCAGCTGCTGTGGCTGCGCTCCCGGGGCCTGCGCGGGGTGTCCGTCGGCGAACTGCTCCGGGCCCGCGCGGCCGGACGGGGCGCCGGGCTGGTCGGACTGACCTTCGACGACGGCTACACCGACTTCCTGACCCGGGCGCTGCCCCTGCTGCGCCGCTACGACTGCACCGCCACCCTGTTCGTCCTGCCCGGGCGGCTCGGCGTGGACAACGTCTGGGACCCGCTCGGACCGCGCAAGTCCCTGCTCACCGCCGAGGGCATCCGCGAGGTCGCCGAGGCGGGACAGGAGATCGGCTCCCACGGGCTGCTCCACCAGGACCTCACCGCGGCCGCCGACGACGTGCTCCTGCAGGAGCTGCGGGGCAGCCGGGACCTGCTGCGCGAGCTGACCGGGAGCCTGCCCGAGGGGTTCTGCTACCCGTACGGGCACCTCGACGCCCGCGTCGTCGCCGCCACCCGGGCCGCCGGGTACGGGTACGCCTGCGCCATCGATCCCGGACCGCTCGCGGGCCCGCACGCCCTGCCGCGTACGCACGTCAGCCAGGCGGACGGCGGGGCCCGGCTGCGGATCAAGCAGCTGCGCCACCGCACGCGCGAGCTGCGGGGGGCGGTGCTCCGGTGAAGGAGGTCAAGGCGCTCCACATCATCACCGGCCTCGGGGTCGGCGGGGCCGAGCAGCAACTGAGGCTGCTGCTGCGGCACCTGCCCATGCGCAGCGAGGTGCTCACCCTGACCAATCCCGGACCGGTGGCCGAGGGGCTGCGGGCCGACGGGGTCCGGGTCGTGCACCTGGGCATGCGGGGCAACCGGGACCTGGGGGCACTGCCGCGGATGGTGAAGTTCATCCGGCGCGGCGAGTACGACCTCGTCCACACCCACCTGTACCGGGCCTGTGTGTACGGGCGCCTCGCCGCCCGGCTCGCGGGGGTCGGGGCGACCGTGGCCACCGAACACTCCCTCGGCGAGGGCGAGATCGAGGGCCGGCCGCTGTCGGGCGGGGTCCGGGCGCTGTACCTGGCCAGTGAGCGCCTGGGAGCCGCGACCGTGGCCGTGTCGGACACCGTGGCCGCCCGGCTGGAAGGCTGGGGGGTGCCGGCCGCGCGGGTACACGTCGTACCCAACGGGATCGAGGCCGTCCGCTTCCGCTTCGACGAGGGGGTGCGGCGGGCCACCCGGGCCCGGACCGGGCTGCCGGAACGGGCCTTCGTGGTCGGTGGGGTCGGCCGGCTGGTGCCGGGCAAGCGGTTCGACGTCCTGGTGCGGGCCGTCGCCGCACTGCCGGGGGCGCACCTGCTGCTGGCGGGGGACGGGCCGGAGCGCGCGGAGCTGCGCCGGCTGGCGGGGGAGCTCGGCGCGCAGCACCGCATCCACCTGCTGGGCGAGCGGGACCCGCTGGGCGACAGCGCGGACGGCCGCACCCCCGGCATCCCGGCGCTGCTGGCCGCGATGGACGTCTTCGTCTCCCCGTCGCGCGAGGAGGCCTTCGGGCTCGCGGTGGTCGAGGCGCTGGCCGCCGGACTGCCCGTCTTGCACGTCACCTGTCCGGCGATCGACGACCTGCCCGCCGACCAGGCCCCCGGCGCCCGCCGGATCGGCCCGGGCACGGAGGAGCTGGTCGCCGCCCTGCGCGGCCACATGGAGGCCGGGGCCCGGCGGCTCCCGCCGCCCCCGGTGGTGCGCCGCTACGACATCGCCGTCAGCGCCCGCCGGCTCCTGGAGGTCTACGCCCTCGCGCTGGCGGCCGCCCCGGGCTCCGCGGCCCGGCCGCCGGCGGAGCCGCGGGTCCCCGCGGCCGGGGCGCCGAGCGGGACGGCCCGCTCCGGAACCGGTCCCGGCACCGGCTGATCCGTTCCCACCCCCGGACCCGGTCCGGGGCCGGGACCCGATGGAACCCCCCTCCACCCAGGAAGCGAGCACGTTCATGGCCGACAGCGCCGACCAGCAGAAGCCCGACCAGCAGAAGCCCGGCCAGAAGAAGCCCGACCACCGCTCCGAGAGGAGGACCCGGCGACGGCTGCCGAAGCCACCCGCGTGGTGGCCGCTCCCCGCGTGCGCCGTGCTCGGGCTCGCCGCGGGCGCGGCGTACGGGGTGCTCAAGGCCCCCGAGTACGCCGCCACCAGCTACGTCGTCGCCGTGCCCGACGACACCACCGAACCGGCCACCGCCCTCGGCTTCGCGCAGGCCTACGCCCGCATCGCCACCAGCAGCTCCACCCTCGCCTACGCGCAGCCGAGGGCGGGCCTCGACGCCCGGCGGCTGCGGACCCAGGTACGGGCCGAGACCTCCCCCGAGTCCCCGATGATCGCCATCACCGGCACCTCGAAGAGCCCCGCCGAGGCCGCCGACATCGCCAACGCGGTGGCCGACGCCCTGTCGCTGAGCAGCAATCAGGCCGCGAAGAACACCGGCGTCCAGCTGCTGCTGTTCAACCAGGCCGTCGCCCCCGCGGACCCGGCCTCCCCGTCCGCGTCCGTCAGCGCCGCCGTCGGCCTGTGCTCCGGCGGACTGCTGGGCGGGCTCTGGCTGCTGGCGCGGCCGACCCGGGGGCGGCGGCAGGAACAGCCGGCCGGACCCGTGGCGCAGGCCGTCGAGGAGTACCCCTCGCTCCCGGCGCAGGGTGAGCACTCCGAGACCAAGGAGAAGGAGTCCGTGCGATGACCTCGGGCTCCGCCGGGGCCCTGTCGGTGACGCTGTGCCGCGACCCCCGGCAGTTCGCCGCGCTGGAGGAGCCGTGGAACCGGCTCGTCCGCGGCTGCCCCACCGCCACCCCGTTCCAGAGCCACGCCTGGCTGCACTCCTGGTGGCTGTCCTACGGCAAGGAGGGCCGCCTGCGGCTCGTCCTGGTGCGGCGCGGCGAGGAGCTGGTCGGAGCGGCCGCACTGATGCTCGTCCACCGGCCGCTGCCGCTGCTCGTGCCGCTCGGCGGCTCCATCACCGACCACTTCGACGTGCTCGTCGCCGCGGACCGTGCCGGCCAGGTCGTGCCGGCGCTGGCCCGCGGGCTGCACCGGGCCGCCCGCGGCGCGGTCGTGGACCTGCGGGAGGTACGGCCCGGGGCGGCAGCCGAGGCGCTGTACCGGCAGTGGCCCGGCGCGCGTGCCAGGCTCACCGACTCCACCTGCATGGAGCTGCCCGCGCTGCCCTTCGACGAGCTGGTCAAGCGGATGCCGGCCTCGGGGGGCCAGCGGGTCCGGGCCAAGGCGCGCAAGAACGACGCGGCCGGCATCGTGGAGCACGAGGTCACCGCGGCCGAAGTGCCGGATGCGGTACGGACGCTGCTGCGGCTGCACGAGAAGCAGTGGCGCGGCCGCGGGGTGACCCCCGAGCACCTGCGGCCCCGCTTCGCCGAGCACCTGACCCGGGCCACGCGGCGGATGGTGCGGGCCGGGGAGGCCCGGCTGACCGAGTTCCGGCTGGACGGCGAGGCGGTGGCGGCCAACGTCTCGCTGCTGTCGGCCGGGATGAGCGGCGGCTACCTCTACGGGGCCGACCCGGACCTGCGGACGCGCAAGGTGGACGTGGCGACGCTGCTGCTGCGGTACGACGTGGGGCGGGCGCTCGCCGACGGCCGCCCGGTGGTGAGCTTCCTGCGCGGCAGCGAACCGTACAAGAACCACTGGCGGCCCGACACGGTCGTCAACCAGCGGTTCCTGCTGGCCACGAGTGCGCTCGCGCCCCTGCTGCGGCTGCACGAGTCGCAGCTCACGGGGCGCGAGCGGGCGGTGGACGCACTGCGGGAGACCCTGCCGGCCGCCCGGGACTGGCGGGCGCGGCTCAACGAACTGCGGGTCCGGTGACCGTGCCCGCGCGCCCGCGGGGCCACGTCCTAGAACGGCCAGAAGCCGGAGTCCTTGCGCCAGTCGAGCTGGACGCAGACCGACTGCTTGCCGACCAGCTTGGACAGCCACTCGCCGAAGTTGAGCGGCATGCACCACAGCGTGTTGACGGCGGGCGGCCGGGGCGGCCGGGGCGGCTGGGGATCGGGCACGGGCACGGCCGGGCTCGGCGTCACGGGAGCCGGCACCGGGGTCGGGGTCCCGGGTGCGGGCACGGATGCGTCGGGCGTGGGGACCGGGACCTGGGGGGTCGGTACGAGCGGGCTCGGGGTGACCGGGGCCGGGGTCGGGGTCGGGACGACCGGGACCTCGGGCGTGGGCACCGGGTCGAGCGGGCTCGGGGTCACCGGCAGCGGGACCTCGGGGGTGGGCACGGACACGTCGGGCGTGGGGGTCGGCACCAGCGGGCTCGGGGTGACCGGGGCCGGGACCGGCGTCGGCGTGGTGGCGGGGACCTCGGGCGTAGGCGTCGGGACCTGCGGGGCGGGGGTCGGGGTCGGAGTCGGGATCTGGGGTGTGGGCACCTGCGGGGTCGGCACCACGGGCGTGGGGACCTGCGGGGTCGGCACCTCGGGCGTGGGGACGACCGGCGTGGGGACGACCGGCGTCGGGATCACCGGCGTCGGGATCACCGGGCCGGGCTTCTCGGGTGTCAGCGCCTCGCGGAAGACCTTGGAGGAGTCCGGGTTCTGCTTGCACTGCCACACACCGTGCGGGCAGTAGTCGGTGATGGTGTGGTACAGCGGCTTGTGCTGCTCGATCCACTTCAGCATGCGCCGCACGTACTCCGGATTGTCCCCGCGCCGGAAGAGCCCCCACTCCGGGTACGAGATCTCCTTGCCGTGTGCCTTCGCGAAGTCGACCTGTGCCTGGAGCCCGTAAGGCTGGGTGATCTGGTCGTCGAAGGTGCGGCCCGGAGCCTGGTCGTACGAGTCCATGCCGATGATGTCGACCACGTCGTCGCCGGGGTAGCACCGGGTCCAGCCGATGGCGTCCGTACCCCGGTTCGGGGCGAAGTCGAACTTGAACTTCTGCCCGGGCACGGAACGCATCGTGGTGACGATGCGCTTCCAGTACACCTTCCAGTTCTCCGGGTCCGGCCCGCAGCGGTGGGTGTAGCTGGTGCCGTTCATCTCCCAGCCGAGCACGATCACCGTGTCCGGGACGTTCAGATCGACCAGGCGCTCGGCGAGCTTCCTGAAGTGGTGGTCGAACTGCCCCTGCGCGCCCGCCCGGATCAGCTGCGCCACCTGGTGGTCGGGGACACGGGCTTCGTTGCGTGCCTGCATGGGCACATTGAGGACGAACATGCGGTCCTCCTGGGCCAGCCGCCACGCGGCCCAGGAGGAGAGGAAGGAGACGTTCCCCTCGATGCCCGGCCACACGTCACCAGGGAGGTAGGTGTGCCCCACCCGGATCTCCCGCCCGCCCAGCCAGCGCGACAGCTGCGGGATCCGTGCCACGCCGGACGGCCCGAAGTCGAGGTAGGCGCCCAGGGCGGTGCCGGAGCTCCCGGCCTTGTCCCCCTCGGGCGCCGCGAGCGCGGCGCCGGTGGCGAGCAGTCCGGCCGTGACCGTACCGATGCAGGTGCTCGCCAGTCTGCGGCGTGGTCTGGGCATGGCGTCTCCCGAGCTTTCCTGAATCGGTGTGCTTACCAAAGACGTTAGGCATCCGATCTGACGAATGGCCTGTTCGATGACTGCCGGGTAGGCCATTCGCAGGTGCGCACGACCCCCGCTTGGTCCGACTAGGTGAAAGACACCACCTCCATGCACGCGTTCGCCTCCCATGTGCCCGCCGTCCTGCTCAGACTCGACCGGAATCCGTTCCACCACGGAACCCTCGGCGCCGTCAGATCCCTTGGCCGCAAGGGCGTGGAGGTCCATGCCGTCGTCGAGGCCGGGGGAGGTCCCGTGGGGCGTTCGCGGTATCTGCGCGCCGTGCACCCGGGGCCGGCCGGCGGTATGGACCCCGAGGCGCCCGAGGCGCTGGTGGAGTGCCTGACCGGGGTGTCGGAGCGGATCGGCCGCCCGGCCGTGCTCGTCGCCATGGACGATCTGAGCGCCATCGCCGTCTCCCGGCTCGCCCCGGTGCTGACGGACCGTTTCCGGATCCCCCATCAGCCCGACAACCTGCCCGCCCGGGTCGCCGACAAGGCGGAGCTGTCGCGGCTCTGCGCGCTGTGGGACGTCGCGCACCCGGAGACGGTGGTCCCGGCGAGCGGTTCGGAGGCGGCGGACGCCGCCTGGCGCCTGGGCCTGCCGGTGGTCGCCAAGTGGAGCAGGCCCTGGCTGCTGCCGCCGGGAGGAGACGGGCTGCGGAGCACGACCCTCGTGCACACCGCCGCCGAGGTGCGGCGGCTGTACGAACGCTCCGAGGAGGCCGGGAGCAGGCTGCTGCTCCAGCGGTTCCTGCCCGCCGGCCCGGACACCGACTGGTTCTTCCACGGGGCCTTCGGCCGGGGCGGGCACCCGCTGATCGCGGGCTCCGGCCGCAAGGAACTGTCCTGGCCGGTGCGGACGGGGCTGACGGCGGTGGGGCGATGGCTGCCGGACCCGGCGGTGGAGGAGGCGGGCCTGCGGCTCGCCGAACGCCTGGGCTACCAGGGGATCCTGGACCTGGACTTCCGCCGGGACGAGCGCGGCACCTTCCGGCTGGTGGACTTCAACCCCCGCCCGGGGGCGCAGTTCCGGCTGTTCACGGACGCGGCCGGGCTGGACGTCGTCCAGGCGATGTACCTGGACCTGACGGGCCAGCGGGTGCCGCAGCCCTCGGGCGGCCCGGGCCGGGTGTTCGTCGCCGAGAACTACGCGCTGCTGGCGGCGGTCAGCGGGCGCTCCCTCCCGCGGCGCTCCGGTGCGGGACCCGCGCAGCCCGCCCCCGGGACGGGCGCTGCGGCGGCGGCCCGGCCGGGGCCGGCGGCGGGTTCCGGTCCGCGCGGGCCGGTCGGGGAGCGGGGGCGCGTCGAGGCGGCCTGGTTCGCCGCCGACGACATGGGGCCCTTCCTGGCGATGCTCCGCGCCTTCCTCGGGCGCGGGCTCGGCAAGGGCGCCCGGGTCCTGCGCGGGGTTCCCGTGCAGGGGCGGCGCACGGCCCGCGCGGTGGTCCGGGCTCCGCGCCAGCGGCGCCGGGAGCAGCCTCCCGCCGCCCCGGCCGGCGCCGGTTCCCGCCCCGCGCCGCCCGGGGCATCGGCGGAGCCGGACGAGCTGGTGACCCGTTGAGGACACGACTGGAAGGACGGCCGTGACGAGGACGGACGATCTCGTGGTGGTCGGCGCGGGCCCCTACGGCCTGTCGGTCGCCGCGCACGCCGCGGGCGCGGGGCTCGACGTGCGGGTGCTGGGGCGGCCGATGGCCTCGTGGCGCGACCACATGCCCGAGGGCATGTACCTCAAGTCGGAGCCCTGGTCGTCCAGCCTGTCGGCGCCGGACGGGCGGCACACCCTGGCCGAGTACTGCGCGCGCCGCGGCGTGACCGCGGAACACGGCACTCCGCTGCCGATCGGGACGTTCAGCTCGTACGGGATGTGGTTCGCCCGGCATGCTGCGCCGGAGGTGGAGGAGGTGACCGTCACGGAGGTGACCCCGCACGGCGGGGTCTTCCGGATCCGCACCGCCGAAGGCCCTCCGCTGCTCGCCCGTACGGTGGCCCTCGCCGTCGGGGTGATGCCCTTCGTCCACCACCCCCGGGCCCTGCGGGACCTGCCGCCCGCCCACTACTCGCACAGCAGCGGCCACCGGGACCTGTCCCGGTTCGCCGGGCTGGAGGTCGCCGTGCTCGGAGCCGGGCAGGCGGCGCTGGAGACCGCCGCCCTGCTGGCTGAGCAGGGCGCCCGGCCCTGCCTGGTGGCCCGGAGTTCCCGGCTGAACTGGAACGCCGAGCCGCAGCCCCTGGACCGGCCCGCGCTGCGCGCCCTGCGGGATCCGCACAGCGGGCTGGGCACCGGATGGCGCAGCTGGATGTGGTCGGAACTGCCCTGGGCGGTGCGCCGGCTGCCCGCCGCGACCCGGGAGCGGATCGCGGCGACGGCACTGGGGCCCGCGGGTGCCTGGTGGCTGCGGGACCGGTTCGAGCGGCGCGTCCCCGTACTGCTCGG
Source organism: Streptomyces sp. NPDC058646 (assembly GCF_042716875.1). NCBI lineage: Bacteria > Bacillati > Actinomycetota > Actinomycetes > Kitasatosporales > Streptomycetaceae > Streptomyces > Streptomyces sp. NPDC058646. The sequence goes on along the minus strand of NZ_JBHXRK010000003.1, from coordinate 191,372 downwards.
CCACCGGCTGCACCGGGCGGTGGCGGTGGGCGACCGGACCCGGCTGGGGCTGACGACCGCGGCGGGGGAGTCCGTCGTCCTGGACACGGGGCACGTCGTCGCCGCCACCGGGTTCACCCCCGACCTGGCCCGGCTGGAGCTGCTCGACGCGGGGCTGCGGGCGGCTCTGGCGACCGTCGGCGGCAGCCGGACGCCGGAGCTGAGCCGCGGTTTCGAGTCCTCGTGGCCGGGACTGTTCTTCGCCGGGCTGCTGACGGCTCCCTCATTCGGCCCTTCCATGCGATTCGTGCACGGCGCGGGCTTCACGGCGGGGAGACTGGTGAGAGGAGTCCTGCGGCACCTCGGCACCCGGGGCCCGCTGCCGGCCGAGAAACGGACCGCCCCCGACCGGGCGGAGACGTATCTGCGATGAGATCTGCGGTGAGAGGGGTCCTCGATGAGCGCGGAGCGAGCACAGGGCCGGGGCTGGGTACGCATTCCGGCCAGCCGTGCCGAACAGCCCCCCGCGGCCAGGACCGGGGGGTACGCACCGGGCCAGCACGCCACGCCGTACGGGGCCGCCCCGCCCGCCTCCCCGTACGCACCGGGCCCGTACGCACCGGGCCCGTACGGGGGGCCCCGGGCGACGGGCCAGGCCACCGACCACGCCCCGATCTACCTGTCCCTCGTCAAGCGCTGGCGGGAGGCCGGGCGCACCCTTCCGGGGCATCCTGACGAGGAGTGGGAGCGGCTGATCTCCCAGCCGTGCTGGCCCGGCCGTTAGGTGGTGTGACTCGTGGCAGCGGCGGAGCACGACAGGCCCGGGAAGGGCAGGACGGCGCCGGTGACCGGGGCCGGGGAGCGGCTCGCGCTGAACGGCATGGGCAGCTTCGAATGGGACCTCGGCACCGGGTCGCTGGCGCTGGACGAGGCCGGGATGGCCGTCTTCGACCTGGAGCCGGAGGAGTTCGACGGCACCCCGGAGAGCCTGGGGCTGCGGATCCCGGCCGAGGACGGGGCCCGGCTCTCGGAGACCGTGGCCACGGTCGTCGACGGCGGCGGGCAGACGTACGGCTCGTACTTCACGGTGCAGCGGCGCGACGGGCGCGACCAGTGGACGCACACCCAGGGCCGGGTGCTGCGGGACGAGGACGGGCGGGCGTACCGGATCGTCGGGATCGTCCGCGACGCGACCGCGGAGCTGGCCCACGCCACGGCGCTGCGGAAGCTGGAGTCGGCGCGGATCCAGCAGACGACGATCGTGCAGCGGACCACGGAGGCCCTCTCCCGGGCGGTCACGGTCGACGACGTCACGGCCGCACTGACCGGGGCGGGCGCACTGGAGCGGATCGGCGCCGACGGGCTGGCCCTCGGGCTGGTCGAGGGCGGCACGATCAAGATGATCGCGCTGAGCGGGGAGACGCTGGAGATCCTCAGCGAGCGCAACTTCACCCGGCTCGACGGTTCGCTGCCGCTGTCCCAGGCGGTGCTCACCAGGAAGGCACGTTTCGTCACCTCGCTCGCCGCGCTGGGTGAGGAGTTCCCGCTGCTCAGGGCGTACCTGGGCCGCATCCAGTACGACGCGGCGGCCTACCTGCCGCTGATCGCGCAGGCCAAGGCCATCGGCGGGCTCGTGCTCTTCTACCGGCGGCGCAGCGAGTTCAGCCCCGAGGAGAGGAACCTCTGCCTGGGCCTCGCGGGGATCGTGGCCCAGTCCCTCCAGCGGGCGCTCCTCTTCGACCAGGAGCGGGAGTTCGCGACCGGTCTGCAGGCCGCCATGCTGCCGCGCCGGATCCCGGAGATCACCGGCGGGGAGATCGCGGTCCGCTACCACTCGGCCTGGAGCGGGCGGGAGGTCGGCGGGGACTGGTACGACGTGATCGCGCTGCCCCGCGACCGCGTCGGCATCGTGGTGGGTGACGTGCAGGGCCACGACACGCACGCGGCGGCGATCATGGGGCAGCTGCGGATCGCCCTGCGGGCGTACGCGGGGGAGGGGCATCCGCCGTCCACGGTGCTGGCCCGGGCCTCGCGCTTCCTCGCCGAACTGGACACCGAGCGCTTCGCCACCTGCATGTACGCGCAGGTCGACCTGGAGACCGGTGGCGTGCGGGCGGTCCGCGCGGGCCACATCGGGCCGCTGATCCGGCACACGGACGGGCGTACGGGCTGGCCCAACGTACGCGGTGGCCTCCCGCTGGGCCTGGCCTCGGTCTTCGAGCACGAGGAGTTCCCCGAGACCCGGCTCGACCTGGTTCCCGGGGAGACCCTCGTCCTGTGCACGGACGGCCTGGTGGAGGAGCCCGGCACCACCATCACCCAGGGCATGGACGCCCTCGCCCACGCCGTCCGCAGCGGCCCGCAGGAGGCCGGGGCGCTCGCCGACCACCTCTCCGACCGGCTCTGGGAACGCTGGGGCTCCGGTGACGACGTGGCCCTGCTGGTGCTGCGGCGCGCACCCGACCCGGGCACCCACCGCGCCCCGCGCATCCACCAGTACATCCACCAGGCCGACCCCGAAGGGCTGTCCGACGCCCGCTACGCCCTGCGGCAGGCGCTGCGCGACTGGGGCATGCCCGAGCTCGCCGACGACGTGGAGGTGGCGGCCGGGGAACTGCTGGTCAACGCCCTGCTGCACACCGACGGCGGGGCCGTGCTGACCATGGAGGTGCTGCCGGAGCCGGTCCGGCGGATCCGGCTGTGGGTCAAGGACCGCTCCAGCGTGTGGCCGCGCCGGCGCACCCCGGGCGAGGCGGCCACCACGGGGCGCGGGCTGCTGCTGGTGGACGCGCTGGCCACGCACTGGGGCGTGGAATCCCGGGGCGACGGCAAGGCGGTGTGGTGCGAGTTCGACGCCGGCGGAAGACCCAGGAGCGCGGGGTGACCGGAAGGTCACCCCGAGTTGTGGGGTGCCGGGGCCGGGGTGATGATGCGGGCTATGAGACGGATCGTGCTGTGAGCCGGCTGAGCAGAGGAGCCGTGACGGGCATCCTGGCCCTCCTGCTGCTGGCGGCGGGGGTGCCGACGGTCGTGGACTGGACGACGGGCCGCCCGCACGCGGACCCCGGCTGCCAGGCCGTGGCCTTCATGTCGATGACGGGCGAGGCGCCCGACTGCCGGTAGCGGCGCCCGGGTGCCGGTAGCGGCGGCTACCGGCCCGGCGCGGCCCGGCCGTGGCGTCAGCCCAGGACGATCAGCCGGATCTGCTGGCGGTCCTGGGCGACCGTGTCGACGGAGCGCGGCATCAGGCCCGAGAAGTGGATCTCGTTGAGCTGGGCCTCGGCCAGCGCCGCGCCCGCGTGGATGCCCGGCGTGTACCTGAGCGAGCCGGTGGCCTCCCATGCGTGCTCCTCCCCGTCGCAGTCCGCCTCGCCGCCGCTGAACGCGAGCCGGGTGTGCTCCTGGGTGAGGGAGGCCGCGATCTGGAGCTTCGCCCCCATGGGTGACGGGGCGGTGCAGTGGTAGGTGCCGGAAAGGGTGACCGTACCGTCCTCGGAAATGTGACCGTACGGCTGTACGGAAATTCCCTGGTTGTAGACGGTGGCCTCGGCGGGGACGGTGAATACCGCAGTGGCGGCCAGGGCCGAGAGCGCTGCCAGCGCCATGCGGGTTCCTTGAATGACCATGGTTCCTCCGGGTCGATGCGGTGACGGGATTCCGCCGGAACGCATTGTGCTGGCAGTGGGGCGCCAACTCGGTCCGCAGGCTCGTGTCGGTGTGTGCAATTGCCCGCTCGGGCGCGTGAGACTGACCGGAATACATCCCCGGAGGAATCTGCATGCGTCAGTCCGCCGTCCCCGCCCTCGGGCCCGTCCTCGCCGCCGCCCTCGTCCCCCTCCTCCTGTTCGGTGCCACGGCCTGCCAGAACGCCCCGGAGGGTGCCGCGCCCGTCCCCGCCGAGGCCCCCGCCGTCCCGGTGGACGACGGGGTTCCGGGTGCGGGCGGGGCCCCGGCGGCGGCCGTGGCGGGGCAGGACGCGGTGAGGGAGAGGCACGTGGGCGAAGCCCTGCGGGTGCGGGGCGCGCAGGTCGGCCGGCACCTCCAGGCGGTGCTGAACGCCTACGTGGACCCCGCGGTCAGCGTGGACGAGAACTACGCCCCGCCCGCAGGCAAGCGCTGGGTGGCTGCCTCGATGTCGTTCGTCAACGTGGGCGGGGCCTCGTACGGGGCGCTCGGGCGCATGTGGGCGCACGACAGCGCGGGGCAGCGCCATCCGGTCGTGTCCACCGGTGAACTGACGACCGGCAAAACGCTGGTCTTCGATTCCCTGGAGGTCGGTGAGCGGGCCGAGGGATGGGTGGTGTTCGAAATCCCGGAAAACGCCCGCGTGGTGCGGATCCAGTACCAGGACGCGAACATCCAGGCGAATTCCGGAGAGGGATTCTGGGGCGTCTAGCCCGCCCGGGTGAAAGGCCGTGAAAGAGCCGGGTAGGAGGCGGCTAGGGTGCGGCGCATGACTTCTACTCAAGCCGAAATCGACCGGTCCCAGCTCGGCACCCTTTCGGTGCTCGCGTGGATCGGCGACCCCTCCGAAGCCCACGACATCCCGTACCTCCTCGCCTACACCCTCGGTGACGGCCCGGGCGGACGCGAAGCCGGTGAGGCGGCTGCCCGCGGGCTGCTGGAGGAGATCGGCCTGCCGATCGGCGACGTCGTCATGGACGGCACCCGCAATCCGGCGAACTTCCCGGTGCAGATCCTGCTGGAGGGCAACCAGATCGCCCTCACCCTGCCCGGGATGAACGCGCAGTGCACCGCCCCCGACGAGTGGGTCGCCGCTGCGGACGAGAGCGGGCAGGCCTACTTCCTGTTCGCCACCCGCGCCTGGCCCGAGGCCGTCCCGGGCGAGCCCGTCAGCGCGGAGACCCTGCAGGCGTTCGCGGGCGACGAGGCGGTCCTCACCGGCAGCGCGCACTGCGTGCTGTCCGTGCGCCGGCTCCAGAAGTAGCCGCCGCCGAGCGGGCCGCCGCCCCCCTGCTCCGGCCGCCGGGCTCCCAGCCTGCCCGGTGGCCGGTTCCGCATGCGGGGGCACCGGCCCCCGCCGTCAGGGGTGTTCGAAATGGAAGCGCAGCGACCGGACGCGGTTGTCGAAGTTCGACCCCGCGAGGTCCGGCAGGCCCACCGCGCGCAGCCCGACCGGCCGGGTCAGCAGCTCGCGGAAGAGGGCCCGCATCTCCACCCGGGCCAGGTGGGCGCCGAGGCAGAAGTGCGGGCCGCCGCCGCCGAACCCCAGGTGCGGATTGGGCGAGCGGGTGATGTCGAAGGCGTCGGGGTCCGGGAAGACCGCCTCGTCGCGGTTGGCGGATGCGTAGTAGAGGACCACCTTGTCGCCGGGGCGGAACAGGTGCCCGTCCAGGGTGTGTTCGGCGACCACCGTGCGGCGGAACTGGATGATCGGCGTCGAGTGGCGGATCATCTCGTCCACCGCACCGTCCGCGTACGTCTCGAAGTCCGAGAGCAGCAGGTCCCGTTGGTCCGGGTGGTCGGTCAGCAGGGTCAGGCCGTGCGTGATCGCGTTGCGGGTGGTCTCCACCCCGGCGACCATCAGGAGCGAGAAGAAGGCGCCGAGCTGGCGGGCCCCCAGGGCCTGGCCGTCGACGTTCGCGCACACCAGCGCCGAGATCAGGTCGTCGGTGGGGTTGCGGCGCCGCTCCCGTCCGATGCCCGCCACCATGCGCTGCATCCGGGCCAGGGCCCGCAGTCCGCGGCCGGGCATCCGCAGCCGGGCGGCCAGGCCGCGCTCGACGCCGATGTTCTCGGAGGCGTGGTTCACCCGGTCGGCGATCTCCGCCCGGTAGTGCTCCGGGATGCCCATCATGTTGCAGATGACCTCCAGCGGCAGTCGCGAGGCCACCGCCGAGACGAACTCGCCGGGCCGCCGGTCGAGTACGTCGTCCACGATCCGGGCGGCGACCGCGTGGATGTCCTCCTCCGCCGCCGCCAGCAGCCGCGGAGTGAAGGCCCGTTGCACGATCTTGCGGAGCTGGGCGTGGTCGGGGCCGTCGAGATTGACCATCGAGTCCCCGAACAGCGCCCGCACCCACCGGGCCGGCTCGGGCGTGGTCACTCCGGGGGCGCTCGCGAACACCTTGGGCAGTCGGCTGGCCTCCTGCACCTGCCCGTGCCGTACGAGGGCCCAGTGACCGGCCCCCTTGGCGCCCTCGGGGACGAACACGGGTGCGCCGAGGGCCCGGAGGCGGGCGAAGGCGGCCAGCCGGTGGGCGGGGGGCCGCTGCCAGAAGCCGGGCTCGGCCAGTTCCCTGCCGGGGTCTTCGCCGGGATGTCGTGCGGGAAGCGTCATGGCCTGGAAACGGTGGCGGGGGCGCGGGGGTGACGGTTTTGGCGCGGCGCCGTTGCTGCGGCGCCGCGCCGGGGGCCCCGCCCGTCCGCCGGCGGTGGCGCCGCAGCAGCGCGGCGCGGGCTGCCCCGGCGCCCCCGTCCCTCAGACCCCTGCGGTGCTGAAGGGGGCGGTGGGGCCGGAGCGGGCGGAGCGTCCCGCCAGGGTCACGCCCACCGCCACCGTGGCCGTCGCGACCAGGCCGGCCCACAGGACCGCGTACGTGCCCGTCCAGGTGCAGGCGAGGACCGCCAGGGCGGACAGCGGCAGGGTCAGCTGCTGGGCGGGACCGCGCTTGAAGTGGCGCGAGTGCAGCAGCCACACCATGAGCAGGAACAGGGCCGACGGGACGGTCACCGAGGCGTTCGCGGCCACCTGGGAGATGTGCGCCTTGCCCACGGCGTGCTCCACGGCCACCTCGATGCCCGCCCCGATGGCCGCCCCCGCCCCGAAGACCAGCAGGTGACCGTAACCCCAGGGGATCGCCTCGCGGTTGGAGTTCAGGTGCTCGTGCATCGGCACCGCGAAGTAGATCCACCACGCGGCGAAGACGATCAGCAGTCCCCCGGCGGCGATGGGCAGCAGCTGGTCCAGCGCCTCGTGCTCGTCGAGCGCCGATTTCACCGCCACCGTGCTCGCCGCGATCGTCTCGCCGAGCACGATGATGGTGAACAGGCCGTAGCGCTCCACGATGTGGTGGGCGTGCCAGGGCGTCTGGTGTCCGCGTTCGGCCAGCACCGGCACGAGCAGCTCGGCCACCAGCAGCACCACGAACAGCCGGCGCCTGGAGTCGTCCGGGGCGAAGAGCAGGCCGACCCAGCCAGCCTGGCAGACCAGCAGGCCGACCGCATAGGTGAAGGCGGCCTTCCGGGCCGGGCCGCTCTCACCCGCCGCGGCGCGCAGCCACTGGGCGGTGAGCGCCACGCGCATGATGAGGTAGCCGATGACGGCCACCGCCCAGTCGTTGTCGTCGAAGGCCCGGCTCACACCGGCGGCGTAGACGAGCACGCCGGCGATCTGCACGAGCGTCGCGATCCGGTACGGCACGTCGTCGCAGTCGTAGGCGGAGGCGAACCACGTGAAGTTCATCCACGCCCACCACACGCCGAAGAAGACGAAGAAGTACCCGATCACCCCGGTACCGGGATGCCCCTCCGCCAGCGCGTGCACCAGCCGGGCACCGGCCTGGGCGATCGCGACGACGAAGCAGAGGTCGAAGAACAGCTCCAGCGGAGTGGCCGCGCGGTGGCCCTCGTCGGGGCTGCGCGCGGTCATGGGGGTGTAGGCCATAACGGCCAGCAGACCAGAGGGGCGCCCTTCAGCAGGCCAGACGCGCGGCCCGCGCCGCCCGCGTGCCCCGGGCGGACTCGTGCGGGTCCGGCACCGGCCGGTCCGGGAGCGGGGCGGGCGCCTCGGTGACGGCGGGCCGCGGCCACGCCCCGGCGAGGCCGTTCCGGCGGGCGCCGGGGCTCCGTCGTTCCCGGCCGCCTCCGCCCGAGGGGGCATCCTGACTTACCGTCGGGTGTGATCTGAGTCACGTGGTGTCACAAACGGGTTCCGGCCGACGCCTTGTGGGCGAATCCCCGAGCGAACGGAACAACGACCATGACGCAGCACAACGGCAGCCGGACCGAAGTCATCGTGATCGGCGGCGGGTACGCCGGAGTCCTCGCGGCCAACCGCCTCACCAGCCGCGACGACGTGGCGGTGACCCTCGTCAACCCGCGCTCGACCTTCGTCGAGCGCCTGCGCCTGCACCAGCTGGTGGCGGGGTCCGACGACGCGGTCGTCGCCTACGGGGACGTCCTGAGCGAACGGGTCGAGCTGGTGGTCGGCACCGCGACCGGGATCGACCGGCAGGCGCGCACCGTCTCGCTGGCCGACGGCGGCACCCTCGGGTACGACCACCTGATCTACGCGGTGGGCAGCCGCAGCGGCGCGCCGCAGGTACCCGGTGCGGACAGGTTCGCCTACCCGATCGCGACCCTGGAGGAGGCGGAGCGGCTGCGCGAGGCCCTGGCCGCCGCGCCCGCCACCGCGGCGCTGACGGTCGTCGGCGGCGGTGCCACCGGCGTCGAGACCGCGGCCGAGCTCGCCGAGGCGGGCCGTACGGTCACCCTCGTCTGCGGAGGCCCGCTCGTCCCCTACCTCCACCCGAACGGCCGGCGCTCCGTGGCCAGGCGGCTCGCGGCCCTCGGCGTGACCGTCCTCGAAGGCCCCGGCAGCAGGGCGGTGTCCGTGACGGCGGGCGCCGTGCGCCTCGCCGACGGCCGCGAGGTGCGCGGCGGGCTGACCGTCTGGGCCGCCGGGTTCGGCGTCCCCGACCTGGCCGTCCGCAGCGGCCTCAGCACCGACGGGGCGGGCCGCCTCCTCACCGACGAGACCCTGACCAGCATCGACGACGACCGCATCGTCGCGGCCGGGGACGCGGCCGCGCCCTCGGGCCTCGCCTACCGGATGGGATGCCAGTCCGCCGTCCAGCTGGGGCTGCACGCCGCCGACGCCGTACTCCGCCGGATCGGGGGCGGGCGGCCCGAAGCCGTCAGCATCGCCTTCGCCGGGCTGTGCATCAGCCTCGGCCGCGGCGCCGGCATCTTCCAGTTCGCACGCAAGGACGACACCGCCGTCCGGTTCCACATCGGCGGCCGTCCGGGCACGCGCCTGAAGGAACTCGTCGTCTCCCACACCGTCAAGAGCCTTTCCGGCGAGGCGCGCAAGCCCGGCGCACGCGTCCTGAAGGCCAGGGACGACGCCCGGGAGCAGCGCGTCCGGGCCACGCCCGCGCGGGTGTCGTAGCGCCGGGCGCGGGCGGCCCGGGCGCCGCCCGCCCCCGTAGCCCCCGAGGGGGGGGGCCGCCATGCAGGGAATGGAAGGATTCGAGGATGCGAGACCGCACCGTGGACCCGGCGACCGACGCCTTCGTGGCCCACCGCAAGCTGCTCTTCACCGTGGCCTACGAGATCCTCGGCTCGGTGGCCGACGCCGAGGACGTCGTGCAGGAGACCTGGCTGCGCTGGGCCGAGGTCGATCTGGCACAGGTCCGCGACCGGCGTGCGTACCTCGTCCGGGTCACGACCCGGCGGGCGCTCGACCGGCTGCGGGTCCTGCAGCGCCGCAAGGAGACCTACGTCGGCCCCTGGCTGCCCGAGCCGCTGCTCACCTCGCCGGACGTCGCCGAGGACGTCGAGCTCGCCGAGAGCCTGTCCATGGCCGTGATGCTCGTCCTGGAGACCCTCTCGCCCACCGAGCGGGCGGTGTTCGTCCTGCGCGAGGTCTTCGACGTCGGCTACGAGGAGATCGCGGAGGCGGTCGGCAAGACCCCCGCCGCGGTCCGCCAGATCGCCCACCGCTCCCGCAAGCACGTCGACGCCCGACGCCCTCGCGAGGTGGTCTCCCCGGGCCAGGCCCGCGCCGCCCTCGCGTCGTTCCAGCACGCCGTGGAGACCGGCGACCTGCAGGGCGTGCTCGACGTGCTCGCCCCCGAGGTCGTCCTGATCAGCGACGGCGGCGGCGTCCGGAGCGCGGCGCTGCGGCCCGTCGAGGGCCTCCCGAAGGTGGTCCGCCTCCTCCTCGCCGGCCTCGGCGACAAGGAAGGCGCGCTCACCGGCGAGCCCACCACCGTCAACGGCGATCCGGCGCTCCTCCTGCGGGTCGACGGCGAGATCGACAGCGTCATGGCGATCCGGCTCGACGGCGGCCTCGTCACCGGCATCTACTTCGTCCGCAACCCCGACAAGCTCGCCCACGTCGCCGCCGCGACGCCCCTCACCCTGGACTGACACCGAAGCGGACCCGTAAGGGAGGGGCGGCCGGGGTGCGCGATCGGGCGGCCACGGGGCCCGGATTCTTGTGAATTGGGGACCCGGTTCGTCACCTTCCTCTCCGGCTGCCCGCTGACCTGTCTCTACTGCCACAATCCCGACACCTGGAAGATGCGCAACGGCAAGCGGACCTCGGCCGACGACGTGATCACCGAAGCCGCCAAGTACCGCACGTTCATCTCCGCCTCCGGTGGCGGCGCCACCGTCTCCGGCGGCGAGCCGCTGCTCCAGGCCGTCTTCGCGGGTGAGCTGCTGCACCGGATGAAGCACGAGCTGGGCCTGCACACGGCGCTGGACACCTCCGGCTTCCTCGGCGTACGGGCCACCGACGCCCTGCTGCGCGACGTGGACCTGGTCCTGCCTTGTGCCCACCCACTGCTGCTTCTGCGGGGTGCAGTGCGGGATGTACCTGCGCGTGGACAGGGCCGGCAAGGTCTTCGGCGTCGAGCCCCGCAACCACGAGATCAACCGGATGCGGCTATGCCCCAAGGGCATCAACGCCTACCAGCAGGTCAACCACCCCGACCGGCTGACGGCCCCGCTGATGCGCCGCTCCCGGGACGAGGAGTTCCGCGAGACCTCCTGGGACGAGGCCCTCGACTTCACCGTCGCCGAGATCCGCCGCATCCAGGGCGCCCACGGCAACGACGCCTTCGGACTGCTCGGCGGCGCCAGCCTGTACTCCGAGAAGACCTACCTGGTCGGCAAGTTCGGCCGGGTCGCGCTGAAGACCCGGCACGTGGACTACAACGGCCGGCTCTGCATGGTCAGCGCCGCCGGCGCCAACAAACTGGCCTTCGGCATCGACCGGGCCGCCAACCCCTTCTCCGACATCCTCCTCACCGACTGCCTGCTCATCGCCGGGTCGAACGTGGGGGAGTGCTTCCCGGTCATGACCCAGTACCTGTGGGGCGCCCGCGACCGCGGTGCCTCCCTGTCGTCCCCGCCGACAAGGTCCAGTGGCCCGTCCCGGGCGGCCTCCCGGTCGTCGAGATCAACGGAGTGGATGTGCGATGAGCGTCACCGAACAGCCCGCTCCCGCCTCCGGGCCGGATCCCGCCGGCGAAGACGCCGCCGCGGCCCGGCTCCGCGACCGGATCAGCGCCGACTCCCTCACCACCCGCCGCGACTACCTGCGGATCGTCGCCACCGTCTCCGGCGGCCTGGCCGCCGGCGGGGTCGGCGTGGCCGCCGGCATCCTGCACCGGCACGGCGACAGCGAGAAGCTCCCCGAGACCAAGAAGGTCGCCGACGTCCTGCCCCCGGGCCGGTCCGTGGCCTTCCGCTTCCCCGGTGACGAGGACCGCGCCCTCGCGGTACGGCTGGCCGACGGCACCCTCGTGGGCTACTCCGCCGTCTGCACCCACCTCGCCTGCGCGGTGCTGTGGCGCGAGGACCGGGGCAACGACGGGGAGCTGTACTGCCCCTGCCACGAGGGTGTCTTCGACGCCCGCACCGGCGAGGTGACCGCGGGCCCGCCGCCACGGCCGCTGCCCAGGATCTTCCTGACGGAACAGCCCGACGGCAGTGTCTGGGCCGTCGCCACCGCCCGGTCGGGAGAACCGGCCGGGGAGGCCCTGTGCCGGCAGTTCCTCGACTCCCGGCCCGAGATGGCGCAGCAGCTCGGCTGCCCGGGAGCGGACCGCGCCGACGAGAGCAGGCGGACATGAGCGACGCGCAGCTGCCTCCTCGCCCCGACTACCGCCCCGGCAGCGCCGACCCCCGGCTGAACAGGCCGGTGCGGGAGCGCTATCCGCAGATCCGCTCCACCAGCGGCTACGGGGACCCGCGGATCCGGCACACGGGCCCCGGCCCGGGCGCCGGCACCGAGCAGGAACCGGAGCGGGCCTCGAAACTCAACGCACGTCTGGCCCTTGCCCTCACGGTCGTCGTCGGACAGCTCTGGGCGCTGACAGTCACCGTCAACGAGTGGATGAAGGGCAACACCGGCACGGCCTGGTGGGGGGCGGGATTCCTGATCCTGTCCTTCCTCGTCGTGATCGCGCTATGGCTGCTCGACCCCAAGGACCGGTGACCATGTCGATACCCACGCGCAGGGTGCCCTCGCACCGAGCCGAGACGTACAAGCCGGGCACCACCATCGGCGAATGGCGGCCAGAGGACGACGACTTCTGGCAGTCCACGGGCCGCCGGGTCGCCCAGCGCAACCTCTGGGTCTCGATCCCCGCGCTGATGCTCGGCTTCGTGGTCTGGCAGGTCTGGTCGGTCACCGTGGTGAAGCTGAACGACGTCGGTTTCGCCTTCTCCAAGTCGCAGCTGTTCTGGCTGACGGCCATCCCCGGTATCACCGGCGGCACCTTCCGGATCCTCTACACCTTCATCGGACCCATCTTCGGCGAGCGGAAGTTCACCGCCTTCAGCACGCTCATCCTGATCGTGCCCATGCTGTGGCTCGGCTTCGCGCTCCAGGACACGGGCTCCCCGTACTGGGAGCTGGTTCTGATCGCGGCCGTCTGCGGCATCGGCGGCGCCAACTTCGCCTCCTCGATGGCCAACATCGGCTTCTTCCCCAAACGGGAGAAGGGCAGTGCCAACGGGCTCAACGGCGGCCTCGGCAACCTCGGTGTGAGCGTGGTCCAGCTGGTCGCCCCGCTGGTGGTCACCGCCGCCGTGCTGGGAGCCCCGGCGGGCGGTCCGCAGCACGACGCCAAGGAGAACACCGACATCTGGCTGCAGAACGGCGCCTTCCTGTGGGTGCCCCTGCTGGCCGTCATGGCGCTGCTGGCCTGGTTCCTGATGAACGACCTGAAGGTGGCCGCGGCCCCCTTCAGCCAGCAGAAGATCACCTTCAAGCGCAAGCACAACTGGCTGATGACCTGGCTCTACGTCGGCACCTTCGGCTCCTTCATCGGCTTCGCCGCGGGCCTGCCCCTGCTGATCAAGAACAACTTCGAGGTGCAGGGCTACCAGGCCACCACCTATGCCTGGCTCGGGCCGTTCGTCGGTGCGCTCATGCGCTGGGCCGGCGGCTGGCTCTCGGACAAGATGGGCGGAGCCAGGGTCACCATGCTGTCCTTCGTCGGCATGGCGGCCTCCCTGGTGGTGGTGATCTTCGCGCTGCCGCACTCCGGCGACCAGGGCAACTTCTGGGCCTTCTTCCTCGGTTTCCTGGTGGCCTTCGCCTTCTCCGGCCTCGGCAACGGCTCGACCTTCCGGCAGATCCCGGTGATCTTCCGCGACCAGCACATGCGGGCCGCCGAGGGGCAGGGCCCCGAGGCACAGACCGCGGCCCTGAAGCAGTCGGAGATGGAGGCGGGCGCCGTCACCGGCTTCTCCTCGGCCATCGCCGCCTACGGCTTCTTCTTCATCCCGGCGATGTTCGCCGCCATCGCGGTCACCCATGCCCTGTGGATGTTCATCGGCTTCTACGCCACCTGCCTGGTGGTGTGCTGGTGGTTCTACGCCCGCAAGGGCGCCGAAGCCCCCAGCTGAGCCGGGCCCCGGGCGGGGGCGGCCGTACCCTGGAGGCATGAGCACCGCCCCCGCCTCCGACCCGCAGCCCGCGCCGAGCGGCGACCGCCCCGCGCACGGGACCGGGCAGTCCCGGCCCAGGCCCCGGCTGGTCTTCGACGACCCGCTGGACCAGCAGTCCTCGGACGACACCGACCGGGGCTGGGGCGAGCGGCCGCCCGCCGGCGGTAGCGCGGCCGACCTGGCCCGCTTCCTCGACGAGAAGCCTCCGCACCACATCTGACCGTCCGGGGCGACGCCCGGCACGGCCCGGACCGCCCCTAGAACCCGTCGCGGGGCCCCGCCGGACCGGCGCCGACGCCCTGGGCGCCCCGCTGGGCCACCAGGGTGTCCCGGATCTCCTTGAGGACCTCCAGCTCGGTGATCTCCATGGTCTCCTGGACGCCTTCCCTGGCCTTGCGGCGGGCCTCCACCTTGGCGAGGTACTTCGCCATCGGCAGCACCATCAGGAAGTACACGACCGCCGCGGTGATCACGAAGGTGAGGGCCGCGTTCAGCACCGAGCCCCAGAGGATCTCCACACCCGTCGGCTGCCCGGTCGCGTCGATGCCGCACGGGTTCTTGATGCACGACTTGTAGACGTCGAGGTTCTTCGTCCCGATGGCGCCCACCAGCGGTCCGATGATCCCCTTGACGATGGAGTTCACGATGTTCGTGAACGCCGCGCCGATGACGACGGCGACCGCAAGGTCGACCACGTTGCCGCGCATCAGGAAGGCCTTGAAGCCCGCCAGGACGCTCTCCTTCTTCTTCTCGCTCACCACTGAGCCTTTCTTCGTATGTGCCGAACACGGAGCCAACGGTTCCGAAAGTTACGGCAGTCCGGGCGCGGCGTGTCCAATCGGAGCCCACCCGAAGGCGACGTGACCGGTCGTCCGTACGAATCAGCACAACGTCACCGCCAGCCGCGTCACGGCGCCCGCCCCGACGAGATCCCGGGCGGTGTCCCGGTCCACGGACAGCACCACCAGCGCCCCGCCGTCCCCGACCCCCTGCTCCGCCGCGGGGATCGAGGTGACCTCGGCCCGCGAGGCGACCAGCCGGGGCGGCCCGGCGCGCTCCGCCGCGACCACGTCCACCCGGTCACCGGGCCGCAGCAGCCGCACCGTCCCCGCGTCCGCGATGCGCACCGGCGCGGACACCGTCCGGACCGCCGCGGGGGGCGGGGCCACCGCGGGCGGCGCGGCGCCCCGCGAGGCCTGCGCCTGCGTCCCGCCCACCGCGAGCGCCGCCGCCGCGACGGCCAGCCCGGCCGAGACCGCCCGCCGGCGGCGCCGCACGGCCCGGCGCAGCCGCCCCGCGCCCCGCCCCACGCGCAGCGGCGGGAACGGCGGGACGGGCCGGGCGGGCGCGCACGGGGAACAGGCCGGGGCCGCGGGGAACGCGGGCCGGCCCGCCGGATCCGCCGGCGTCACGGGACGGCCGGGGGCAGGGGCCCGGGAGGCAACCCCGGGAACAGCCTGGGAAGGAGCCCAGGAGGAAGCCCGGCCCGGAGCCGGGAAGGAAGCCGGGGAGGAAGCCCGGCCAGGGGCCGGGGACGCGGAACAGGGGGCAGGGGTACGGGACATGAGGAACACCGCCGAACCGGATGAGTGCCGTGCCCGGACCCAGCGCCCGGACACCCCTCACGATCCGCCCTCCCGCCCGCCCCCGCCCGAGCCTGTGGACGGTTCCCCGCCTGGGGAAAACCCCGTCACCCGCACGGGGTGGGGGAGAGCCGCTACGGCAGCTCGATCCCCAGGTCCCACCCGTCGTGCGCATGGGTGCACAGGCAGGCGCGGGACTCCGTCGGCGGCAGCGCCGCCACGGCGTCGAAGAGCACCTCGCGCAGGCGGCCGACGTTCTCGCCGAACACCTTCAGGACCTCCGTGTGGGACACGCCCTCGCCGGTCTCCGCCCCGGCGTCCAGGTCCGTCACCAGCGCCATCGAGGTGTAGCAGAGCCCCAGCTCACGGGCGAGGGCCGCCTCCGGGTGGCCCGTCATGCCGACCACCGACCACCCCGCTGCGGCATGCCACCGCGACTCGGCGCGCGTCGAGAAGCGCGGCCCCTCGACGACGACCATGGTCCCGCCGTCGACCGGCTCCCACTGCCGCCCCCGGGCCGCCGCCAGGGCGACCGAGCGCCCCACCGGGCAGTACGGGTCGGCGAAGGTGGTGTGCACGACGTTCGGGACGCTCCCGTCGGGCAGCGGCTCCCCGTCGAAATAGGTCTGCGCCCGGGTCTTCGTACGGTCGACCAGCTGGTCGGGGACGAGGAGCGTGCCCGGGCCGTACTCGGCCCGCAGGCCGCCGACCGCGCAGGGGCCGAGCACCTGGCGGACGCCGACCGAGCGCAGGGCCCACAGGTTGGCCCGGTAATTGATCTTGTGCGGCGGGACGGTGTGGCCGCGCCCGTGCCGGGGCAGGAAGGCCACCTGGCGGCCGGCCAGCTCGCCCAGGTACAGGGAGTCGCTCGGGGGTCCGTACGGCGTCTCGACCCGGATCTCGGAGACGTCCTCCAGGAAGGAGTAGAAGCCCGAGCCGCCGATGACACCGATCTCTGCGTTCGCCATTCCGCCACCCTAACCGGGCATGCGGAAGGCCCCGCTGCCCGGGAGGGGCGGGCGGGGCCGCGCGGAAGAACCGTGGAACGTGAAGCCGGTGGAGCGGTCAGGCCGCCGAGGTGGAGCTGCTGCTCGTGCTCGACGCGGTGGAGGAGGACGAGGACGCCGAGGACGACGCGGCGGGCGCGGCGGCAGCGGTCGAGGTCGTCGAGGACGACGGCTTCGAGGCAGGCGCGCTGCTCGACGAAGCACCGCGGCTGTCGTTCCGGTAGAAACCGGAACCCTTGAAGACGATGCCCACGGCGGAGAACACCTTCTTCAGGCGTCCTTCGCAGTTCGGACACACGGTCAGTGCGTCATCGGTGAACTTCTGCACGGCCTCAAGGCCCTCACCGCACTCGGTGCACTGGTACTGGTAGGTCGGCACGAATTTCCTCCTGGCACTCTGACTCAATGAGTGCTAACGACGTTCCATGGTGACGTATTCCGGCCGATCAGTCCACCGTCACCGGCACGCGGTGACCCAGACCACGCTCGTTCACCCGGTTCGGGGACGTCTGCGGGGCGGTCCGAGGAGCGTTCCCCGGGGCGGTCTGCGAGGTGTCCGTACGGTCCTGTCCCGACGCACCGACGATCCGGCTCGGGCTCCTCGGTGCCAGCTTCGACCGCAGCGCCAGCAGGGTGGCCAGCGCGAGCGCGGTGGCCGCCATGGGCACCAGGAAGCCGTACGAGGACCCGTGCGCGTCCGTCAGGCGGCCGGCCAGGATGACGGCGACGGCCTGCCCGAAGGCGATCGAACCGGTCAGCCAGGTGAAGGCCTCGGTCCGGGCGGCGGCGGGCACCAGCTGCTCGACCATCGTGTAGCCGGTGATCAGCGCCGGGGCGATGCACAGGCCGACGACCAGGCCGACGGCGCCCAGCAGGATCACCGAGTGGGCGGCCCACAGGACGGACGCGGCGGCGGTGAGGCCGATGTAGCCCAGGATCAGCCGGCGGCGCGGGCCGATCTTCCAGGCGACGGCGCCCATGGCGATGCCGGCGATCATGTTGCCCGCGGCGAAGACGCCGTAGAGCAGGCCGTTGGCCCCGGGGTTGCCGATCTCGTCGGAGAAGGCGGCGAGCGAGACCTGCATGCCGCCGAAGACGGCGCCGATCCCGAGGAAGGCGAAGACCAGGACGCGCAGGCCCGGGAAGGACAGCGCGAACGCGCGCTTCTCACCGGTGGCCGACGGGGCGTGCGTCTTGGGCTGGGTGGCCCGCCGGGCCGCGAAGAGCAGTCCGCCGAGCAGCGTCAGCGTGGCCTCGGTGACCAGGCCGGCCGCCGGGTGGACGCCGGTGCACAGGGCGGTCGCCAGGACGGGGCCGACGACGAAGGTGAACTCGTCGGTGACGGACTCGAAGGCCGCGGCGGTGGACAGCAGCGGCGAGCCCTCCAGCTTGGCGGCCCAGCGCGCCCGGACCATCGGTCCGACCTGCGGCACCGAGGCGCCGGCGGGTACGGCGGCCAGTGCCAGCGCCCAGACCGGCGCGCCCAGCAGGGCGAGCGCGGCCAGGCCGCTGACGGCGGCGGCGTGCGTGAGGACGACGGGCAGCAGGACGGCGCTCTGGCCGAGCCGGTCGGTGAAGATGCCCATCAGGGGCGCGGACAGCGCCATGGAGATGCCGGTGACGGCGGCGACGATGCCGGCGCTGCCGTAGGAGCCGGTGGTGTGCTGGACCAGGAGCAGGATGCTGATGGTCAGCATGCCGAAGGGGAGCCGGGCGGCGAAGCCGGGGAGTACGAAGCCGAGGGCACCGGGCGTGCGCAGGAGCTGGCCGTAGCCGGGGCGGGCGGAGTTGTCGGTCGTGACCGCGGATGTCACGGCCTGGCCTTTCCGCTGCCTGGTAGAGCTTCCCCGTCTGCGGGCGGTGCGCCGCCTTGTGAGCGGCCGCACCCGTACATGGGAGCCCCGAGAGCTGTCCTCTTGCGCAGAACCGAGTGATACCTGGGCGCCCACTGCGGGGTGGTGCCACGGCCGCTTTGCGGTCGCGCCAGCTCTGCGTCAGGCAGAGTTGGTTCGATCTGTTTGTGCCTTAATCATACAGGGGAAGCCGCTAGCACGCCCTGTGATTGCGCCGACAAGTCATGTCTGCACCTGCGATTAACGGGAGCTTCGCCTGACAGGGCCTGCAAAATCGGGCTATATCGGGTCAAAATCCACCGAAAATGGCCGAATTAGAACGCCGCTCTAATGCGGGTGCGCCCCTCGGAACCCGCCCGCGCCTACCGTGCGGAGCCGTTCCCCGTGCCGAGCCAGCCCGCCAGCTTGCCGCCCCGGGCCACCGCCCGCAGCCGCGCCTCCGCAGCGTCCCGTACCGGGTCCGTGGCCACCACCAGCAGCTCGTCGCCGCGCCGCAGTACGGTCGAGGGCAGGGGTACGAAGCTCTTCCCGTCCCGGACGACCAGCGTGACCGAGGCCCCGGACGGCAGCCGCAGCTCGCTGACCTCGACGCCGTGCATCCGCGAGGCCGGCGGGATGGCGAAGGACAGCAGGTGGCCGCGGAGCTTCTCCAGCGGAGCCGACTCGATGCCGAGGTCGGAGGCGCCCTCCTGGGAGTCCCCGAGCTGCAGCTTGCGCGCCAGCCAGGGCAGGGTCGGCCCCTGCACCAGGGTGTAGACGACGACCAGCACGAAGACGATGTTGAAGACGCGGTCGCTGCCCTCGATCCCGGACACCATCGGGATGGTCGCCAGGATGATGGGCACCGCGCCGCGCAGGCCGGCCCATGACATCAGGGCCTGCTCCCGCCAGGGGACCCGGAAGGGCAGCAGGCTGACGAAGACCTCCAGCGGCCGCGCCACCATCGTGAGCACCAGCCCGATGACCACCGCGGGCCAGAAGTCGTGGACCAGCTCGTGCGGGGTGACCAGCAGGCCGAGCAGGACGAACATGCCGATCTGGGCGATCCAGCCGAGCCCGTCCGCGAAACCGCGGGTGGCCGGCCAGTGCGGGAGCTTCGCGTTCCCGAGCACCATGGCCGCCAGGTACACCGCGAGGAAGCCGGAGCCGTGCGCCATGGCGCCGGCCGCGTACGCCGTGATCGCGATCGCCATCACGGCGATGGGATAGAGGCCCGACGCGGGCAGGGCCACGTGCCGCAGACCGTACGCACCCAGGAAGCCCACGGTCAGGCCGATGGCGGCGCCGATCGCCAGCTCCAGCGCGATCTTGCCGAGCAGGACGTACCAGTCGTCCACCGGGCCGACGGTGGCGAAGGCCACGACGAGGATCACGACGGGGGCGTCGTTGAAGCCGGACTCGGCCTCCAGCACGCCGGTGATCCGGGAGGGCAG
This sequence comes from Streptomyces sp. NPDC058646, assembly GCF_042716875.1. Lineage (NCBI taxonomy): Bacteria > Bacillati > Actinomycetota > Actinomycetes > Kitasatosporales > Streptomycetaceae > Streptomyces > Streptomyces sp. NPDC058646. The sequence goes on along the minus strand of NZ_JBHXRK010000003.1, from coordinate 171,864 downwards.
CGGCACCTTGCGCAGGACGGAGAAGACGGCCGCCGCGTCGGTCGAGGAGACGACCGCGCCGATCAGCAGGGCCTGGCGCCATTCGAGGCCGACCAGGTAGTGCGCGCCCGCCGCCGTCACGCCCACGCTGATCGCGACGCCCACCAGCGACAGCATGACCGCGGCCGGCAGTGCGGGTCTGATCTCTTTCCACTTGGTGCCCAGACCACCCTCGGCGAGGATCACGACGAGTGCGGCATAGCCGATCACCTGGGTCAGCTCGGCGTTGTCGAACACGACGTTGCCGATGCCGTCCTGGCCTATCGCGATGCCTATGCCGAGGTAGATGAGCAGGCTGGGAAGACCGCTGCGCGAGGAGACGCGTACCGCCGCTACCGCGACGAGCAGCACGAGCGAGCAGACCAGCATGAGCTCATTGAGCGTGTGGACAGTCAGCGGGCGGCCCTTTCCTCCAAGCGCCGGGGCGGATCGTTCCTCCGTCGGCGCGGTTCGGCAAGTACTTCGTTACCTTACCTAATCTTTGACGCTTTCTTGACGCGGTAGTCACATTGTGAAACGCCTGTTCGGCCCTGTCCTCGTCAGCTCCACCCCTGGCGGATCAACGACTCGGGTCCTGCGCCTATGGTTGCTCCCAGCACTGCCAGGACCACCCTGCCCCTCTAAGGACAGCGATGCCCGCCAACGAATCCGCTCCTCCCGTCAAGAAGAAGGGACGACGCGCCCGTCTGATCGTGCTCGTTCTGGTCCTGGCGCTCTTCGCGGGCCTCGGCTACGGGGCGTACTGGGGCGTGGACGGCGTGCGCGCCTCGTTCCCCCAGACGACCGGCTCCCTCAAGGTGCCGGGCCTGACCGGGACCGTCGACGTCAAACGCGATGCCCACGGCATCCCCCAGCTCTACGCCGACTCCGACGCGGACCTCTTCCGCGCCCAGGGCTTCGTGCACGCCCAGGACCGGTTCTGGGAGATGGACGTACGCCGTCACATGACCTCCGGCCGGCTCTCGGAGATGTTCGGCTCCGGCCAGGTCGAGACCGACGCCTTCCTGCGCACGCTGGGCTGGCGCCAGGTCGCCCAGACCGAGTACGACAAGAAGCTCTCGGACGAGACGAAGAAGAACCTCCAGGCCTACGCCGACGGGGTCAACGCGTACCTGAAGGGGAAGTCCGGCAAGGACCTCTCCGTCGAGCACGCCGCCCTCGAGCTCAGCGACAGCTACCGGCCCGAGGAGTGGTCGCCGGTGGACTCGGTGGCCTGGCTCAAGGCGATGGCCTGGGACCTGCGCGGCAACATGCAGGACGAGATCGACCGTGCACTGATGTCGAACAAGCTCACGCAGGCCCAGATCGACGAGCTGTACCCGCCGTACCCCTTCGACCGGAACAAGCCGATCGTCGAGGGCGGCAAGGTCGAGGGCGGCAAGTACGCCCCCCAGGGCGCCGGCGGCACGGGCACCGGCACCGGCACCGGCACCGGTTCCGGCACGGTCCCGGGCGCCCAGCCCGGTGCGAACGGCACCCCCACCGGCCTCGCCGGCAACGCCACCGCCCAGGGCGCGGCCGTCGGGCTGCGCACCCAGCTGAGCTCCCTCGCCGAGACCCTGGACGAGATCCCCGCGATCCTCGGCCCCAACGGCAGCGGCATCGGATCGAACTCCTGGGTGATCTCGGGCAAGTACACGACCACCGGCAAGCCGCTGCTCGCGAACGACCCGCACCTGTCCCCGCAGCTGCCCTCGGTCTGGTACCAGATGGGCCTGCACTGCCGCGCGGCCTCGGCCCAGTGCCAGTACGACGTGGCCGGCTACACCTTCTCCGGGACCCCCGGCGTGATCATCGGCCACAACACCGACATCGCCTGGGGCATGACCAACCTCGGCGCCGACGTCACCGACCTCTACCTGGAGCAGGTCAAGCCCGAGGGCTACGTCTACGACAACAAGGTGCTCCCCTTCACCACCCGTGAAGAGGTCATCAAGGTCGCGGGCGGCGACAGCAAGAAGATGACCGTCCGCATGACCAACAACGGCCCGCTCGTCTCCGACCGCAGCGACGAGCTGGCCTCGGTCGGCGCCCGGGCCCCCGTCGCCAGCTCCGCGCCCGACCGCGGCAGCGGCTACGCCGTCGCCCTGCGCTGGACGGCCCTGGAGCCGGGCAAGTCGATGGACGCGATCTTCAAGCTCAACAAGGCCAAGGACTTCACCGAGTTCCGCAAGGCCGCCGCCGACTTCGAGGTCCCCTCGCAGAACCTGATCTACGCCGACGCCAAGGGCCCCAACGGCGGCAACATCGGGTACCAGGCCCCGGGCCGCATCCCGGTCCGCGGCGCCGGTGACGGCCGCATGCCGGCGCCCGGCTGGGACTCCAAGTACGCCTGGAAGACCGGGAAGGACGGCGCGACCGAGTACATCCCGCAGAACGAACTGCCCTGGGACAGCAACCCGTCCCGCGGCTACATCGTCACCGCCAACCAGGCCGTCGTGGAGTCCGGGACCGGCGCGGGCAAGTACCCGTACACGCTGACCACCGACTGGGGCTACGGCGCCCGCAGCCAGCGGATCAACGACCTCATCGAGGCGAAGATCAAGGACAGCGGCAAGATCTCGACCGACGACATGCGCACCATGCAGATGGACAACAGCAGCGAGATCGCCGCGCTGCTGACCCCGATGCTGGCCAGGATCCAGGTCTCCGACCCGGACGTGCGCTCCGCCCAGAAGCTCCTGGAGGGCTGGAACTACACCCAGGAGCCCGACTCGGCGGCGGCGGCCTACTTCAACGCGGTCTGGCGCAACATCCTCAAGCTGGGCTTCGGCGACAAGATGCCCAAGGAGCTGCGGATCGAGGGCAGCTGCGTGAACGTCCCCGCCGACAGCAGCGGTCCGGCCGACGAGCTGGCCGAGGTGGTCCGCGAATGCGGCACCCGCGACGCCGACTCGGCGCAGCCGGACGGCGGCGACCGCTGGTTCGAGGTGGTCCGCCGCCTGGTCAAGGACGAGAAGTCGCCCTGGTGGCAGTCGCCCGCCGTCCGCAACAAGCCGGCCGCCACCACCCGCGACGAGCTGTTCGCGCGGGCCATGGAGGACGCCCGCTGGGAGCTGACCGCCAAGCTCGGCAAGGACCAGTCCACCTGGAGCTGGGGCCGTCTGCACCAGCTGACGCTGAAGAACCAGACGATCGGCACCGAGGGCCCCGGCTACATGCAGTGGCTCCTCAACCGGGGCCCCTGGAACCTGGGCGGCGGCGAGGCCACCGTCAACGCGACCGGCTGGAACGCCTCCGGCGGGTACGGGGTCACCTGGGTGCCGTCGATGCGCATGGTCGTCAACCTCAACGACCTGGACAAGTCCCGCTGGATCAACCTGACGGGCGCCTCGGGTCACGCCTACAACGGCAATTACACGGACCAGACGACGATGTGGGCCAAGGGCGAGCTGCTGGAGTGGCCCTTCGGCAAGGAGGCCGTCGACAAGGCGACGGTCGACACCCTGACCCTCGAGCCGGACGGTTCATGAATCGAAGCGGAGCACCCCCGACGGGGTGGCCACCGCTCTGACGGGGTGGTCGTGCGGTTCCTCCGGGACCCGCGCGACCACCTCGTCGTCGTAGAGGAGCACGACGAGCGCGGGATCCTTCCCGGCCCGCTCCAGCCGCTCCAGCACCCGGTCGTACGAGCCCCCGCCCCGCCCCAGCCGCATGCCGCGTCCGTCCACCGCGAGCCCCGGCAGCAGGACGGCGTCCGCCCCGGCGACCGCGTCCGGCCCGAGCGCGGACCCGGTCGGCTCCCACAGCCGCATCTTCCCCGGGTGCGCGGCCTCGGCGAGGCTGCGCGGCCCCTCGTACAGGGCCCAGTCGAGGTCGTTGTCGGGCAGCAGCAGGGGCAGCAGCACGCGCGTGCCGGCCGCCCGCAGGGCGTCGAGGAGCTCGCGGGTGCCGGGCTCGGTGCCGACCGAGACGTACGCCGCGACCGTGCGCGCCCCGGCCAGTTCGGGCAGGGCGAGGGCCGAGACGGCGAGGGCGGCGGCGGCCGCGCGACAGGTTTCGGGGGACAAGGCCCGGCGCGCGGCGAGGAGTTCCCGGCGCAGCCGGGCCTTGGCGGAAGCGGGATGCGGGTTCTCGGTCACAGCGGGCTCAAATATCCTTATGAAATCGTCACATAAGTGGACTTACCTACTGCGATCTCGTCTGGCGTTCGGCAGGACCCACTATCGTTCGGGGCATGACTATGTTGCACCCCGTGATCAAGAAGGCCGTGATTCCGGCCGCGGGCCTCGGCACTCGCTTCCTCCCGGCGACCAAGGCGACCCCGAAGGAAATGCTTCCTGTCGTGGACAAGCCGGCCATCCAGTACGTGGTCGAGGAGGCCGTGGGGGCCGGCCTGGACGACGTTCTCATGATCACTGGGCGTAACAAGCGTGCCCTGGAAGACCACTTCGACCGGAACTACGAGCTGGAGTCCGCCCTCATCGCCAAGGGCGACGACGACCGGCTCAAGAAGGTCCAGGAATCCAGCGACCTGGCCACCATGCACTACGTCCGCCAGGGCGACCCCCGGGGCCTCGGCCACGCCGTGCTCTGCGCCGAGCCGCACGTGGGCCGCGAGCCCTTCGCCGTCCTGCTCGGCGACGACCTCATCGACCCGCGCGACCCGCTGCTGCGCCAGATGGCCGACATCTACGCCCGCACCGGCGGCACCGTCATCGCCCTGATGGAGGTGGACCCGGCCAGCGTGCACCTCTACGGCTGCGCCGCCGTGGAGCCCACCGACGAGGAGGACGTGGTCCGGATCACCGGACTCGTCGAGAAGCCGGACGCGGTGGACGCCCCCAGCAACTACGCGGTCATCGGACGCTATGTCCTCAACCCCGCGATCTTCGACATACTGCGGGAGACCGAGCCGGGCCGCGGTGGGGAGATCCAGCTCACCGACGCCCTGCAGAAGCTGGCCGCGGACGAGAGCGTCGGCGGCCCGGTGCACGGCGTGGTCTTCCGGGGCCGCCGCTACGACACCGGTGACCGCGGGGACTACCTGCGGGCCATCGTCCGCCTCGCGTGCGAGCGTGAGGACCTGGGCCCGGAGTTCCGCACCTGGCTTCACCGTTACGTCACGGAGGAGATGTAGCACCTTGAGCAGTTCCGCACCGCAGGACACCGGCCGGCACCAGGGCGAGCAGCGCCTGTGGTCGGTGGACGAGCACCTCGCGGACGTCCTCTCCGCCGTCCGGCCCCTGGAGCCCATCGAGCTCCAGCTGCTGGACGCCCAGGGCTGTGTCCTGGTCGAGGACGTCACGGTGCCCGTCGCCCTGCCGCCCTTCGACAACAGCTCCATGGACGGCTACGCCGTCCGCACGGCCGACGTCCAGGGCGCGAGCGAGGAGTTCCCCGCGGTGCTGACGGTCATCGGGGACGTCGCGGCGGGCAGCGGGGAGCTGCCCACCGTGGGACCCGGCCAGGCCGCGCGCATCATGACCGGCGCCCCGCTGCCGCCCGGTGCGGAAGCGGTCGTACCGGTCGAGTGGACCGACGGCGGGACCGGAGGCGGCGCCGCCTCCGGGATGAGCCCGGCCAGCGCGGCCCCCGAGGGCGCGGCCGGCGAGGTCCGGGTGCACCGCGCCGCCGAGGCGCGGGCCCACGTCCGCGCACGCGGCAGCGACGTACAGGCCGGCGACCTGGCCCTGGCGGCCGGGACGGTCCTCGGGCCGCCGCAGATCGCCCTGCTGGCCGCCATCGGGCGCGGCACCGTCCGGGTGCGGCCCCGCCCGCGCGTGGTCGTCCTGTCCACCGGCAGCGAGCTGGTCCAGCCCGGCGAGGCGCTGGCCGCGGGGACGATCTACGACTCCAACAGCTTCGCCCTGGCCGCGGCCGCGCGGGACGCCGGGGCCATCGCCTACCGGGTGGGCGCCGTCGCCGACGACGCCGACACCCTGCGCGCGACCATCGAGGACCAGCTGATCCGGGCCGACCTGCTGGTCACCACCGGCGGGGTCAGCGTCGGCGCGTACGACGTGGTCAAGGAGGCGCTGGCCTCGGTGTCCGCCGGAGCCGCGGACGGCGGGGACATCGACGGCGGCGGGATCGACTTCCGCAAGCTGGCCATGCAGCCCGGCAAGCCGCAGGGCTTCGGCTCCGTCGGCCCCGACCACACCCCGCTGCTGGCGCTGCCCGGCAACCCGGTCTCCTCGTACGTCTCCTTCGAACTGTTCGTGCGCCCCGCGATCCGGGTGCTCATGGGCCTGCCGGAGTCCGAGGTCAGCCGGCCGAGCGTACGGGCGGTCCTGAAGGCCGACCAGGCGCTCGGTTCCCCGGCCGGCCGCCGCCAGTTCCTCCGCGGCGCGTACGACGCGGAGAGCGGCACGGTCAGCCCGGTCGGCGGATCGGGCTCGCACCTGATCGCCGCACTCGCCCACGCCGACTCCCTCATCGTGGTCCCGGAGGACGTCACCTCGGCGGAGCCGGGGGCCGAGCTGGAAGTGATCCTGCTCGGCTGAAGTCCCGCCGGTGCGGGTAGCGTGTTGCACCACACAGGCCCCCAGGGGGCCCGGACGGAAGCGGCGCGCAGATCATGAGTACGCAGAGCAGGCTGACCCACATCGACGAGGCCGGCGCGGCCCGGATGGTCGACGTGTCCGAGAAGGACGTCACCACCCGTACGGCGCGGGCCAGCGGACGGGTACTCGTGTCCCCCCGGGTGATCGAGCTGCTGCGCGGCGAGGGCGTTCCCAAGGGCGACGCCCTCGCCACCGCACGGATCGCCGGGATCATGGGCGCCAAGAAGACCCCCGACCTCATCCCCCTGTGCCACCCGCTGGCGGTCTCGGGGGTGAAGGTCGACCTGTCGGTCGCCGACGACGCCGTCGAGATCCTCGCCACGGTGAGGACGACCGACCGCACGGGCGTCGAGATGGAGGCGCTGACCGCGGTCGCGGTCGCCGGCCTCACGGTGATCGACATGGTGAAGGCCGTCGACAAGGGCGCCGTGATCACCGACGTCCGGGTGGAGGAGAAGACCGGCGGCAAGTCCGGCGACTGGGCCCGCTCGTGAACGCCCCGCGCGGCGGCGAGGTCCACAGCCACCACCCCGCAACCGGCGAGGCCTGGGCGGCCGAGCCGCCGGGGGCCGGTTCGGCTCCCGCACCGCGGGCCCTGGTGGTCACGGCCTCGAACAGGGCCTCCCAGGGCGTGTACGCGGACAGGGGCGGCCCGCTGCTGGCCGAGGCCCTGGAGACGCTCGGGTTCGGCGTGGACGGCCCGCTGGTCGTGCCCGATGGCGATCCCGTCGAGCAGGCGCTGCGCGAGGGCGTGGCGGCCGGGTACGACGTCATCCTGACCACCGGCGGCACCGGCATCTCGCCGACCGACCGCACCCCGGACGCCACCGCGAAGGTCCTCGACTACGAGATCCCGGGCATCCCGCAGGCCATCCGCGCCGAAGGCCTGGCGAAGGTGCCGACCGCGGCGCTGTCGCGGGGCCTGGCGGGCGTGGCCGGGCACACGTTGATCGTGAACCTCCCGGGCTCCACGGGCGGGGTCCGCGACGGCCTCGCGGTGCTCTCCCGGCTGCTCCTGCACGCCGTGGACCAGATCCGGGGCGGCGACCACCCCCGGCCCGGCGAAGCTCCGCCGCCCTCCGGGAGCGCGAGCTGAACGGCCCTACCTGGCCTGCGGTCCTGACGGACGGCGCCGTCACGCTCCGGCCGATAAAGCTGAGGGACCAGCGGGCCTGGCGCGAGGTCAACCGGCGCAACCGCGACTGGCTCCGGCCGTGGGAGGCCACGATCCCGCCGCCCGCGCCGTGGGGGCCGGTGATCCAGCGGCCGACGTACCGCCAGATGGTCCGCCACCTGCGGGCGGAGGCGAACGCGGGACGGATGCTGCCGTTCGTCATCGAGTACGAGGGCCGGCTGGTCGGCCAGCTGACGGTGGCCGGGATCACCTGGGGCTCGATGTGCGCGGGCCACATCGGCTACTGGGTGGACCGCGACGTCGCGGGCCGCGGCGTGATGCCGACGGCGGTCGCCCTCGCCGTGGACCACTGCTTCGGGAAGGTGGGGCTGCACCGGATCGAGGTGTGCATCCGGCCGGAGAACGGGCCGAGCCGGCGGGTGGTGGAGAAGCTGGGGCTCCGCGAGGAGGGCCTGCGGCCGCGCTACCTGCACATCGACGGGGCCTGGCGCGACCACCTCGTGTACGCGATCACGGTGGAGGAGGTGCCGGAAGGGCTGCTGCGCCGCTGGCACCGGACGCGGCACCCCGAGATCCCGCCGAAATGAAAAGCGAATACCAGTTCGAATTTCTGCCCCGGCGTGCCGATTCGCCCATAACCTGATCCGAAGAATCACAAAAAAAGTCCGTGATATCAGCGAGATCGTGCGACACACCGGCCCGATTGGCCGATCCCCTCGCCCGCGCCCCTCTACGGTGTGAGGTGTGAGCAGCAGCGGCCTCATCTACGCAGTCATTGTCGGGGCCTGGGCCGCCTACTTGGTGCCCATGTGGCTCCGGAGGCAGGACGAGCTGAACGAGGCTCGTCCGACGGAACGCTTCTCCACCGCCATTCGGCTGCTTTCCGGCCGGGCGGGAATGGAGCGCCGTTACGCCAAGGGGCTGCGTGAGCGCGGTGCCGAGGAGGGGGATCCCCAGCCCCACGCGGACCCGGACGCGGTCACGGAATCGGTTGATTCCGCGGACGCCGACGCCCGGGCCTTTGTCGTACCCCCGACCAGGACGGAGCAGCCGAGACCGGCCGACCCCGGCCGGGAGCAGCGGGCGGAGCGGGCCCGGCGCGAGCAGCGCCTCCAGGTCCTCGCCCGGCGCCGGCGCACCACCGCGCTCCTCTTCCTCGTGTTCACCCTCGGCGCGGTCGTCGCGGCGGTCGGCGGGCTCGGCTACCTGTGGGCCCCGGCCGTACCGGCCCTGCTGCTGAGCTCGTACATCGTGCACCTGCGGGTCCAGGAGCGGCGGCGCTACGAGTTCACGATGGACCGGCGGCGCGCCGAGGCGGCCGCCCGGCAGCTGCGTGAGAGCCGCCCGCGCCGCCGCGACGTTGAGGACGATGCCGGGGCCGGCACCGAACCGGACCCTGCTCCGCCGGTCTCCCCCCAGGAGGCGGGGCGCAGGGCGCTCGTCGAGCAGACCGATCACGCCGAGTGGGTGGACCAGCAGCGCGAGCGCGAACGCGGTCCCGCCCGGGGTGACAGCTGGGAGCCGGTCCCGGTCCCGCTGCCCACGTACGTGACGGCTCCGGTCGCCCCGCGGGCCACCGGCCCGGCGGCCCCGGACGCCTGGAGCGCGACCCGCTCCAGCACCGCCGAGCCCACGGAACCCCGCCTGCGCGCCCAGCCCCAGGCCCCCGCCCCGGAGGCGAAGCCCCCGACCGCCCCGCGGCCCCGCGGCCGGGACCGGGGCCGTACGCCGCTGTTCGACCAGTACGAGAGCGACGAGCGTCCGCGGGCCGCGAACGAGTGATCGATGACCTGCGCGGACGCTCCCCGAAACCGGTTTTGGAGCACCCGCGCGGGGATGCTAATGTTTCACACGTCGCAAGGGCCTGTGGCGCAGTCTGGTAGCGCACCTCGTTCGCATCGAGGGGGTCTGGGGTTCAAATCCCCACAGGTCCACAGACGACAGTTCGCGAGTAGCTCTCGTGGACGTCACGAGATCCCGTCCGGTCGGAAGACCGGGCGGGATCTCGGCGTTTGCGGGGGTCGGAGGTCCGTGGGGAGTTCTCCTCCGGGTGAGCGGCGTAGCCGGCCGCAGGCGCGCCCACCGGGAGCCGGACCTGTGGCCGGCCCGGGGCGGGGATCAGCCGTCCTGCCGGAGCTTCAGGCGGAAGTCCGGACAGACGTCGGGGTCGAAGTCGTCGTAGAGGAAGGTCCGCTCGGAATCGATGCCGATGGAGAGCGTGTCCAGGACGTCGCCCGGCAGGAGGAGTTCCGGCTCCTCGAAGTGCAGGCGGAGCAGGGAGCGGCCCTTCGTGGCCCGGCCGGTGTCGATCTCCCAGGTGCCGGAGCCGGTGAAGGCTCTGCCCGGTTCGGAGGTGTGGAAGCCCCCGGTGGGCCAGTTCTCCACCGTGAGGGTGCCGCCCCGGTTCTGGCCGGGAGCGGCCGTGAGGGTGAGGCGCACGCCCTCGGCATCGAGGGAGCCTTCGTAGCTGCCGGCGAGCTCGGCGGCGCTCGCCGTCGACGCCTGCGGTACGCAGCGCTCGAAGGCGCCCGAGCCACAGGCGGTGAGCGAGCCGGCGAGCACCGCCAGGGCGGCGACGCAGCGACGGATGCGGTGGGATCGGTGGTGCACGGGACTGCTTTCCGTCGGCCGGGATGCGCGGTCGGTCTTCCGCAGCCGGTCGTGGTGGCCGAGGGAGGGGTTCCCTCCGTGCGCGGATGCGAAGGCGAACGTGAAGCGAACGCCCTTTCGTACGCAGCCTAGTTCAGTGGGGGGAGGGCCGAGAATGGGCGGATGGTGATCAGCGGAGCGGGCGATCGGGCGACGGTGCACGCGTGGGCGGCGCTCGGTGGGGCGCAGGGAGCGGCCGGTCGGGTGGGGTACGCCGGGGCGGCCGGGCTGGGGGACGGGCCGTTGCCCGTAAGGGAACTGGCGCGGGCGACGGTGGGCGTGTGCGCCCTGGCGGCGGCGGAGCTGGGGGAGGTGCGGGCGGGCCGGGGCGTGGACGCCGTCGCACCGGTGACGGTGGACGAAGGAGCGGTGGCGACCGCCTTCGTGAGCGAGCGCCACCTGCGCGTGGAGGGGCGTGCTCCGGTGAACTTCGCGCCGCTGTCCGGGTTCTGGCGGGCCGGGGACGGATGGGTGCGGACGCACGCCAACTATCCGCACCACGAGGCGGCGCTGGTGCGCGCGCTGGGGCTCGGCTCGGCGACCCCGGAGGGGCTGCGCGAGGCCGTGGCCCGGCTGACCGCCCTGGAGGTGCAGGAGCGGGCGTACGGGGAGGGCGGGCTGGCCGTCGCGGTGGCCGGGGAGTACGGCGCGCCGCAGCCGCTGGTGGAGGTCGTACGGGACCCCGGCGGGCGGGGCCGGGTGCTCGGGCCGGCTCCCCGGGGGCGTCCCGCGGCCGGGGTGCGCGTGCTGGACCTGACCCGGGTCATCGCCGGACCCGTGGCCACCCGGACCCTCGGGCTGCTCGGGGCCGACGTGCTGCGGATCGACGCGCCCGGGCCGGCGGAGGCGGACGACGCGTACGCGGACACCGGCTTCGGGAAGCGGTCGGCGCTGCTGGACCTCGGCGCCGTCCCGGACCGGGAGGTCTTCGAGGGGCTGCTGGCCGAGGCCGACGTGGTGGTGACGGGCTACCGCCCCGGCGCGCTGGAGCGGTACGGGCTCGGGGCGCGGGAGCTGCTGCGGCGCAGGCCCGGCCTGGTGGTGGCGCAACTGTCCGCGTGGGGCCCGCAGGGGCCCTGGGCGCGGCGGCGGGGCTTCGACTCGCTGGTGCAGGCGGGCTACGGGATCTCCGCGCGGTGTGCGGGCGCGGACGGGGTCCCGGGGGTGCTGCCGGCGCAGGCGCTCGACCACGGGACCGGGTACCTGGTGGCCGCCGGGGTGCTGCGGGGCCTGGCGGACGGGGGCGGGTGCGCGCTGCGGTTCTCGCTGGCGGGGACGGCGTCGTGGCTGGTGCGGGAGGTGCCGGCGGCGGGGGACGCGGCCGCCGGGGGGTACTCGCCGCAGCCGTGGCTGCGGGAGTCCGGCTCGGGGTACGGGGCGCTGCGCCACGCCGCGAGCCCCTTCGGCGACTGGGCGGCGGGCCCGTCCCGCTGGGGCACGGACCGGGCCGTCTGGCTCCCGCGGTAGGCCGGGTGCGGCGGGCGCAGCCCAGGAGGCCGCCGGGCCGGGCCGTGCGGGGCCGGGGTCAGGCGGGGGAGTGCAGGGGCTTCGCCATGCAGCGGCTGCTGTCGTGGAAGCGGTAGTAGCCGAACTTCGGGGTGGCCGTGTAGCCCGCGGAGGCGTAGAGCGCGATCGCCTCGGGCTGCTGGTCGCCCGTCTCCAGGACGATGCGGACCCGGCCCGCCGCGCGGGCGTCCCGCTCCAGCTCCGCGAGGATCCGGCGGGCCAGGCCGAGGCCGCGCGCCTCCGGTATGACGTACATGCGCTTCAGCTCGGCGTCCCCGTCCGCGTAACCCTCCTCGTTCGCGTCCTGGCTGCGCCAGCCGCCGCTGGCCACCGGCGCGCCCGTGGCGTCGTACGCGAGCAGGTAGAGGCCCCGCGGCGGGAGGAACATCGCCGGGTCGAGGAACGTGAGATCGCCCTCACCGCCGTAGCGCACCGCGTACTCGAGCTGGACCTGGTCGTTGAGTTTCACCGCGTCCGGGTGGTCGTACGGCACGGGGAGGAGCTGGATCGCGTGAGACATCCGGACATCGTACGGAACCCTCCGGTTATGGTGCTCGGATGCTCACTGTGACCTCCGTGAATGTGAATGGGATCCGCGCCGCAGCCAGGAAGGGCTTCGGGGCGTGGCTTCAGGGATCCGACGCCGATGTGGTCTGCCTCCAGGAGGTGCGCGCCGAGGAAGGGCAGATTCCGGAGGAGGTCCGGCAGCCCGGGGGGTGGCACACCGTCTTCGCGCCGGCCGCGGCGAAGGGCCGCGCCGGGGTCGCGCTGTACACGCGCAGGGCCCCGGAGGCGGTGCGGATCGGCTTCGGCAGCGACGAGTTCGACGCGGCCGGCCGGTACATCGAGGCGGACCTCCCCGGTGTGACGGTCGCCAGCCTCTACCTGCCCTCCGGGGAGGCCGGGACCGAGAAGCAGGACGAGAAGTACCGGTTCATGGCGGAGTTCCTGCCCTACCTGCGGGAGCTGCGCGCGCGGGCCGCCGCGGACGGCCGCGAGGTCGTGGTCTGCGGCGACTGGAACATCTGCCACGAGGAAGCCGACCTCAAGAACTGGAAGACCAACCGCAGGAACGCGGGCTTCCTCCCCGACGAGCGGGAGTGGCTGGGGCAGGTCTACGACGAGGCGGGCGCCGGGTACGTCGACGTCGTGCGGACGCTGCACCCCGACACGGAGGGGCCGTACTCCTGGTGGTCCTACCGGGGGCGGGCCTTCGACAACGACGCGGGCTGGCGCATCGACCTCCAGGTGGCGACCCCCGGGCTGGCGGCGAAGGCCGTCAAGGCGTTCGTCGAGCGGGCCGAGACGCACCCCGAGCGGTGGTCCGACCACGCGCCGGTGACGGTCGTCTACGCGCTCGGTGTGTGACGGGACCCGGAGGCGAGCAGGCGGTCCATCGCCATCGTCAGCTCGGCCTCGACCACGCTCTTGGCCAGCGGGCGCAGGCGCGGGAGGGCGTCCTGCGGCAGGTGGGCCGAGATCAGCTCGGTGAACAGGGCCGCCATCGCGTCCGCGTGCTCGCGGACGCGGCGGCCCGTCTCCAGCACGGCCGAGAGCGGGACGCCCTCGCGGACCAGGGCCGAGGAGACGTCCAGCAGACGCCGGCTCACGTGCACGATCTCGTCGCCGTCGGTGGCGAGGTAGCCGAGGTCGAGCGAGGCGGCCAGGTTCTCCGGGGTGACCTCGCCCTCGAAGTAGTCGGCCAGCGCCTCCGGGGTGAGGCGCACCGGGGTCTCCTCCGACCAGCCGATGCCCAGCAGCTCGCCGAGCTGGCCGACGTCGCGGCCGTTCTCGAAGGCGGCGGTCAGCTCGGCGATGCCGCCCAGGGTGTGGCCGCGCTCCAGCAGGGCGGTGATGGTGCGCAGCCGGGCCAGGTGGTGGTCGTCGTACCAGGCGATCCGGCCCTCGCGGCGCGGTGGCGGGAGCAGTTTGCGCTCGCGGTAGAAGCGCAGGGTGCGCACCGGGATCCCGGCCGCCTCGGCCAGTTCCTCCGTGCGGTACTCACGCACTGTCTTCGCTTCCGTCTCTTCCTTCGCCACGGCCGCAGCCTAAGCCGTACCGGCAGTAACTTTCCGGGCGTGCCCCCTACCCATGAGTACGGGGCTGCTCTACCCTCCCGATTGTGCCAGTGATTGCTGGCAGCGTTGTGAGGGTGTGTGGCGTGGCTGGTACTGCGGACGAAGCGGAAGGCGGCGGGCATGGGCGGCAGGGGCGAGCGCGAGCGGCGCGAGCACGTACGAGTGGCAGTGATCGGGTCGGGATTCGGCGGGCTCGGCGCCGCCGTACGGCTGCGGCGGGAGGGGATCACCGACTTCGTCGTCCTGGAGCGAGCCGGCTCGGTCGGGGGGACCTGGCGCGACAACAGCTATCCCGGGTGCGCCTGCGACGTCCCGTCGCACCTGTACTCCTTCTCCTTCGCGCCCAACCCGGACTGGCCCCGGACCTTCTCGGGGCAGCCGCACATCCGGGCGTACCTGGAGCACGTGGCCGACACCTTCGGGCTGCGCCCCCACATCCGGCTCGACTCCGACGTGCGGATGATGCGCTGGGACAGCGAGGAGCTGCGGTGGGAGATCGAGACCTCCTCCGGTGAGCTGACGGCCGACGTGGTCGTCTCGGCCACCGGACCGCTGTCCGACCCGAAGATGCCCGAGGTCCCCGGACTCGCCGGATTCCCCGGCAAGGTCTTCCACTCCGCGCGCTGGGACCACGACTACGACCTGTCCGGCAAGCGCGTCGCCATGATCGGCACGGGTGCCTCCGCCATCCAGATCGTGCCCGCCATCGCCCCCCAGGTGGAGCGCCTCACGCTCTTCCAGCGGACCCCGCCGTGGGTGATGCCGCGCACCGACCGGGCGATCTCCGCCGTGGAGCGCTGGCTCCACCGGCAGCTGCCCTTCACCCGGGCGGCGCGGCGGGGGCTGCTGTGGGGGATCCGGGAACTCCAGGTCAGCGCCTTCACCAAGCGGCCGAACCAGCTCGGACTGATCGAATCGCTGGCCAAGGCCAACATGGCGCGCTCGATCAAGGACCCGGAGCTGCGCGCCAAGCTGACGCCCTCCTACCGGATCGGCTGCAAGCGGATCCTGCTCTCCAGCGAGTACTACCCGGCGCTCGCCCGGCCCGACGTGGACCTCGTCGCCTCCGGGCTCAAGGAGATCCGGGGCTCGGTGCTGGTCGCCGCCGACGGCACCGGGACCGAGGTCGACGCGATCATCTTCGGCACCGGTTTCCACGTCACGGACATGCCGATCGCCGACCGGGTGGTGGGCGCGGAGGGCAAGACCCTCGCGGACGAGTGGAAGGACGGGATGCGGTCGCTGCGCGGGGCCACCGCGGCGGGCTTCCCGAACTGGATGACGATCATCGGGCCGAACACCGGCCTCGGCAACAGCTCGATGATCCTCATGATCGAGTCGCAGCTCAACTACATGGCCGACTACCTGCGCCAGCTGGGCGTGCTGGGCGGGCGGGCCGCGCTCGCCGCCCGCCCGTCCGCCGTGAACCAGTGGAACCGGCAGGTGCAGGCCCGGATGGAGCGGACGGTGTGGAACACCGGCGGCTGCACCAGCTGGTACCTGGACGCGCAGGGGCGCAACACGACGGTGTGGCCGGGTACGACCGGGGAGTTCCGCCGGGAGACGCGGACCGTCGACCTGGCGGAGTACGAGGTCCTGCGGGTCCGCGACCGCGAGCGGGTCCCGGCCGCGGTGGGGGCTCCCGCCACGGCGGGACAGGCCCCCGCCGGTGCCCCGGACCCCGGCGTGGCCGGACCGGCCTCCGGCGGGGTCCGGGACGGGCGGCCCGCCGCACGGGCGGAGGGTGGCGCATGAGCCGGCTGACGCACGTCGCCATCGGGCGGTACGCCCCGCCCGCCGCGCGGCGGGAGCTCGTCGCGGTCTCCGCCGACGGGGCCCGGCTGCACGCCGAGGTGCACGGGGAGGAAGGAGCCCCGGCCGTGGTGCTCGCGCACGGCTGGACCTGCTCCACCGCGTTCTGGGCCGCACAGATACGGGACCTGGCGAAGGACCACCGGGTCATCGCCTACGACCAGCGCGGCCACGGACGCAGTCCCGCCTCCACCACGCACAGCACCACCGTCCTCGCCGACGACCTGGTCGCCGTCCTCGGGGCGGCCCTCGCCCCGGGGGAACGGGCCGTGCTCGCCGGGCACTCCATGGGCGGGATGACGATCATGGCCGCCGCCGCGCGGCCGGAGTTCGCCGAGCACGCCGCGGCCGTGCTGCTGTGCAGTACCGGCAGCGCCCGGCTCGTCGAGGAGTCGCTCGTCCTGCCGCTCCGCGCAGGGCGCCTGCGGACCCGCGTCACCGGGGCGATCCTGGGCTCCCGTGCCCCGCTCGGGCCGGTCACGCCGATCACGCGGAAGGTGCTCCAGTACGCCACCATGGCCCCCGGCTCGGCGCCCGAGAAGGTCGAGGCCTGCGCCCGCATCGTGCACGCCTGCCCCACCGGGGTCCGCCACGCCTGGTCCCGGGTGCTGGCCGGGCTGGACCTCGACGCCGAGCTGGCCCGGCTCACCGTGCCGACCGCGGTCATCGGCGGCAAGGCCGACCGGCTCACCCCCGTGGCGCACGCCCGCGCGATCGCCGCCGCCCTGCCGAACTGCGTGGGGCTCACCGAGCTGACCGGGGCCGGCCACATGACACCCGTCGAAGCCCCCGAGGCCGTCACGAACGCGTTGCGCGAGCTGACCGCGCTGTACCTCCCCGCCGAAGAGAAGGAGAAGACGCCGTGAGTGCGCGCAGGAGTCTGGAAGGCCAGGTCGCCGTCGTCACCGGCGCCGCCCGCGGAGTCGGCGAACTGCTCGCCCGCAAACTCTCCGCCCGCGGCGCGAAGGTGGCGCTCGTCGGACTGGAGCCGGAGGCCCTCAAGGAGGTCTCCGAACGGCTGCACACCGACAGCGGCCACTGGCACGCCGACGTCACCGACCACGAGGCGATGGCCCGGGTCGCCCAGGAGGTCAAGCAGCGCTTCGGCAAGGTCGACATCGTCGTCGCCAACGCGGGCGTGGCCTCCGGCGGGCCCTTCGCCGACTCCGACCCCGAGGCCTGGCGGCGGGTGATCGAGGTCAATCTGATCGGCGGGGCCGTCACCGCACGCGCCTTCCTCCCCGTCCTGACGGAGAGCCGCGGCTACTTCCTCCAGATCGCCTCCCTCGCCGCGATCACCCCGGCGCCGATGATGACCGCCTACTGCGCCTCCAAGTCGGGGGTGGAGGCCTTCGCCCACTGCCTGCGCGCCGAGGTCGGGTACAAGGGGGTCGGGGTCGGCGTCGGCTACCTGTCCTGGACCGACACCGACATGGTGCGCGGCGCCGACCGCGACGAGGTCATGCGGGAGCTGCGCCAACGGCTGCCGTGGCCCTCGAACCGCACGTACCCGCTCGGTCCGGCCGTCGACCGGATCGTGGCGGGCATCGAGCGGCGCTCGGCCCACGTGTACGCGCAGTGGTGGCTGCGCGGGATGCAGGGCGTACGCGGATACCTGCCGGGGATCATCGGGGTGGTCGGACAGCGCGAGATGAAGCGGTTCGAGCCCCGACTGGGCAGCGTGTCCACGGGACTTGTGGGAGCGGGCGGGGCCGCCGACGAGCAGGAGCGGACCCGGCACGTCTAGCCGACATGCGAGGAATGTCGCTGCGTGCCAGGCTGGTCGGGGCCACGCCCCGACACTCTCCCAGGAGGGAACAGCATGGGTCTCAAGGACCAGTTCCAGGACAAGGCGAAGCAGCTCGCCGAGCAGGCCAGGGCCAAGGCGCAGGGCGCCCAGGACGAGGCCTCCGAACGTTCCTCGCAGGCCGAGCAGCAGACGAAGACGCGGGCCGACCGGGCCCGCGACTCCTTCGACAACGGCTTCGAGGACTGACCGGGGCGGCGCCCGCACCGCAGCCGGGCTTCCCGGAGGGGCCCGGTCCGCAGCGTTCCTGCGGACCGGGCCCTTCCGGCGTGCGCCGAGCCCGCCGGGGCCCGGCGCCCCGCTACGGCCTGGGCGGCAGCTTCGGGCGGCGGCGGTCCGGCACGTCCGTGTAACCGGGCGGCCGCAGCGCCGGGTCCTGCTCCAGCAGTTCCAGGGCCAGGTGCACGGCGTCGTCCAGCTGGGCGTGCCGCCCCTCGGCCCAGTCGAGCGGGGTGCGCAGGATCGCGAGGTCCGGTTCCACGCCGTGGTTCTCCACCGACCACCCGTACTCCGGGAACCACGCGGCGTTCATCGGCACCGTGATCACCGTCCCGTCACCGAGGGTGTGCCGGCCGGTCATGCCGACCACCCCGCCCCAGGTGCGCTGTCCGACCACCGGGCCCAGCCCGAGCAGTTTGAAGGCCGCGGTGATCATGTCGCCGTCGGAGGAGGTCGCCTCGTCGGCCAGGGCCACGATCGGTCCCCGGGGCGCGTTGGAGGCGTACGACACCGGCTGGGCGTTGCGCGTGAGGTCCCAGCCGAGGATCGAGCGGGTCAGCTTCTCCACCACCAGCTCGCTGATGTGCCCGCCCGCGTTGCCGCGTACGTCCACGATGAGCGCGGGGCGGGACATCTCCATCCGCAGGTCGCGGTTGAACTGCGCCCAGCCCGAGCCTCCCATGTCGGGGATGTGGAGGTAGCCGCACCGGCCGCCGCTGATCTCCCGGACCACCTCGCGCCGTTTGGACACCCAGTCCTGGTACCGCAGCGGCCGTTCGTCGATCAGCGGCACGACCGCGACCCGCCGGGCCCCGCCCTCGCCCTCCGCGGGCCGGAAGGTGAGCTCCACGGTGGTGCCCCCGGCCGCCGCGAGCAGCGGGTAGGGGCCGCTGACGGGGTCCACGGGCCGCCCGTCCACATGGGTGAGCACCGCGCCCTCGCGGATGCCGGTGCCCGCCAGCGGGGAGCGGGCCTTGGAGTCCGAGGACTCGCCGGGCAGGATCCGGCTGACGGCCCAGGCCCCGTCCCGCGGCACCAGGTTGGCGCCGAGCAGTCCGATGGCCCGCTGGTAGTGCGGGGGGCCTTCGTTGCGGCGGGCGGGGGAGACGTAGGCGTGCGAGGTGCCCAGTTCGCCCAGGACCTCGCGGAGCAGGTCGGCGAACTCGTCGGGCGAGGCCACCCGTTCGACCAGGGGGCGGTACTGGCGCAGCACCCCGTCCCAGTCGATGCCGCACATGTCCGGCTCCCAGAAGTAGGCGCGGATGATCCGCCCGGCCTCCTCGAAGGCCTGGCGCCACTCGGCCGCCGGGTCCACCTCGTGCAGGATGCGCCGCAGGTCCAGGTAGACCGTCGAGTCGCTGTCGCCCGACTCGGTGGCGGGGACCGCCCGCAGGTCGCCGTCGTCGTTGACCACGAGCCGGGTGCCGTCGCCGCTGACCGCGAACCAGTCGAGCCCGGAGGCCAGTTCGGTCTTGCGGGCCTTGGTCATGTCGAAGTGCTCCAGCGTCGGCTTGCCGCTGGTGTCGGCCGGGTTGGCGAAGGTCTCGCCGAGCGCGCCGGAGATCGGCCAGCGCAGCCAGACCAGCCCGCCGCCGCTCACCGGGTACAGGGCCGAGTACTTCGACGCCGACACCGGGAACGGCGTCACGCGGCTCTCCAGCCCCTCCACTTCCACGATCACCGCGCCGTCGCCGCCCGATTCGGAATCCCCCTCCGCCGGGTCGAGACCGCCGGCCGCCGGGCGCCCGTCGGGGGAGAACGCGAACGGCGAGGGGGTCGCCGAGGAGAGCGGCACCAGGTAGGGGCGGCAGCCCAGCGGGAAGGACAGGTCGCCGGTGTGCACGTCGTAGACCGGGTCGAACCCGCGCCAGGACAGGAAGGCGAGGTAGCGCCCGTCACGGGTGAAGACCGGGCTCTCGTCCTCGAAGCGGCCGTTGGTGACGTCGATGACCGTGCGGGCGCCGGGACCGGCGATCCGGGCCATCTTGATCTGCCGCAGCGAGCGCCCGATGCCCGGGTGCGACCAGGTCAGCCAGCAGCCGTCGGGGGAGAACGCCAGGTCGGTGACGGGCCCGTTGATCGAGCGGATCAGCTCGGTGGCCTCGCCGTCGGACTCCTCGGTGGCGTCGATGAGCAGCAGGCGCCCGTCGTGGGAGGCGATGGCGAGGCGTTCCCCGTCCGGGTCGGACAGCAGCTCCTGTACGCGTCCCAGTTCGCCCGAGGCCAGCCGGCGCGGCTCGCGTTCCCCGGAGGCGCGCGGGAGGTACGCGATCTCGATCGCGTCCTCGCCCTCGGCGTCGGTGACGTAGGCGACCTGTCCGCCGCTGCCGAGCATCTCGGGCAGCCGCACCCGGACGCCCGGGGTGTCGGCGATGGTCCGGGCCGGCCCGTCGCGGTGGGTCAGCCAGTACAGGCTGCCGCGCACCACGACGGCGCTGGCCCGCCCGGTGGTGTCGACGGACAGGGAGTCGACGTGGCTGGCGGCCGGCACCTGGTACGCACGCCGGCCCGCGCGCGGTCCGCCCAGCCGGACCTGGAGCTTGCGCGGAGCGGCGTCGGGGGCCAGGGAGTCCACGAGCCAGATGTCCCCGGCGCACTGGTAGACGATCCGGGAGCCGTCGGTGGAGGCGTGCCGGGCGTAGAACTCGTCGTGGTCGGTGTGGCGGCGCAGGTCGGTGCCGTCGGGCAGGCAGGAGTAGAGGTTGCCGATGCCCTCGTGGTCGGAGAGGAAGGCGATCCGGCCGTCCGCGAACATCGGGGAGTCGAGGTGGCCCTCGATGTCCTCCAGCAGCCGCTGCCCGTGCAGCCAGAGCCGGCCGGTGGCGCCGCCGCGGTAGCGCTTCCATGCGGCGGGTTCGTGCGGGGGCTTGCCGGTGAGCAGCAGGGTGCGCCGCTCACCGTCGTCCCCGGCGTGCACCTGGATGTCGGAGACCGGTCCCCAGGGCAGGCGGCCGCCCGGTCCGCCGTCGGTGGGGAGGCTGTAGGCCCAGGCGAAGTAGGAGAAGGGCTGGCCGTGCGAGGAGACGGCCAGGATGTCGCTGCGGCCCTCCTCGTCGGGCGGGGTCCAGCCGCAGACGCGGGTGTCGGTGGCGCCCCAGTGGCTCAGCTGCCGGGCAGGGCCCCCGTCGACGGGGGCCAGGTGGATCTCGGGGTCGAGGCTGCGCCAGGTGGTGAAGGCGATGTGCCGGCCGTCGGGGGAGAAGCGGGGGTGGCTGACCCGGGTCCGGTCGACGGTGATCCGCCAGGCCCGGCCTGGAGTCTGTCCGTCGGGGACCAGCGGTGCGACCCAGAGATCGTCCTCGGTGGCGAAACACAGCAGGTCGCCGTGCAGGTGCGGGAAACGGAGGTACGCGACGTCGTGACTCACCCCCCAATGCTTTCCGCGCGGAGGGGGCCTGGCAACTCGTACAGGTGATCCATGACACGCCCCTGAGCGAAACGGAACGGTTTCGTTTCGTTGGGGGCGGGGGTATGGTTTCCACCGTACGGAACAGTTTCGTTCGGACGGGAGACGCGGCGATGACCGAAGCGATGGCGGCTCGGCGCAGCCGGATCACCCCCGAACGGCAGGCCGAACTGCACGAGGCGGTCCTCGACCTCCTGCGTGACGTCGGCTACGAGGCGCTGACCATGGACGCGGTCGCCGCCCGTACGAAGTCCAGCAAGGCCACCCTCTACCGCCAGTGGGGGAGCAAGCCGGAGCTGGTCGCCAAAGCCCTGCGATGTACGCAGCCCGTCTCGCTGCGGGAGATCGACACGGGCAGCCTGCGCGGAGACTTCGCGCGCATGGTCGAGCACTCCGACGACGCGCAGATGGCCAAGGACACCGCGCTGATGCGGGGTCTGGCCCATGCGGTCCACGAGAGCCCGGAGCTGCACAAGGCGCTGCGGGACCTGCTGGTCGACCCGGAGATCACCGGCTTGCAGGTGATGCTCCAGCGTGCGGTGGACCGGGGCGAGATCGTCCCGGGCTGTCCGGCCCTGGAGTTCGTACCGCACATGCTCATCGGGGCGTTCATCGCGCTCCCGCTGATCGAGGACCGTCCGGTGGACCGGACTTTCCTCGGTGACTTCATCGAAGCCGTGGTCTTCCCCGCCCTCGGCGTCTGATCCGACCCGTACCTCCCCATCTGCTGCTCCTGACACGCCGCTCTCGTCGTCGGGCCGGCTCTCCATGCCCTGATCCGCACCGGATCCATCCCACGACCCGAACGGGAGAACCACGACGTGGCCACCTTCCTCTACCGCCTCGGCAGAGGCGCCTTCCGGCGCCGACGCCTCGTCGCCCTCGTCTGGGTGGCGCTGCTGTTCCTCGCCGGCTTCGGCGCGGCCTCGGCGTCCGCCCCCACCTCCGGATCGTTCTCCATACCCGGCACGGAGGCCCAGAAGGCCTTCGACCTGCTGGACCGGAAGTTCCCGGGGATGGCCGCCGACGGCGCCACCGCCCGCATCGTCATCAAGGCTCCCGCGGGGGCTAAGGTGACCGACCCGGACCCCAGGAGCCAGGTCGAGAAGATCGTCGAGGACCTGAAGTCCGGCCCGGGCCGGGACCAGATCTCCTCGGTCGCCGACCCGTACCAGACGCAGGCCGTCAGCCAGGACGCCTCGACCGCCTACATCAGCACCAAGTACAAGGTCAGCGGCATGGAGCTGACCGACGCGACCCGTGAGGCGCTGAAGGACTCCGGCAGGGAGGCCGAGGCGCAGGGCCTGACCGTCGAGATCGGCGGCGACGCGCTGATGGCGGCCCCCGAGACCGGCTCCGGGGAGATCATCGGCATCCTGGTCGCCGCGATCGTCCTCGTCATCACCTTCGGCTCGCTGATCGCGGCCGGTCTGCCGCTGCTGACGGCGGTCATCGGCGTGGGCATCGGCGTCTCCTCCATCACCGCGCTCGCCAGCGTGCTGGACCTCGGCAACACCACCGCGACCCTCGCCACGATGATCGGCCTCGCGGTCGGCATCGACTACGCCCTCTTCATCGTCTCCCGCTACCGCGCGGAGCTCGCCGAGGGCCGTGAGCGCGACGAGGCCGCGGGCCGGGCCGCCGGAACCGCCGGCTCCGCCGTGGTCTTCGCCGGTCTGACCGTGGTCATCGCCCTGGTGGGCCTGGCCGTCGTCAACATCCCGATGCTGACCAAGATGGGTGTCGCGGCCGCCGGAACGGTGGTCATCGCGGTCCTGGTCGCCCTCACGCTGGTCCCGGCCCTCCTCGGCTTCGCGGGCAGGAAGGTCCTGCCGGCCGGCGAGAAGAGCAAGCTGTTCGGCAAGGGCGCAAGCACCACCTCCGCGGGGGCCGGCATCGAGAAGAAGGCCAACGGCGGCACCCGCTGGGCCCGCTTCGTCCTGCGCCGCCCGGTCATGGTCCTGCTGGCCGGTGTCATCGGCCTCGGCGTCATCGCGATCCCGGCGAGCAAGCTGGAGATGGGCCTTCCGGACGACGGCGCCCAGCCGGTCTCCACCACTCAGCGCCAGGCGTACGACCTGCTGTCCGAGGGCTTCGGCCCGGGCTTCAACGGCCCGCTGATGGTGGTCGTGGACGGGGGCAAGCAGCTCGCCGACGAGACCGCCGAACGGATCAAGGGCCTGGAGGGCGTGGCCGCGGTCACCCCGCCGGCCCCCAACGCGGACGGCGACGCCGCGGTGATCACCGTCATCCCGAAGGACCGCCCGTCCTCCACGCAGACCGAGGACTTGGTCCACACGATCCGCGACGGCAGCGGGGACGAGGTCCTGGTCACCGGCGCCACCGCGATGAACATCGACTTCTCGCAGAAGATGAACGACGCGCTGCTGCCCTACCTGGCGCTCGTGGTCGGCCTCGCCTTCCTGCTGCTGATGCTGGTGTTCCGCTCGATCCTGGTTCCGCTCAAGGCGGCCCTCGGCTTCCTGCTCTCGGTCGTCGCCGCCCTCGGCGCGGTCGTCGCGGTCTTCCAGTGGGGCTGGCTCGGCTCGGTCTTCGGCGTGGAGCAGACCGGCCCGATCATGTCGATGATGCCGATCTTCATGGTCGGCGTGGTCTTCGGTCTCGCCATGGACTACGAGGTCTTCCTCGTCACCCGGATGCGGGAGGCGTACGTGCACGGCGAACGCCCGGGCCAGGCGGTCGTGACCGGCTTCCAGTACAGCGCCCGGGTGGTCGTGGCCGCCGCCGTCATCATGATCGCGGTGTTCGCCGGCTTCATGGGCGCCAGTGACCAGATGGTCAAGATGATCGGCTTCGGTCTGGCCGTCGCCGTCTTCTTCGACGCCTTCGTGGTCCGGATGGCCATCGTCCCGGCGGTGCTCGCGCTGCTCGGCCACAAGGCCTGGTGGCTCCCGGGCTGGCTGGAGCGGCTGCTGCCGAACGTGGACGTCGAGGGCGAGAGCCTGCGGCGCCACCTCTCGGAGGCGTCCGGCTCCCCCGAGGACCCGGACAAGGACCGCGAGCTGGTCAACGCCTGACCGGCTCCGCACGGCCGAACGCCCCGGCCCCGTACCGCCTGAACCTCAGGCGGTACGGGGCCGGGGCCGTTGCTCCTACCGGGTGGCGGGGGCACCTCCCGGCCGGAGACCGGGGGAGTACGTACGGCGCAGGAAGCGGCGCAGGGCGGAGATGTCGAACTGGATCACGGCGACCCCGTCGGGGGAGTGGAACTCGACGACCGCCTGCACGCGGCCGCAGGGCCAGACGCGTACGTCCCCGGTTCCGGTCGGGGCCAGCAGGCCCGCCTCCAGCAGGGCGCGGGGGAAGACCCACTCGTTGTCGGTGCCCTCGGGGGAGAGGCCGGCGGGGAAGACGATCCGTACGGCCAGCGGCTCGTCGGGGACGAAGCGCAGGGCGACGGGGATGGCCCGGTAGAGCGGATCGTCGCTGATCACGCGGGCTGTGACGCGTTCCTCGACGAGCGCGACGGTCGCGGTCGCGGTGGCGGTCCGGGCAGCGGGGGGATTCTCGGCGGTCGCTGACATCGACACGACTCCTCGAAATCGGAACATTTGCGTCCGTTTGTCTGTCCAGCCTCGCACATTCCGACGAAAGTGCGCGGCTCCATTTGTGACCTCGGCGCTCTTGCCAACCGTTTGCAACTGGGCACTATTCTTGAACGGTTAAAGACTGTGAGAAGCGGAGCCACTCCATGCATGTACCCGACGGATTCATCAACGCACCCGTGTCGGTGGCCGCCGGAGTGGCAGCCGCCGCCGCGGTGGCCGTCAGTCTCCGCGGCGCCCGCCGCGAGCTCGACGAACGCACCGCACCGCTCGCCGGCCTCGTCGCCGCCTTCGTCTTCGCCGTCCAGATGCTGAACTTCCCGGTCGCCGCGGGCACCAGCGGCCACCTGCTCGGCGGGGCGCTGGCCGCGATACTCGTCGGCCCCTGTACCGGGGTGCTGTGCGTGTCCGTGGTCCTGCTCATGCAGGGCATCCTCTTCGCCGACGGCGGCCTGACCGCCCTCGGCGTGAACATCACCGTCATGGGCGTCGTCACCGTGGTCGTCGCCTACGCGCTCTTCCGCGGCCTGCTCAAGGTGCTCCCCGGCACCCGCCGCTCGGTCACCGTCGCCGCCTTCGCCGGAGCGCTGCTGTCGGTGCCGGCCTCCGCCGCCGCCTTCACCCTCCTCTACGCCGTCGGGGGGACCACCGACGTGCCCGTCGGCAAGGTGCTCACCGCCATGGTCGGCGTGCACGTGCTCATCGGCCTCGGTGAGGCCGCCATCACCGCGGCCACCGTGGGCGCCGTGATCGCGGTGCGCCCCGACCTCGTGCACGGTGCGCGCGGGCTGACCGCGCCGCTGCAGCTGCGCGTGGGCGGAGAGCTCGTCGACGCCCCGGCGGCCGCCGCCCCGGAGCGGGCCGCGGCCGGTTCCACCAAGAAGGTCTGGGCCGCCGGCCTGGTCACCGCCCTCGTCCTCGCCGGAGTCGTCTCCTCCTTCGCCTCGGGCAGCCCCGACGGACTGGAGAAGGTCGCCGCCGACCAGGGCATCGACGCCAAGGCCGACGAGTACGAGCACGCCACCGCCGGCTCCCCGCTCGCCGACTACGGCATCAAGGACGTCGAGAACGAGCGCCTCTCCGTCGGCCTCGCGGGCGTCATCGGCGTCGGCGCGACCGTCGCCGCCGGCTCCGGGGTCTTCTGGGTGGTGCGCCGCCGCCGCACCGACGAGCCGACCGCTGCTTCCACGGCGTCCTCCACGGCGGTCTGACATGGGTGCCGGCCATGCCCACACGCTCTACCGGCACGGACATTCGCCGGTCCACACCCTGCCGCCGCACTGCAAGCTCGCCGCGGTCTTCGCCTTCGTCCTCGTCGTCGTGTCCACCCCGCGCGAGGCGGTCTGGGCCTTCGGGCTCTACGCCGTCCTCGTCGCGGCGGCCGCGGCCGTGGCCCGGATCCCGCCCGGCTTCCTGCTGAAGCGGCTGCTGATCGAGGTCCCCTTCGTGGCTTTCGCCGTCCTCATGCCCTTCGTGGCCGAGGGCGAGCGGGTGGACGTCCTCGGGCTCTCCCTCAGCGTCTCGGGCCTGTGGGGCGCCTGGAACGTCCTGGCCAAGGGCACCCTCGGCGTCGCCGCGTCCGTCCTGCTGGCCTCCACCACCGAACTGCGGGCCCTGCTGCTGGGCCTCGAGCGGCTGAAACTCCCGCCCCTGCTCGTCCAGATCGCCACCTTCATGATCCGCTACGGGGACGTGGTCACCGACGAGCTGCGCCGGATGTCCATCGCCCGCCGCTCGCGCGGGTTCGAGGCCCGAGGGATCCGGCAGTGGGGAGCCCTGGCCAAGACGGCCGGCGCGCTGTTCATCCGCTCCTACGAGCGGGGCGAGCGCGTCTACCTCGCGATGGTCAGCCGCGGCTACGCCGGCTCGATGCCGGTGATCGACGAGATCGCGGCCACGCGCACCCAGTGGGCGTACGCGGCCGTACTCCCGGTGACGGCGCTCGCCGTCTGTCTGATGGGATGGACCCTGTGACGGAACCCTCCGCGGCCACGCCCCCCGCGACCGCCCCCTCCCTGCAGGTCTCGGGCCTCGCCTACGCCTACCCCGACGGCCACCAGGCCCTCTTCGGGGTGGACCTGACCGTCGGGCGCGGCGAGCGGGTCGCCCTGCTCGGTCCCAACGGCGCCGGGAAGACCACCCTGGTGCTGCACCTCAACGGCATCCTCACCGGCGGGGTCGGCTCCGTGACCGTCGCCGGGCTGCCGGTGGAGAAGCGGAACCTCGCCGAGATCCGCCGCCGGGTCGGCATCGTCTTCCAGGACCCCGACGACCAGCTGTTCATGCCGACCGTGCGGGAGGACGTCGCCTTCGGGCCGGCGGCCGCCGGGATGCGCGGCCCGGAACTGGAGCGGCGGGTGCTGGACGCCCTGGACCAGGTCGGCATGGCGGACTTCGCCGACCGGCCGCCGCACCACCTGTCCTTCGGCCAGCGCCGCCGCGTCGCGGTGGCCACCGTCCTGGCCATGCGGCCGGAGATCCTCGTCCTCGACGAACCCTCGTCCAATCTGGACCCGGCCTCGCGACGCGAGCTCGCGGACATCCTGCGCTCGCTCGACGTGACCGTACTGATGGTCACCCACGACCTGCCGTACGCGCTGGAGCTGTGCCCCCGCGCCGTGATCCTCAGCGAGGGCGTCATCGCCGCGGACGACCGCACGCAGACGCTCCTGTGCGACGAGGAACTGATGCGCGCCCACCGCCTGGAACTCCCCTTCGGCTTCGACCCCCGCTCCGTGGCCGTGGCATAACCGCAGGCCGCGGGTTGTTGGCCTGACCGTGGACATCCAGGGTGTGGTGGCGGAGGGCTTCGAGCCCGTCCGGGACGCGTTCGTACGCAACTTCGAGCTGCTCGGGGACCGGGGTGCGGCCGTCGCCGTCTACCGGGACGGCCGCAAGGTCGTGGACCTGTGGGGCGGGACCAGGGACGCGGACGGCACCGGGCCCGGGACCCCCTGGACCGCGGACACCGCGCAGATCGTCCGCTCCGCGACCAAGGGCGTGGCCGCGGCCGTCCCGCTGCTGCTGCACCAGCGCGGGCTGCTCGACCTGGACGCGCCCGTCGGCTCGTACTGGCCGGAGTTCAAAGCGGGCGGGAAGGACCGGACCCTCGTCCGTGACCTGCTCGCGCACCGCGCCGGAGTGCCGGCGCTGGACCGGGGGCTGACCGCCGCCGAGGCCGCGGACGGGGTCTCCGGAGCGCGCGCGGTCGCCGCGCAGCAGCCCTTCTGGCAGCCCGGTACCGAGCACGGCTACCACGCGCAGACCTACAGCTGGCTGCTCTCCGAACTGGTACTGCGGGCCACCGGCCGCACCGTGGGGGGCATCTGGGCGGAGGAGCTGGCGGAACCGCTGGGGCTGGAGTTCTGGATCGGGCTGCCCGAAGCGGAGGCCCACCGGGTGGGCAGGGTCGCGCCCGTCGACCCGCCCGAGAGCGCGGGCATGCTCAGGACCCGGCCCAGGAGAAACGTTTCCGAAGCCTATGCCGACCCCGGGTCCCTCACCCGCCGTGCCTTCGCGGCCATCGATCCGCTGCCGGACGAGAACGACCCCGCCTACCGGGCGGCCGAGCTGCCGGCCTCGGCGGGCATCGGCACCGCGCGCGCCCTCGCCCGCTTCTACGCGGCGACCGTCGGCGTGGTGGAGGACGGGGCACGGATCTTCACCCCGGCGACCACCGCCCTCGCGGGCAAGGAGCTGTCGGCCGGCCCGGACCGGGTGCTGGTGGTGAACACCCGCTTCGGCCCCGGCTACATGCTGCACGGGCCGGCCTCCCCGCTGCTGTCCCCGGCCTCCTTCGGCCATCCGGGCCGCGGCGGCTCCCTGGGCTTCGCGGACCCGGAGGCGGGCATCGGCTTCGGGTACGTCACCAACGCCCTCGCCAAGTCGGTCACCGCCGATCCGCGGGCGCAGGCGCTGGTCCGGGCGCTGCGGTCGGCGCTGCTCGCCGTCGGCTGAGGGGACCGCTGCCGCTGGCGCTCGGCCCCGCCATGGGCCTGTCCCGGCCGGGCGTGTCCGGCCCCGCGGCCCTGTCCGGGCCGGGGCGTCCCGCGCGGCGCCGTTGCCGGGGCTCCGCCCCGGACCCCGCGCCTCAAACGCCGGCGGGGCTGGATCTGCTGTGCTTCGGGCCGAGTTCGGCGGGGCTGGTTTTGGCAGCCTCGTGCTTGCGGGCGTCGGCGGGTTGGAGCTGCTGTGCTTCGAGCGCTGGTGGGGCCGGAGCTGCTGTGCTTCGGGCCTGGAGGCTGGGTGGGTGGTCAGGGGGCGGTGAGGAGCGCGGCGACGATCGGGCCTGCGGCGTCGCCGCCGTGGCCGCCGCCCTCGACCATCGCCGCCGCGGCCACGTCGCCGCTGAAGCCCGTGAACCAGCTGTCCGGGCTGCCCGCGCCGTCGACCTCCGCCGAGCCGGTCTTCGCGCCCTTGTCCCCGCCGACCGGGGCCATCGCCTTCTGGGCGGTGCCCTCGGTGGCCGTCAGCCGCATCATCGAGACCAGCTGCTGCTGCACCGCGGGCTTCATCCGGCGCTGAGCCGTCGCGATCTTACGGCCGTCCAGCTCGGGGGAGACCAGCAGCGGCTGGCGGAAGACCCCGGTGCGGGCGGTCGCGGTGATGGAGGCGACGTTCAGCGGGTTCATGGTGATCTGGCCCTGCCCGATGTACGCGGCGGCGGCCTCCGCGCCCGTCGCGGCCGGGACCTTGCCGTCGGTGGACTTCACGCCGGTCTTCCAGTCCAGGCCGATGCCGAAGACCTCGGTGGCCTCCTTCGACAGGGCGGAGTCGTCGTCGACGGGCTTGATCTGCTTGATGAAGGCGGTGTTGCAGGACTTCGCGAAGCCGGTGGCGAAGGTGCTGCCCGTCGGCAGGTCGAAGTTCTTCAGGTTGTGGAAGGAGCGGCCGCCCCAGGAGACCGTCTTCGGACACTCCGCGGGCTTGTCCGCCGCGACCATGCCACGGTCCATCAGCATCGCCGCCGTCACGATCTTCATGGTGGACCCGGGTGCCCGGTTACCGGTCATCGCCGCGTCGTACCCGTCCTGGCGGTGGTTGGCGACGGCCAGGATGTGCCCGGTGCTCGGCTTGACGGCGACCACGGAGGACTCCGGGAACTTCGCGACCGCCTTCTCGGCCGCCGCCTGCACCTTCGCGTCCAGGTACGTCTTGAGGACGCTGGGCTCCCCCTCCACCAGGGTCAGCAGGGTCCGCTTGGGCATGTCCGCGGCGGCCGGCTCGATCCAGACCTCGGCGCCGGGCTTGCCGCCCGTCTTGCTGCCGTACGTCTCGCGCAGCTGATCGAGGAGGGGCCGAAGCGAGGGGTACTTCTCCGCCGTCAGCTCCTCGCCGTTGCGGTCGACCGCCTTGACCGGCGGGCTCGCGGGGGCGCCCGCGCGCAGCTTCTCGTCCTTCTGGAGCTGTGGGTGGATCACCGACGGCTGCCAGTCGACGAGCGCCTTGCCGCTGGTCACGCCGCGTACGACGGTCAGCTGGGACTCGTAGGCCAGGGGCTTGGTCGTGCCCTCGTACGTGATCTCCGCGGCGACGCTGAAGGGGACGGTGTCGCCCTTGGGCGTACCGGGGGTGATCACGGCCCGGGACACGTACGCCTTGGCCTTGTAGTCGGCGACGGCGCTCTGGGCGGCCTGGGCGTTGTTCGTCAGGTCGGCCGCCGCCCCGGCGTCGCCGGCCGCCCATGCGGCCAGGAAGGCCTTGGCGGTCTCGGCGGTCTCCTTCGCGGTGACGGGGCCGCTGCCCTTCTCCGGGCGGTAGGCGGCGTCACCGGCTCTGCTGCTGACCTCGCCGTCCCCGCCCGCGTCGCCGACCAGCGCGTACACCCCGAACCCGCCCCCGCCGAGCATCGCGAGGAACACCCCGCCGATGATGGCGCCCTTGGCTGCCCCGTTCATTCCCGTCCCTCCCCCGGACCACAGTTCTCTGAACATGTTCAAAGAACTCGTGGTGCAGACCTTACGCTGCGCTGACGATCCAGTAGGACTTTGTTACCGGACCGGAACATGTCAAGGGCCTGCTGCGGGCGTCCGCCCCCGCCCCGGACAGCACGGCGGGCCCGGCACCTTTCCGGTGCCGGGCCCGTCATTTCCGCTGCTACACCCAGGTGTCCAGCCACATGCGGCCGCGCCAGGAGTCCATCGGGAGGGTCTGGCCGGTGTAGATGGGCCAGAAGTAGATGAAGTTCCACACGATCAGCAGCACCAGGACCCCGGCCCCGATCGCCCCCAGCGCCCGGCGGCGCTCGGTCGAGCCCGCCGGGCCCAGCAGGGCGCCGATCATCATCGCCACCGCCAGGCACAGGTACGGGACGAAGACCACCGCGTAGAAGTAGAAGATGGTCCGCTCCTGGTAGTTGAACCAGGGCAGCAGGCCCGCGGCGAGCGCGCACGCGATCGCACCCGCCCGCCAGTCGCGGCGGAAGAACCACCGCCACAGCACGTACAGCAGCGCGAAGCAGCCCGCCCACCACAGCAGCGGGGTCCCCAGGGCCAGGACCTCGCGGGCGCACTTGCCGGCCTCCGTCGCCGGGCAGCCGTCCGTGCCGGGCTCGGGGGACTCGTAGAAGTACGAGACGGGACGGCCCAGGACCAGCCAGCTCCACGGGTTGGAGTCGTACGTGTGCCCCGAGGTCAGTCCGACGTGGAACCGGTAGACCTCGGTCTCGTAGTGCCACAGGCTGCGCAGCCACTCCGGCAGGAACGACAGCGAGCTGCCCTGGTCGTGCTTGGCCGCCCAGTCGCGCAGGTACCCGCCCTTGCCGTTGTCGGGGCTCAGGATCCAGCCACCCCACGAGGCCACGTACGTCACGAGCGCCACCGGCACCGTGGAGAGGAAGGCGGGTACGGAGTCCCGCCGCAGCATCGCAGCGTACGGGGTGCCCGCGCCCGCGGTACGGCGGGCCGCGGCGTCCCAGAGCACGGTGAGGACGCCGAAGAACGCCAGGACGACGAAGCCGTTCCACTTCGTGCCCGCGGCCAGGCCCAGGCAGACCCCGGCCAGGATCCGGTAGGGCCGCGGGCCCAGGTTCAGCGTCTCGGCGATCCTCCGGTCCGGTCTGGCCCGGCCCTCCTCGTCGACCGGGAGCGCCGCCGCGAGTCCGGCCCGGGTCCGGTCCCGGTCGATGAGCAGCGCCCCGAAGGCGGCGAGCACGAAGAACATCAGCACCAGGTCGAGCAGGGCGGTTCGGCTCATCACCAGGTGCAGGCCGTCCACCGCCAGCAGGGCGCCGGCCAGGCAGCCGAGGAAGGTGGAGCGCAGCAGGCGGCGCCCGATCCGGCACAGCATCAGCACCGACAGGGTGCCGAGCACGGCGGTCATGAACCGCCAGCCGAACGGGGTGAAGCCGAACATCCACTCGCCGAGGCCGATCACCCACTTGCCCACGGGCGGATGCACGACGTAGCCCGGGTCCACGGGCAGGGGGACCCCGTCGGGACGGGCGAGGATCGACTTGTCGATGTCCTTGGGCCAGCTCGCCTCGTAGCCCTGCCGGATCGTGGCCCACGCGTCCTTGGCGTAGTACGTCTCGTCGAATATCACCGCCTTCGGGCTGCCCAGGTGCACGAAGCGCAGCACCCCGGCGACCACCGCGATCAGCAGCGGTCCCGCCCACGCGAGAACCCGCTGCCAGGTGTGCACGGCGGAGGCCGGCACGCCGAGCGCCGTCCACAGCTGCGCGGACGGCGCGGCGTACGGGGGCACCAGGCGGGTGCGGACGTCCGCACGCGGCTCGGCCGCGGCGGACGGCACGTAGCCGAAGCCGCGCAGGCGGCGCAGCCAGGCGGGCGGCTCTGCGGCGCGCCCCTTCGGTCCGCTCGCCGGGGCGGGAGGGGCCCCCGCGGGGCTGGGCGGAGGCGTCGCAGTACTGGTCACCGGGCCATCGTAGGGAACTGATCCGTGGGAGCCCCAGCACCTAGGGGAGGTCGGATCGCAGGAGCGCGCCGCGGAACCGTGCCCGGGGCCCCCCGCGCGCCTCCCGCGGAAGCCGTCCGGGGGAGGCGCCGGGCCCCAATGAGAGGATGGCCGGGTGACGACTGACCAGCCCCGCGGTACCGAACCCGTCCACCCGGCCCCCGGGGAGGCGGGCGTGCTCGTCCTCGCCGGCACCCCCATCGGCGACCTCGCCGACGCCCCGCCCCGGCTCGCGGCCGAGCTGGAACGGGCCGACGTGGTCGCCGCCGAGGACACCCGGCGGCTGCGCCGGCTGACCCAGGGCCTCGGCGTGCACACCACCGGCCGGGTCCTGTCGTACTTCGAGGGCAACGAGTCGGCGCGCACCCCGGAACTGGTCGAGGCCCTCGCCGGCGGCGCGCGCGTCCTGCTGGTGACCGACGCCGGCATGCCCTCCGTGTCCGACCCCGGCTACCGGCTGGTCGCCGCGGCCGTGGAGAAGGGCATCAAGGTCACCGCGGTGCCCGGCCCCTCGGCCGTCCTCACCGCGCTCGCCCTGTCCGGGCTGCCCGTGGACCGCTTCTGCTTCGAGGGCTTCCTGCCGCGCAAGGCCGGGGAGCGTCTGGGCAAGCTGCGCGAGGTCGCGGACGAGCGGCGCACCCTCGTGTACTTCGAGGCCCCGCACCGGCTCGACGACACCCTGGCCGCGATGGCCGAGGTCTTCGGGGCGGACCGGCGGGCCGCCGTGTGCCGCGAGCTGACGAAGACCTACGAGGAGGTCAAGCGCGGCGGTCTCGGCGAGCTGGCGGCCTGGGCGGCCGAGGGCGTGCGCGGGGAGATCACCGTCGTCGTGGAGGGAGCCCCCGCTCCGGTCCCCGGCGACGTGGACGCGGAGGAGCTGGTGCGCCGGGTACGGGTGCGCGAGGAGGCGGGGGAGCGCCGCAAGGAGGCCATCGCGGCGGTCGCCGCCGAGGCGGGGCTACCCAAGCGGGAGGTCTTCGACGCGGTGGTCGCGGCAAAGAACGAGGCACAAAAGGTGCTGTGAATCGGTAAAGGGCTAACCTGAAAGGCAAAGCTCGGACCGCGCACCGGGCGCTTCGGACATGAGTCGCCCAAGGGCCGTCCAACACGGGACAGGGCCTGATGCGCTCCCGCCCGAAGAGGCGTCCACCGGGAAGGCACCAGTGGACAGGAGGAGCTGGCATGAGTGAGATCGCAGACACCCCGGCACCCGTCTCCGCCCCCGGCGTGCCGGACTCCGCCCCCGGCGTGCAGACCGTGCACGAGGCGTACTCCTTCGCCTGCATGCGGTGCGGATACGGCTGGGAGCAGGCCTACGCGATAGAGCACCACGTCGACGGCAGCGGCCTGCCGTTCATCGTCTACAAGGCCGGGGGCGAGCGCGTGCCCTCCCCCCTGTCGAACCCGACCTGCCACAACTGCGGCGGCCACGTGGTCCGGATCATGCGGGCGGGCCAGGTCTCCTCGGTGCTCGGCATGCTCGACCAGCTCTACCACCACCCGGTCGCACCGGGGATCGCCGGGCCCGTACCGGCCGGCGCGAACGTCCCCGGACCACCCGGGCCGCGCAAGGGCTCCCCCCGGCACGACGCCCCCGGCCCGGTCGCCGTCGACCCGGACGAGGACCGCCGGGGCCTGATCGGCCGGCTGATGGGGCTCTTCCGCCGGTCATAAGATCGGCCGTATGACACGCGTGGAGAAAGCGCAGCCCAAGGACGCACCGCCGCCCCTGCCCGAACCCCTCCGGGTGGCGGTGGCGGACTCGCACACCCACCTGGACATGCAGTCCGCAACCGTGGAGGAGGGCCTGGCGAAGGCCGCCTCGGTGGGCGTGACCACCGTCGTCCAGGTGGGCTGCGACGTGAAGGGCTCCCGCTGGGCGGCCGAGACCGCCGCCGCCTACGAGAACGTCCACGCGGCCGTGGCCCTTCACCCGAACGAGGCCCCCCGCATCGTCCACGGGGATCCAGGGGCCACCTCCCAGCCCCCTGGGGCCGGGGGAGGGCGGTCCCGCCACGGCGCCCGGACCGGCGGCGGCGAGACCGCCCTCGACGACGCGCTCGCGGAGATCGAAGCCCTCGCCGCCCTGGACCACGTCAAGGCGGTCGGCGAGACCGGGCTGGACTTCTTCCGCACCGGACCCGAGGGAACGGCCGCGCAGGAGCGTTCCTTCCGCGCCCACATCGAGATCGCCAAGCGCCGGGGCAAGGCGCTGGTCATCCACGACCGCGACGCCCACGCGGACGTCCTGCGGGTGCTGCGCGAGGAGGGCGCCCCCGAGCGGACCGTCTTCCACTGCTACTCCGGGGACGCCGCGATGGCCCGCGAGTGCGCCGCGGCCGGCTACTACATGTCCTTCGCCGGGACGGTCACCTTCAAGAACGCGGCCCCGCTGCGCGAGGCGCTCGCCGTGGCCCCCCTGGAGCTGGTCCTCGTCGAGACGGACGCGCCCTACCTCACCCCGGCGCCGTACCGCGGACGGCCCAACGCCCCGTACCTCATTCCGCTGACCGTACGGGCGATGGCGGCGGTCCGCGGCATCGACGAGGACGCGATGGCCACGGCCCTGGCCGCCAACACCGCCCGCGCCTTCGGCTACTGAACCCGCCCATCCGCCGACACGCTGGGTAGTCGACCCCTTTGTTTGCGTGACCGTCGCTCCGCTAAGGTGCCGTGCCCCGACCAGGGGTGCCGGACCAGTGGAGCGAGCGTCGTGAGCGAAACGCAGGGCAGTCACCGCCGTGGCGGGCCCGTCCCCGGGCCGTACGAGGACCGGCCCGCGGCCCGCGCGGCCGCGGCGCCCGTCCCGCAGGCCCGGGGAACCGGCAGGCGGCGCGGCGCCGCCGACCCCCGCTCCGCCCCCGCCGCGGCCCCGCAGGAGGCCGCCGGCCCCACCGGGCCCGCGGTCGCCGGCCCGGGCCGCCGCCGCGGCCCCGCTGCCGAGGCCGTGGCACCCGCCACCGCGCCGGGCGGCCACCGGCGCCGGGCCGCGGAGGGCGCCGTCCTCGAGGCGCCCGCCCCGGCGGGCACCGGGCGGCGCCGCCGGGCCCCGTCGCCCGAGGCCGCACCGTCCGCGACCCCGCCCGCGCCCGCCGGACCCGGGCGGCGCCGTGCCCCGGGCGGGCGGCGCGCCGCCCGGGCGGGAGTCCAGCCCGCGGCCACCCCGCGCGGCACCCCCGGGGCGGCCGGCGGCACCTGGCGGAGAATCGTGCCGCAGGCCCTGGTCGTGGCCTTCCTCGCGGGCGGCACGACCGCCTTCGTCGCCGCCGACAAGGCGGTACGGCTCACCGTGGACGGCGTACAGAGAACCCTGCACACCTTCGCGGACGGCGTGGACGAACTCCTCGTCGCCGAGGGACTCGGCATCGGACCCCACGACCTCGTCGCCCCCGCACCCGGTGTGCCCATCGAGGACGGCGAGGAGATCGTCGTCCGCTACGGCCGCCCGCTGAGCCTCACCGTCGACGGACAGCGCCGCCAGGTGTGGACCACCGCCCGCACCGTCGACGGAGCCCTGCGCCAGTTCGGCATCCGCGCCGAGGGCGCCCACCTCTCCACCCCCCGCACCGCGCCCGTCCCCCGCTCGGGCCTGGCCCTCAGCGTCCGCACCGAGCGCAGCGTCACCTTCGTGGCCGACGGCCAGGAACGCACCATCCGCACCAACGCCGCCACCGTCGGCGAAGCCCTCGGCCAGGCGGGCATCACCCTCCAGGGCGAGGACACCACCTCCGTGCCCGCCGGCTCCTTCCCGCGCGACGGCCAGACCGTCACCGTCCTGCGCATCACCGGCACGCGGGAGGTCCGCGAGGAGCGCATCCCGTACGCCACCGAGCGGGTCGGGGACGCCGCCCTCTTCGCCGGGACCGAGGTCGTAGAACGGGCGGGCCGCCCCGGCGCGCGCCGGGTCACCTACAGCCTGCGCACCGTCAACGGAGTCCGGCAGCAGCCCCGCCGCGTAGCCGAGGAGACCGTCCGCGAACCCGTCACCCAGCTGGTCAAGGTCGGCACGAAGCCGCTG
The DNA here is from genome assembly GCF_042716875.1 of Streptomyces sp. NPDC058646. Taxonomy (NCBI): domain Bacteria; kingdom Bacillati; phylum Actinomycetota; class Actinomycetes; order Kitasatosporales; family Streptomycetaceae; genus Streptomyces; species Streptomyces sp. NPDC058646. The sequence continues at coordinate 135,209 of NZ_JBHXRK010000003.1, read as the reverse complement.
CCGACCTCCGTCGCCGGTGCGGACGGGCTCGACTGGGCGGCGCTGGCCCGGTGCGAGTCCGGCGGCCGGCCCTCGGCCACCGACCCCTCCGGCACCTACGGCGGCCTCTACCAGTTCGACGTCCGCACCTGGCAGGGGCTCGGCGGCACCGGCCGTCCGCAGGACGCCTCCGGTGCGGAGCAGACGTACCGGGCGAAGAAGCTCTACGTGCAGCGGGGTGCGAGCCCGTGGCCGCACTGCGGCCGCAGGCTCACCCGGGGGTGACGCGGCGGACCCCCGGTCCGGCGCGGGATCCCCCGGGCGATCTGAGACGCTTTACCGGTGAGCACCGCAGAGCAGCAGCCCGAAACCGCCTCCTCCAGCACCCCCGACGCCCTCCTCGGCGCGTCCGACATCCGCGAGCTGGCAGCAGCCCTCGGGGTCCGCCCGACGAAGCAGAAGGGCCAGAACTTCGTCATCGACGCCAACACGGTGCGCCGGATCGTGCGCACCGCCGAGGTGCGCCCCGACGACGTCGTCGTCGAGGTCGGGCCGGGACTGGGCTCGCTGACGCTCGCACTGCTGGAGGCCGCGGACCGGGTGATCGCCGTCGAGATCGACGACATCCTGGCCGCCGCGCTGCCCGCCACCATCGAGGCCCGGATGCCCGCCCGCCGGGACCGCTTCGCGCTCGTCCACTCCGACGCGATGCTGGTCACGGAACTGCCCGGCCCGGCCCCGACCGCACTCGTCGCGAACCTCCCGTACAACGTGGCCGTGCCCGTCCTGCTGACCATGCTCGACCGCTTCCCGAGCATCGAGCGGACCCTGGTCATGGTGCAGGCGGAGGTCGCCGACCGGCTCGCCGCCAAGCCGGGCAACAAGGTCTACGGGGTCCCCTCCGTCAAGGCCAACTGGTACGCCGACGTCAAACGGGCCGGCTCCATCGGCCGCAACGTCTTCTGGCCCGCGCCCAACGTCGACTCCGGTCTGGTCTCCCTCGTCCGCCGCACGGAGCCGATCAGGACCAGCGCCTCGAAGGCGGAGGTCTTCGCGGTCGTGGACGCCGCCTTCGCCCAGCGCCGCAAGACCCTGCGCGCCGCGCTGTCCGGCTGGGCCGGCTCGCCGGCGGGCGCCGAGGCGGCCCTCGTCGCCGCGGGGATCTCCCCGCAGGCGCGCGGCGAGTCCCTGACGGTCGAGGAGTTCGCGGCGATCGCCGAGAACAAGCCCGAGGCGCAGAGGCCCGCGCTGTGAGCGTGACCGTACGCGTCCCCGCCAAGGTCAACGTCCAGCTGGCGGTGGGCGGGGCCCGCCCCGACGGCTTCCACGACCTGGCCAACGTCTTCCTCGCCGTGTCCCTGTTCGACGAGGTCACGGCCACCCCCGCGGACGGGCTGACCGTCACCTGCGCGGGCCCCGACGCCGGCCAGGTGCCCCTGGACCGCACCAACCTCGCCGCCCGGGCCGCGGAGATGCTGGCGGCCCGGGCGGGCATCGAACCGGACGTCCACCTCCACATCGCGAAGAACATCCCCGTCGCGGGCGGCATGGCCGGCGGCAGCGCGGACGGCGCCGCCGCCCTGCTGGCCTGCGACGCCCTGTGGGGCCTGGACACCCCGCGCTCCGAACTGCTCGGCATCTGCGCGGTCCTGGGCAGCGACGTCCCCTTCAGCCTCGTCGGCGGGGCCGCGCTGGGCACCGGGCGGGGGGAGCTGCTCACCCCGGTGGACGCGGGCACCTTCCACTGGGTGTTCGCCGTGGCCGACGGCGGGCTGTCCACGCCCGCGGTGTTCCGCGAGTTCGACCGGCTCACCGCCGGGACGACCGTCCCGGAACCGGAGGCCTCCCCGGCGCTCCTCGCCGCCCTCGCCTCGGGCGATCCCGACGCGCTGGCCGCCACCCTGTCCAACGACCTCCAGGCGGCCGCGCTGTCGCTGCGCCCGTCGCTGGCGGACACCCTGGCGGTGGGCAACGGGGCCGGCGCGCTGGCCGCGCTGGTCTCCGGCTCGGGTCCCACGACCGCCTTCCTGGTCCGTGACCCGCAGACCGCGGCCGAGGTCGCGGCCGCCCTCGAAGCCTCCGGCACCTGCCGGGCCACCCGCGTGACCTCCAGCCCGGCCCCCGGAGCCACCGTCCTCCCGACCTGACCCGCGCCTCACTCGCCGGCGGGGCCGGATCCGGCCGACGGCGCAGACGGGTATCAGCGCGAATCCAGCCCCGCCGGCGTTCGAGGCGCGGGGTCCGGGGCGGAGCCCCAGGAGGCGGGCGGGCCCGCCTCGGCAGGATCGGCCCCGGCGGGGCGCCGGTACCTAGGGCGGTTTGAGTATCCGCGCCCTGTCGGGGGACGGCCGGGGGCGGCCACCGTGGAGCCATGACAGCTAGCGCACGCGCCATGGCCGCCGCCACCCCGGCCACCCGTGACCGGTACGTCGACCTGCTGCGCGTCGCCTCCCTGGCGACCGTCGTGTGCGGCCACTGGCTGATGGCCGCCGTCAGCGGCGACGGCATAGGGAACCTGCTCGCCCTGCTGCCCCCGCTGCAGGTGCTCACCTGGGGCCTCCAGGTCATGCCGGTCTTCTTCTTCGTCGGAGGGTTCTCGCACGCCCTGTCCTACCGGTCCCTGGCCCGCCGCACCGACGGGCCGGTCTACGCCGACTTCCTGCGCGCCCGCCTCCACCGCCTCCTGCGGCCCACCCTGGTCTTCGTCCTCGTCTGGGGCCTGCTCGCGCTGGCCGTCCAGCTCGCCGGCGGCGACGACGGGCGGCTGACCGGGGCCGCGCTGCGGGTGGTCACCCAGCCGTTGTGGTTCATCGGGATCTACCTGGCCATGGTGGCGTTCACCCCGCCGCTGCTCCGGCTGCACGAGCGCCTCGGCTGGGGCGCCTTCGCCGCGCTCGCCGGGGCGGCCGGGCTGGTCGACGTCCTGCGTTTCGCGCTCGGGGTGCCGTACGTGGAGTTCCTGAACTTCGCCTTCGTCTGGCTCGCCGTCCACCAGCTCGGCTTCCTCCGGGCCGACGGGCGCATCAGCAGGCCCGCCGTACTCGCCGCCGCCGGCCTGGCCGGGGCCGTCCTGCTGGTGGCGTACGGCCCGTACCCGCTGTCCATGGTCGGGATGCCCGGCGAACGGGTCTCCAACATGGCCCCGCCCACCTTCGCCCTGCTCTGCCACGGCATGTGGCTCGTCGGAGCCGTGCAGCTGGCGGCCCGGCCCGCCACCGCCTGGCTGGACCGGCCCCGCGTCTGGCGCGGCGTGGTCGCCGCCAACGGCATCGCCATGACCGCCTTCCTCTGGCACCTCTCCGCGATGCTCGGGGTGTACGGGATCCAGCTCGCCCTCGGTCTGTCCCTGCCGGCCCCGGCCGGCGCCGCCTGGTGGGCGCAGGTACCGGTGCGCATCCTGGCCGCGACCGCGCTGACCGCCCTCTTCGTCGCGCTCTTCCGCCGCTTCGAGGCCCCGTCCGGGTCCGCCCCGGCGGCCGCACCCGTCCGGGCCCGGCGGGGGAGCGGGGCCCGCGCCGCCCTCGGGACCACCCTCTGCCTGCTCGGTGTCCTCGGTCTCTCCATGACCGGCCTCGGCGGGCTGCTGGAGGGCCACAGCGCCACCCTGATCGCCCTCCCCGTCACCGCGCCCGCCGCCATCGGCATGGCCGTGGGGGGCTGGCTCCTGGTGGAACGGTCCGCCCCGTCCCGGAGGGTTAGGCTGAGGGGCTGATCCACACCCCTTCCCTGGAGCGCGTCTGATGGCCGTCAATCTGGTCAATGTCGAGGCAGTCAGCAAGGTGTACGGCACACGTACCCTGCTCGACGGCATCTCCCTCGGCGTGTCCGAGGGAGACCGGATCGGCGTCGTCGGCCGCAACGGCGACGGAAAGACCACCCTGATCCGCATGCTGGCCAAACTGGAGGACCCCGACACCGGCCGGGTCACCCAGTCGGGAGGCCTGCGCATGGGCGTCCTCACCCAGCACGACTCCCTCGACCCCGCGGCCACCGTCCGCCACGAGATCATCCGGGACATGGCCGACCACGAGTGGGCCGGCAACGCCAAGATCCGCGACGTGCTGACCGGCCTCTTCGGCGGGCTCGACCTGCCCGGCTTCGGCCAGGGCCTGGACACCGTCATCGGACCGCTCTCCGGCGGCGAGCGCCGCCGCATCGCCCTCGCCAAGCTGCTCATCGCCGACCAGGACCTCCTCGTCCTCGACGAGCCCACCAACCACCTCGACGTCGAGGGCATCTCCTGGCTCGCCAAGCACCTCCAGGAGCGCCGCTCCGCGCTCGTCTGCGTCACCCACGACCGCTGGTTCCTCGACCAGGTCTGCACCCGCATGTGGGACGTGCAGCGCGGCGACGTCCACGAGTACGAAGGCGGCTACAGCGACTACGTCTTCGCCCGCGCCGAGCGCGACCGGATCGCCGCCACCGAGGAGTCCAAGCGGCAGAACCTGATGCGCAAGGAGCTGGCCTGGCTGCGCCGCGGCGCCCCCGCCCGCACCTCCAAGCCGCGGTACCGCATCGAGGCCGCCAACGAGCTGATCGCCGACGTCCCGCCGCCGCGCGACACCTCCGAGCTGCGGCGCTTCGCCAACGCCCGCCTCGGCAAGACCGTCTTCGACCTCGAGGACGTCAGCGTCCACGCCGGCCCGAAGGAACTGCTCAAGCACCTCACCTGGCACCTGGGCCCCGGCGACCGCATCGGCCTCGTCGGCGTCAACGGCGCGGGCAAGACCTCCCTGCTGCGCGCCCTCGCCGAGGCCGCCCGCACCCAGGGAGACGTCCAGCCCGCCGCGGGCAAGGTCACCGTCGGCAAGACGGTCCGGCTGGCCTACCTCTCCCAGGAGGTCGGCGAGCTCGACCCCTCCCTGCGGGTCCTGGAGGCCGTCCAGCGCGTCCGCGACCGCGTCGACCTCGGCAAGGGCCGCGAGATGACGGCGGGCCAGCTGTGCGAGCAGTTCGGCTTCACCAAGGAGAAGCAGTGGACGCCCGTCGGCGACCTCTCCGGCGGCGAGCGCCGGCGGCTGCAGATCCTGCGGCTGCTGATGGACGAGCCCAACGTCCTCTTCCTCGACGAGCCCACCAACGACCTCGACATCGAGACCCTGACCCAGCTGGAGGACCTCCTCGACGGCTGGCCCGGCTCGATGATCGTGATCTCCCACGACCGCTTCTTCATCGAGCGCACCACCGACACGGTGATGGCGCTCCTGGGTGACGCGAGCCTGCGGATGCTGCCGCGCGGCCTGGACGAGTACCTGGAACGCCGGCAGCGGATGATCGAGGCCGCCGCCCCGGCGTCCGCCCCGGCCGCCCCCGCGGCGAAGTCCACCTCCTCCGGCGACTCCCGCGCCGCGAAGAAGGAGCTCCAGAAGATCGAGCGGCAGCTCAACAAGGTCTCCGACCGCGAGAGCCGGCTGCACGCCCAGATCGCCGAGAACTCCACCGACTACGACAAGGTGGCCAAGCTCGACGCGGAGCTGCGGGAACTGCTCTCGGAGCGGGACGAGTTGGAAATGCGCTGGCTGGAACTGGCCGAAGAGGCGTGAGCTCCCGGGTGCGCCCGGGCCAACTGAGCGGATAACGGAGGCATCACGGGCCGGTCCTCCCTTGGGTACAGGGGGCGGACCGGCCCGGCGTCAGCAGGCCGTCAGTGATAGAAAGGTCATCCTCCACGACCTCCTGAAGCCGAAAGTGTGCGCTGATGACCGAGCCGCCCCAGCCGCCGAACCAGCCGCCGTCGCCTTCCGGTTACGGCCACCTGCCCGGCCCGCCGCAGCCCGGCTACGGATACCCGGCGCAGGGCGACAACCCGTACGCCCAGCCGTCCCCGTACGGTCAGCAGCCGCCGGCCCAGCCCGCCGGCTACGGCTTCCCGCCCCCGCCCCCCGGCCCGCCGGGCATGCCCCCGACCGTGCCGGGCATGCACCCGGGCGCCCCCGGCACGCCGCCGAAGAAGAAGACGACGGTCCTGATCGCCGCCTCGGTCGCCGCCGCCCTCGTCGTCGGCACCGTCGCCTACGTGGGCTTCTTCCGCGGCGACGACAAGGACCCGAAGCAGCCCGTCGCGCAGTCCTCCCCGCCCGCCGACGAGAAGCCCTCCGCCTCGCCCTCCGTGGACAAGGGCGACGGCAGCGGCGACGGAGGCGAGGAGGCCGACCTCAACTCCGGCCGCAAGCAGGGCGAGGACAAGGTCCTCTGGCTCAAGACCAGCAAGATCGACGGACCTGGCGCGGGCGTCGAGGCGGAAGGCCAGTGGGTCGTCGGCGACACCGTCGTCAAGAGCGTCTGGAAGTCCGTGACCGGCTACGGCGCCACAGACGGCAAGGAGAAGTGGACGCTCACCTTCCCTGCCGAGATCTGCGCCGTCACCGACCAGATGACCGCCGACGGCAAGACCGTCGTCCTGTACAAGGACGGCGAGTCCGACTCCGCGAACTGCAACCAGATCCGGATGGTCGACCTCAAGGCGGGCAAGGAGGGCTGGTCGAAGGAGGTGCCCAAGGAGGGCATGTTCGACCTCTTCGCCGGCTCCACCCTCTCCCTCACCGGGGACACCGTCTCCGTCAACCGCGTCACCCGCGCCAGTGCCTTCAAGGTCAGCACCGGCGACAAGCTCTTCGCCACCCCGAACGAGGGCTGCCAGGCCGGCAGCTACATCGGCGGCAACGGCAAGATGATCGGCATCGCCACCTGCCAGGACGCCGACCGCACCGTCGAGGTCCAGGACGCCGACCCGGCCACCGGCAAGTCGGCCTGGACCTTCCGGCTCCCCAAGGACTTCAAGGTCACCAGCGTCTACTCGGTGGACCCCCTCGTCCTCGACATCGGCAACGAGGCCAAGAAGGAACGCTCCATCGTGGTCCTGGGGCCCGACGGGAAGCAGCGCACCACGGTCACCGGCGAAGGCAGCTTCGCCACCGGCTGCGGAAGCGCCTTCAGCCGTTCCCTCCAGTGCCGCTCGGGCCTGGTCGACTCCAACACCCTCTACCTGCCCACCGCCCCGGCAGCCGGCACCGGCAACGAGATCGTCGCCTTCGACCTCGGCACCGGCAAGGTCAAGTGGCGCATCCCCGCCGGGGACAAGCGCACCCTGGTCCCGCTCAAGGCCGAGGGCGGACAGCTGACCGCCTACCGCGAGGCGGAGTACGACCAGGGCGGCGAGGTCGTGACCGTCCCCGCCGCCGGAGGCACGCCCACCCCGGTGCTGCGCCACCCGTCGGGTGCCGCGGCCCCGGTGGAGAGCTCCTTCCACTCCCCGAAGATGGACTACGTGGACGGCCGGTTCTTCCTCTCCGTCTCCCGCCTCCTCGCGAAGGGCAAGGACGAGAAGCTCCTGATGGTCTTCGGCAAGTGAACGCGTCCACCGAGCCGCCCACGAGAGGCAACAGCAACAGATGAGCACCCCGCCGCCCCCCCACCAGCCGCCGCCCGGCGGATTCGGCGCCCCCCCGCCCCCCGGCCAGCCGCCCGCAGGCGGTTTCGGCGCGCCCACGCCCCCGCCGCCGCAGCAGCCGCCGACCCCTCCGCCGGCCCCGCAGCAGCCCCCCACGGTGCCGCAGCAGCCGCCCGCGGCCCCGCACCAGCCCCCGCAGGCCCCCGGCGCCCCGGCGCAGCCGGCGTACGGCTACCCGCAGACCGGGCCCGGCTACGGCTACCCGCAGCAGCCCGGGACCCCGGCGCCGTTCGGCCCGCCCACCACGCCCATGCACGCGCCCCAGGCCCCGGCCGGCGGCGCGACGGGCCGCGGCGAGGTCCGTACCCAGCTGATGATCGTCGGCGCGGCCCTGCTGGCCATCGTCCTCATCGTCGGCGGCGGCTTCTGGTACGTCTCCGACGACGGCTCCGGCGGCTCGCAGACCACCGCGGACGGCGGCCCCAGCGGCTCCCCGGGCGGCGACAAGCAGAAGGCCGGCGCGGGCGGTACCGAGAAGGTGCCCTCCAACCCCAAGTCGAAGACCCTGGTGAACGTCCCCCTCCCGGCACCGGAGGAGCAGGTCACGGTCAAGGGCTCCTGGCTCACCGACTCCACCTACGTCAAGTCCGACGTGGCCAAGGTCGTCGGCTACAACCTCGCCGACGGCAGCAAGAAGTGGGAGATCCCGCTCACCGCCCAGGTCTGCGCCGCGACCAAGCACGTCAGCGAGAACAAGACGGCCATCCTCTTCGAGGAGGCCCTGCCGACGCCGGAGAAGAAGTACCAGCCGTGCACCAAGGTCGGCGTCATCGACCTGGAGTCCGGCAAGCTCCTGTGGTCCGCCGCCGCCAAGTCCTCGACCGGCGGCGACAAGAACGTCACCTTCGCCGAGGTCACCCTCAGCGGCCAGACCGTCGCCGCGGGCGGCCTGTCCGGCGGCGCCGCCTGGAACCTGGCCGACGGCAAGCCGCTGTGGCAGCCCAAGGTCGACAACGAGGGCTGCTACGACCTCGGCTACGCGGGCGGCGAGGCCCTCGCCGTGCTCCGCAAGTGCGGCCGCAGCCCCAACCAGACCCTCCAGGCGCAGGCCCTCGACCCCGTCACCGGCGCGCCCAAGTCCTCGTACAAGCTCTCCCCGGGCATCGAGTGGGCCGGCATCATCTCCACCAAGCCGCTGATCGTCGCCGCCGACGTCGGCAAGACCGCCAAGAACGCCACCGGCGTCAGCGACCTCTTCGTCGTCGACGACGCGGGCCAGCTCAAGTCGCGCATCTCCCTCGCCTCGGGCAACTTCAACCCCGAGTGCCCGGCCACCGAGGTCGAGCAGTGCACGAACATGGTGGTCGGCAACGGCAAGGTCTACGTGCCCTCCTACGAGCACCAGGGCCAGGACAGCAGCGGCGCCCGCACCAACGAGCTGCTCTCCTTCGACCTGGAGACCGGCAAGCAGACCAACGACCGCGCCGACGCGGGTGAGCGGTACCAGATCATGCCGCTGCGCATGGACGGGTCGAACATCATCGCGTACAAGATCCCCCCGTACGACCGGGGCGGCCAGGTCGTCAGCATCGACGGCACCACCATGAAGGAGACCCTCCTCATGGAGAACCCGGGGGACAAGGCCAGCCAGCGCGCCGAGACCCGCACCACCCCCACCGCCGCCGAGTACCGCTACCACAACGGCAAGCTGTTCATCGCCCGCTGGTACGCGCGCAAGCCCCACTCGTCGGGCACGGACGACCCGGAGTACCTGTTCGTCTCGTTCACGGCGAGCTGACCCGGCCCGGAGCCCGTCAGCAGCGCCCGTCAGGAGCCCCCGGAAGGTCAATCCTTCCGGGGGCTTCTGCGCGGTATCCCCCGCGCACCGTCGAACAAGCGTGTAGCTTGCCGGGGCAGAAGGGTGGGGGGTGGGGAGCCTCGATGGGCGTACGGGTCGTGGTGGTCGACGAGCACCGGCTGCTGGCCGAGGCGCTCGCCTCGGCCCTGAAACTGCGGGGTCACCGGGTGCTCGCCGCGGCCGCCCCGGCCTCCGGCGCCGCCGAGCTGGTCATCAGCCGCGCCCCCGAGGTCTGCCTGTTCGGCACCGCCTCCCCGGCGGAGCCCGGGGTCTTCGAACCCGTCACGCGGATCAGGCGGGAGCGCCCGCAGATCGCCGTCGTCGTCCTCGGCCCGGTGCCGAGCCCGCGCGGGATCGCCGCCGCCTTCGCCGCGGGGGCCTCGGGGTACGTGCGCCACGACGAGCGCATCGAAGGCGTGGAGCGGGCCCTGTCCAAGGCCAGGGCGGCCGAGGTGGCGATCGCCCCGCAGCTGCTCCAGGGCGCCTTCGCGGAGCTGCTGAACCCGGCGGCCCAGCCCGACGACGAGGGCAGCCGGCTGCTGCGGCTGCTCACCCCGCGCGAGGTGGAGGTGCTGGTCCGTGTCGCCGAGGGCGAGGACACCCGGCTCATCGCCGCGGGCATGGAGATCGCGCCCAGCACGGCCCGCACCCACGTGCAGCGGGTGCTGATGAAGCTGGGCGTCGGCTCCCGGCTCGAGGCGGCCGCCCTGGCCGCCCGCACCGGCCTGCTGGACCGCGCGGCGCCGGAGCCGCCCGCCGCGCCCCCGGCGCCCTGACGGGAGGCTCCCGATTTCCCCATGGGCGCGGAATCGGGTAAGCCAAGGAGCGGCATGTGGAACCTCCCGCGTGCGTACCCCCGTGAGAGGCAGTAGGCGAGTGAGCAACACGCCGATTCATGACACGCCGGTTCTCAAGTGCCTGGTCACCGGCGGCGCCGGTTACGTCGGCAGCGTGGTGGCCGCCCACCTCCTGGAGGCGGGCCACCAGGTCACCGTCCTGGACGACCTGAGCACGGGCTTCCGGGCCGGTGTCCCGGAGGGCGCCGCGTTCATCGAGGGCCGGATCCAGGACGCGGCCCGTCACCTGGACAGCTCCTACGACGCGGTGCTCCACTTCGCGGCCTCCTCCCAGGTCGGCGAGTCCGTCGCGAACCCGGCCAAGTACTGGGAGAACAACGTCGGCGGCACCCTCGCCCTGCTGACCGCCATGCGGGAGGCCGGGGTCGCCAAGCTGGTCTTCTCCTCCACCGCGGCCACCTACGGGGAGCCCACCGAGGGCCTGCTCACCGAGGCCTCGGTGACCGCCCCGACCAACCCGTACGGCGCCTCGAAGCTGGCCGTGGACCACATGATCGCCGGGATGTGCGCGGCGCACGGCCTGGCCGCGGTCTCGCTGCGCTACTTCAACGTCGCCGGCTCCTACAAGGAGTTCGGTGAGCGCCACGAGCCCGAGACCCACCTGATCCCGCTGGTCCTCCAGGTCGCCCAGGGCAAGCGGGAGGCCATCTCGGTCTTCGGCGAGGACTACCCGACCCCGGACGGCACCTGCGTGCGCGACTACATCCACGTCGCGGACCTGGCGGAGGCCCACCTCGACGCGCTGCGGGTGGCCGCGCCCGGGGAGCACCTGATCTGCAACCTGGGCAACGGCAGCGGCTTCTCGGTCCGCGAGGTCATCGAGACCGTCCGCAAGGTCACCGGCAAGGAGATCCCCGAAGTGGTCGCCGCCCGCCGGGCCGGCGACCCGGCGGTGCTGGTCGCCTCGGCCCGTGCGGCCCACGAGCGCCTCGGCTGGACCCCCACCCGATCGGGCCTCACCGGCATCATCACGGACGCCTGGAACTTCGCCCGTACGCACACCTCCTGAGCCCCCCGGGCCCGCCTGGGCCACCGCCGCTCCACCCGCCCCCCGCGCCGGCCGGCGCGGGGGGCGCGTGCGTCAGGGCCGCGCGCTGCGCGAGGGCGCTCTGCGCGGGCGCCCGGCGTGCGCACGCCGGGTGAACGGACCCCCGTGCAACTGCCCGTGGCACACCCCGGGCGGGAAGCCGCCATCCGGACCTTCGGTGCAGTCGAATTCAAGCCACCACAAAGGCCTTTCAGAACGGCCGCGCCGGAAAATCCCCGGGAAAACTTCTGCTATTCGGCCAACTACCCGTCGCCGCCGGCCCTACGCTGATGCGTGACACCGGTGGGGGCCGGTGTTGATTCAGGGGTCGAGACAAGTCGGGTACGGCGTCCGGTCCGGGGTAGTGCAGAGGTGTCACGGCGGCGGCCGTGGCAGCTGCGGATCACCCGGCCCGGGCTCCGTACCCGCCGTCGTCCGTTCCCCGACCCTTGGGGGTTTTGTGGTTCGTATCCGGGTTCTCGTCGTCGACGATCACCGCATCTTCGCCGAATCGCTCGCAGCCGCGCTCGCGGCCGAGCCGGACGTGGACGTGTCCGCGGCCGGCAGCGGTCCCGCCGCCCTGCGCTGCCTCGAACGCGCGGTGGCCGAGGGCCGCCGCTTCGACGTCCTGCTGGTCGACGCCGATCTCGGCGTCGTGGCCGGGGCCGTGCCCGCGCAGCGGGAGCCGGGGTCCGGGCCAACGCCCTCCTCCGACGGGATCGCGCTGGTCGCGGGGGTGCGGGTGGCCCACCCGGGGGTGCGTACGGTGGTCCTCGCCGAGCGCGACGACCCCCGCCGGGCCGCGCACGCTCTCCAGGCCGGGGCCTCCGGCTGGGTGGCGAAGGACTGCTCGCTCTCACGGCTGCTGGCCGTCGTCCGCGGCGTCCTGCGCGAGGAGACCCACCTGCCGCCCGCGCTGCTCACGGGGGTGCTGCGCGAACTGACCGCGGCCCGCAAGCACCGTACGGACAGCGAACGGCTGGTGGAGTCGCTCACCCCGCGCGAACACGAGGTGCTGCGCTGCATGGTGGCGGGGCTGGGCCGCAAGGACGTGGCGGCGCGGCTGTTCCTGTCCCCGCACACGGTCCGCACGCACATGCAGAACGTGCTGGGCAAGCTCGGTGTGCACTCCACGCTGGCCGCGGTGGCGCTGGCCCGGCGGGCCGGCGTGCGACCGGCCGACCTAGCCGGGGATGTTGTCGAACGGAGCGGTCAACTGGCGTAGCAGCCCGGCGAGGTCGCCGCGCTGCGCCTGCGAGAGCTGGGCCAGGATCGCCCGTTCCTGGGCGAGCAGTCCGGCGAGGGCCTGGTCGGCCCGGTCACGGCCCTCGGGGCTGAGCCGGACCAGGACCCCTCGCCGGTCGCTGGGGTCCGGCAGCCGTTCGACGAGGCCCTTCTTGGCCAGCCGGTCGATGCGGTTGGTCATGGTCCCGGAGGTGACGAGGGTCTGGGTCAGCAGCTGGCCGGGGGAGAGCTGGTACGGGGCGCCGGCGCGCCGCAGGGAGGTCAGGACGTCGAACTCCCAGGGCTCCAGGCCGTGCTCGGAGAACGCCAGTCTGCGGGCCCGGTCGAGGTGGCGCGCGAGCCTGCTGACGCGGCTGAGCACTTCGAGCGGTTCCACGTCGAGGTCAGGGCGTTCCCGCCGCCATGCCGCGACCAGTCGGTCGACCTCGTCCTCCATGCGGATCAGTGTAAGGGGTCTGTCGACATGAAGTCTCTTCATGCCAAGTATCTCGCTGTGAAGTATCTTGATGTCGAGATATAAATAAACGAACATGGGGCATGGAGGGGGCTGAAACGGCTTCCGCTTACGACCGCCCCGCCAGCAGGGAGGCTCGAACATGCATTCCGATACCGCCCAGGCCAGGATCCCCACGGCCGATGTCCTTTCCGACTCCACCGCACCCACCTGGGACCCCCAGCAGTACCTCCGGCACGCAGGCCACCGCACACGCCCCTTTCTCGACCTCCTGACCCGCATACCCGAGCTTCCCGCGCGGCCCGCCCGCGTCGCCGACCTCGGCTGCGGCCCCGGCAACGTCACGGCCCTCCTCGCCGGACGCTGGCCCGACGCCCGCATCACCGGCTTCGACCTCTCCCCCGAGATGCTCCACCGCGCCACCGAGGAGTACGCGGGCCCCACCAGCGGCGGCGGCAGCCTGGAGTTCCGCCTCGGCGACCTCGCCGACTGGCTCCCCGAGGAGCCCTACGACCTGATCGTGTCCAACGCCGCCCTCCAGTGGGTCCCGAGCCACCCCGGCTCCTTCCCCGCCTGGATCAACGGCCTGCGCCCCGGCGGCACCTTCGCCTTCCAGATCCCCGGCAATTTCACCGCCCCCAGCCACGCCCTGCTCGCGGACCTCTGCGACGCCCCGCGCTGGCGGTCCCGCCTCGCCGGCCACGGCGCCCGCTACATCCACCTGCTGGAACCTGCCGAATACCTCGCCCGGCTCACCGAACTCGGCTGCGCCGTCGAAGTGTGGGAGACCACCTACCACCAGCTCCTGCAAGGCCCCGACCCGGTCCTCGACTGGGTCAAGGGAACCGCCCTGCGGCCCGTCCTGACCGCCCTGGGCGACGACCGGGACGCCGTGGACGCCTTCCTCACCGAATACCGCGACCGGCTGCGCTCGGCCTACCCGTCCGGGCCGCGCGGCACCGTCTTCCCCTTCCGCCGCATCTTCGCCGTCGCCCGCAGGGAGGCCTGACCGTGCTCACCGCACTCGACCACGTCCAACTGGCCGCACCGCCCGGCGCGGAGGACCGGCTGCGCGCCTACTACACCCGGGTCCTCGGCATGACCGAGATCTCCAAACCGCCCGTCCTCGCCGCACGCGGAGGCTGCTGGTTCGCCGCCGGAGGCGTACAGCTGCACCTCGGCGTGGAGGAGGACTTCCGTCCGGCCCGCAAGGCGCACCCGGGCCTGCGGGTGACCGGCATCGAGGAGTACGCCCGCAGACTGGAGGAACGCGGCGCCGAGGTCGTCTGGGACGACAACCTCCCCGGCCGCCGGCGCTTCTACTCCGAGGACCCCGTCGGCAACCGGCTGGAGTTCCTGGAACCGGACGGCCCCGCACCCGCCGCCTGACGCACACCCGCCCGTCCGTACCCCGCACCTGCGACGGCGCCCCGCCACCGGTCCTCCGGTGGCGGGGCGCCGTCGCAGGTGCAGCACGCACCCGCGTCAGTTCTTGCGGCGGCCCACCAGCTGCGGCTTCGACTCCAGCCCGTCCAGCCCGTGCCACGCCAGGTTCACCAGGTGCGCGGCGACCTCCGCCTTCTTCGGCCGGCGCACGTCCAGCCACCACTGCCCGGTCAGCGCCACCATCCCCACCAGCGCCTGCGCGTACAGCGGCGCCAGCTTCGGGTCGAAGCCCCGGGCCTTGAACTCCAGCCCCAGGATGTCCTCCACCTGCGTGGCGATATCGCTGATCAGCGAGGCGAAGGTGCCCGTGGACTGGGCCACAGGGGAATCCCGTACGAGGATCCGGAAACCGTCCGTATAGGACTCGATGTAGTCCAGCAGCGCGAAGGCCGCCTGCTCCAGCAGCTCCCGCGGATGCCCGGCCGTCAGCGCACCCGTCACCCCGTCGAGCAGCTGACGCATCTCCCGGTCCACCACGACCGCGTACAGGCCCTCCTTGCCCCCGAAGTGCTCGTACACCACCGGCTTGGACACCCCGGCCTTCGCCGCGATCTCCTCCACCGACGTGCCTTCGAAGCCCTTCTCCGCGAACAGGGTGCGACCGATGTCCAGCAGCTGCTGACGCCGCTCCGCGCCCGTCATCCGTACCCGGCGGCCGCGCCTGGGCTTGTCGCTGCTGGAATTACCGCCGTCGATCGCCACGCCCCCCATCATGCCGCGTTCGACGCGTTTTCCTTGCGGCGGGCGTCGATGCGGGCCGCCGACGGCCAGCGGACGTCCGTGGCCCAGCCCAGCTGCTCGAACCAGCGGATCAGACGGGCACTGGAGTCGACCTGGCCGCGCAGCACACCGTGCCGGGCGGACGTCGGGTCGGCGTGGTGCAGGTTGTGCCACGACTCGCCGCACGACAGCACCGCCAGCCACCACACGTTGCCCGACCGGTCCCGGGACTTGAACGGACGCTTGCCCACCGCGTGGCAGATCGAGTTGATCGACCACGTCACGTGGTGCAACAGGGCCACCCGCACCAGGGAACCCCAGAAGAACGCCGTGAACGCACCCCACCAGGACATCGTCACCAGACCGCCCACCAGCGGCGGGATCGCCAGCGACAGCATCGTCCAGAAGATGAAGTCCCGCGAGATCCGCCGGATCGCCGGATCCTTGATCAGGTCCGGCGCGTACTTCTGCTGATCGGTCTGCTCCTCGTCGAAGAGCCAGCCGACGTGCGCCCACCACAGGCCCTTCAGCAGCGCCGGCAGCGTCTCGCCGAACCGCCACGGCGAATGCGGGTCACCTTCGTGATCGGAGAACTTGTGGTGCTTGCGGTGGTCCGCCACCCAGCGCACCAGGGGACCCTCCACCGCCATCGAACCCATGACGGCCAGCGCGATCCGCAACGGCCGCTTCGCCTTGAAGGAACCGTGCGTGAAGTAACGGTGGAAACCGATGGTGATGCCGTGGCAGGCCAGGAAGTACATGAAGACCATCAGGCCGAGGTCCAGCCAGCTCACCCCCCAGCCCCACGCCAGCGGCACCGCCGCCAGCAGGGCCAGGAACGGGACGGTGATGAACAGCAGGAGGGCGATCTGCTCGATGGACCGCTTGTTCTCGCCGCCGAGGGTCGCCGACGGCGCAGACGCTGAATCTTCGGAACGCGTGGAGGGCGCCGAGGCGTCCTCGATCAGATCGGGACTGGTGGTCATGGGGTCCCCTGGGGGTGAGGAGTCGGAGGGGGCGCCTCCCCGGAAGAAACCGGGAAAGCCAGGGTCACAGACCCTACGGACCCGTAACCTACGCCATCGTAAGTATGGCAAAAGGAAGGACCGTGGCAACAGGAGCACGCCCGGAGCAGGCGCAGGACCGACGCCGTCACACGACCGCCCTACCGCTCCCACGACACCTCCCCGGGTGCGCCGCGAGCCGTTCGCGACCACGTACTGACACATTTTCCCAGGCACACGGCGCGGACACCTATCCTGTTCTCGTCGGACAGCGCGGTCCGCACGGGCAGCCCGAGCTGCGCATCAGGAGCAGCAGCGCTGCGCGCGATCGGGTGCCCACCGCCCAGTAGCGCTCGAACACTGCAAGGAGCCGCACCTGTGAGCAGTGCTGACCAGGCCCCCCGGGCCGCCCAGCAGGCCGCCCCCGTCACCACGGCCGCCACCGCCAACGCAGAACTGCGTGCGGACATCCGCCGCCTCGGTGACCTCCTCGGCGAAACCCTGGTACGCCAGGAGGGCCAGGACCTCCTCGACCTCGTCGAACGCGTCCGCGCCCTCACCCGCACCGACGGCGAAGCCGCCGCCGCCCTCCTCGGCGACACCGACCTGGAGACGGCCGCCAAGCTCGTACGCGCCTTCTCCACCTACTTCCACCTCGCCAACGTCACCGAACAGGTGCACCGGGGCAAGGAACTGCGCGCGCACCGCGCCGCCGAGGGCGGGCTCCTCGCCCGCACCGCGGACATGCTCAAGGACGCCGACCCCGACCACCTGCGCGAAACGGTCCGGAACCTCAACGTCCGCCCCGTCTTCACCGCACACCCCACCGAAGCGGCCCGCCGCAGCGTCCTCAACAAGCTGCGCCGCATCGCGGCCCTCCTCGAGGAACCCGTCACCGGCGCCGGCGACCGCCGCCGCCACGACCTGCGCCTCGCCGAGAACATCGACCTCGTCTGGCAGACCGACGAGCTGCGCGTCGTGCGCCCCGAACCCGCCGACGAGGCCCGGAACGCCATCTACTACCTCGACGAACTCCACGCAGGAGCCGTCGGCGACGTCCTCGAGGACCTCGCCGCCGAACTCCAGCGCGTCGGCGTCGAACTGCCCGCCGGCACCCGCCCGCTCACCTTCGGCACCTGGATCGGCGGCGACCGCGACGGCAACCCCAACGTCACCCCCGAAGTCACCCGAGACGTCCTGATCCTCCAGCACGAACACGGCATCACCGACGCCCTCGAACTCATCGACTTCCTGCGCGGCCTCCTCTCCAACTCCATCCGCTACACCGGAGCCACCGAGGAACTCCTCGCCTCCCTCCAGGCCGACCTCGAACGCCTCCCCGAGATCAGCCCCCGCTACAAGCGGCTGAACGCCGAAGAGCCCTACCGCCTCAAGGCCACCTGCATCCGGCAGAAGCTCCTCAACACCCGCGAACGCCTCGCCAAGGGCATCCCCCACGAGGAAGGCCGCGACTACCTCGGCACCGCCGAGCTCCTCACGGACCTCACCCTCATCCAGACCTCCCTGCGCGAGCACCGCGGCGCCCTCTTCGCCGACGGCCGCATGGACCGCACCATCCGCACCCTGGCCGCCTTCGGCCTCCAGCTCGCCACCATGGACGTACGCGAACACGCCGACGCCCACCACCACGCGCTGGGCCAGCTCTTCGACCGCCTCGGCGAGGAATCCTGGCGCTACGCCGACATGCCCCGCGACTACCGCGGCAAGCTCCTCGCCAAGGAACTCCGCTCCCGCCGCCCCCTGGCCCCCACCCCCGCCCCCCTCGACGCCGCCGGCCAGAAGACCCTCGGCGTCTTCTCCGCCATCAAGGACGCCTTCGAGAAGTTCGGCCCCGAAGTCATCGAGTCCTACATCATCTCGATGTGCCAGGGCGCCGACGACGTCTTCGCCGCCGCCGTCCTCGCCCGCGAAGCCGGACTCGTCGACCTCCACGCCGGCTGGGCCAAGATCGGCATCGTCCCGCTCCTGGAGACCACCGACGAGCTCCGCGCCGCCGACGTCATCCTCGACGAAATGCTCGCCGACCCCTCCTACCGACGCCTCGTCTCCCTGCGCGGCGACGTCCAGGAGGTCATGCTCGGCTACTCCGACTCCTCCAAGTTCGGCGGCATCACCACCAGCCAGTGGGAGATCCACCGCGCCCAGCGCCGCCTGCGCGACGTAGCCCACCGCTACGGCGTCCGCCTGCGCCTCTTCCACGGCCGCGGCGGCACCGTCGGCCGCGGCGGCGGCCCCTCCCACGACGCGATCCTCGCCCAGCCCTGGGGCACCCTCGAAGGCGAGATCAAGGTCACCGAACAGGGCGAGGTCATCTCCGACAAGTACCTCGTCCCCTCCCTCGCCCGCGAAAACCTCGAACTCACCGTCGCCGCCACCCTGCAGGCCTCCGCCCTGCACACCGCACCCCGCCAGTCCGACGACGCCCTGGCCCGCTGGGACGCGGCCATGGACACCGTCTCCGACGCCGCACACGGGGCCTACCGCGCGCTCGTCGAGGACCCGGACCTGCCCGCCTACTTCTTCGCCGCCACCCCCGTCGACCAGCTCGCCGACCTCCACCTCGGCTCGCGCCCCTCACGCCGCCCCGACTCCGGCGCCGGGCTCGACGGACTGCGCGCCATCCCGTGGGTCTTCGGCTGGACCCAGTCCCGCCAGATCGTCCCCGGCTGGTACGGAGTCGGCTCCGGCCTCAAGGCCCTGCGCGAAGCCGGCCAGGAAGACGTCCTCACCGAAATGGGCGCCCGCTGGCACTTCTTCCGCAACTTCCTGTCCAACGTCGAGATGACCCTGGCCAAGACCGACCTGCGGATCGCCCGTCACTACGTCGACACCCTCGTGCCCGAACACCTCAAGCACGTCTTCGCGCGCATCGAGGCCGAGCACGAGCTCACCGTCCGCGAGGTACTGCGGATCACCGGCGGCGACCGGCTGTTGGACTCCCACCCGGTGCTCCAGCAGACCTTCGCCGTCCGCGACGCCTACCTGGACCCGATCTCCTACCTCCAGGTCTCCCTCCTCGCGCGCCAGCGCGCGGCGGCGGCCCGGGGCGAGGAGCCCGACCCGCTGCTCGCCCGGGCCCTGCTGCTCACGGTCAACGGCGTGGCCGCGGGCCTGCGCAACACCGGCTGAGCCCAGCCCGCCCCACCCACGGGGAAGCCCCCGCATCCACAGGTGCGGGGGCTTCCCCGTTCAGTCCGGCAGCCTCACGAGTTGTACGCCGACTGCGCGCGCTCCAGGCCCTCCTGGAGCAGGCATTCGACCGCGTCCGCCGCCCGGTCCACGAACCAGTCCAGTTCCTTGCGCTCCGTGGAGGAGAAGTCCTTCAGCACGAAGTCCGCCACCTGCATCCGCCCGGGCGGACGGCCGATGCCGCAGCGCACCCGGTGGTAGTCGGCACCCAGCGACTTCGTCATGGACTTCAGGCCGTTGTGCCCGTTGTCCCCGCCGCCCAGCTTCAGCCGCAGCGTCGGGTAGTCGATGTCCAGCTCGTCGTGGATCGCCACGACCCGCTCCAGCGGCACCTTGTAGAAGTCGCGCAGCGCCGTCACCGGCCCGCCCGACAGGTTCATGTACGTCATCGGCTTGGCCAGCACCACGCGGCGGCTCGCCGGCCCCGGCGGCCCCATGCGGCCCTCGACCACCTGGGCGCGCGCCTTGTGGGCCTTGAACTTCCCGCGGATGCGGTCCGCGAGCAGGTCGGCCACCATGAAGCCGATGTTGTGGCGGTTGCCCGCGTACTCCGGTCCCGGGTTGCCGAGGCCGACGATCAGCCAGGGTGCCGCGTCGTCCGACATCAAGAACTCCTTATACGAAGACGACCGCCGTCCCGCTCCAGTGGAGCCGGACGGCGGTCGGTCAGCAACTGCTGAGGGGTGGGGGCGAGGCTCAGGCCTCGGTGCCCTCGGCGGCGTCGGCAGCCGGCTCCTCGGCCTGCGGGGCGACGACCTGCAGGACGGCGATGTCGCCGTCGACGGCCAGGGTGGTGCCCTTGGGGAGGACCAGGTCCTTGGCGTGGATGGTGTCGCCGGCGTGGAGGCCCGCGATGGAGACGGTGACCTCGGTCGGGATGTGGGTGGCCTCGGCCTCGACGGAGATGGTGTTCTGGAGGGTCTCCAGCATGTTGCCGCCGGCGGCCAGCTCGCCCTCGGTGACGATCGCGACGTCGACGGTGACCTTCTCGCCCTTCTTGACGATCAGGAAGTCGACGTGGGAGATCGAGCGCTTCAGCGGGTGCTTCTGCACGGCCTTCGGGATGACCAGCTCGGTGCCGGCGTCGCCGAGGTCCAGGGAGAGCAGGACGTTCGGGGTGCGCAGCGCCAGCTGAAGGGCGTGGGCGTCGACGTTGACGTGCTTCGGGTCGGTGCCGTGGCCGTAGATGACGGCGGGGGTCAGGGCGTCACGACGGGCCTGACGGGCAGAGCCCTTGCCGAAGGTGTCACGGATCTTGGCGGAAAGCTTGACCTCGGACATGCTCACTCCTCGTGGGGTGACGGAAGAAGACGGAAGTCACCCGGCCGGAACGGCCTGCTACGAAGAGCGCGTCGATAACGGAGCGTCCGTACCGGAACAGGTACGGCCTCCCTCGCCGAGCAACTCAGCGAGTGTACCCGGCAGGGGAGGCCGCACCAAAAGGATCTACCGCGGAGCGGTTACTGCTGCTCCTCGAACAGGCTCGTGACCGAACCGTCCTCGAAGACCTCACGGACCGCACGCGCGATCATCGGAGCGATCGACAGCACCGTGATCTTGTCCAGCTCCAGGTCCGAGGGGTCCGGCAGGGTGTTCGTGAACACGAACTCGCTGACCTTCGAGTTCTTCAGACGGTCCGCCGCCGGCCCCGACAGGATGCCGTGCGTCGCGGTCACGATCACGTCCTCCGCACCGTGCGCGAACAGGGCATCGGCCGCGGCGCAGATGGTGCCACCCGTGTCGATCATGTCGTCGACCAGGACGCAGACCCGACCCCGGACCTCACCCACGACCTCGTGGACCGTCACCTGGTTGGCGACGTCCTTGTCGCGGCGCTTGTGCACGATCGCCAGCGGCGCGTCCAGCCGGTCGCACCACCGGTCCGCCACGCGCACACGGCCGGCGTCCGGGGAGACGATCGTCAGCTTCGTACGGTCCACCTTGGCACCCACGTAGTCCGCGAGGACCGACAGCGCCGAAAGGTGGTCCACCGGGCCGTCGAAGAAACCCTGGATCTGGTCCGTGTGCAGGTCCACCGTCAGAATGCGGTCCGCACCCGCCGTCTTCAGCAGATCGGCCACCAGGCGGGCCGAGATGGGCTCACGGCCCTTGTGCTTCTTGTCCTGGCGGGCATACCCGTAGGACGGCACGATCACGGTGATGGAGCGTGCCGACGCGCGCTTCAGCGCGTCGATCATGATCAGCTGCTCCATGATCCACTTATTGATCGGAGCCGTGTGGCTCTGGATCAGGAAGCAGTCCGCGCCACGAGCCGACTCCTGGAAGCGGACGTAGATCTCGCCGTTCGCGAAGTCGAAAGCCTTGGTCGGCACGAGGCCGACTCCCAGCTGGTGCGCGACCTCCTCGGCCAGCTCGGGGTGGGCGCGGCCGGAGAAGAGCATCAGCTTCTTCTCGCCGGTCGTCTTGATCCCGGTCACAGCACTGTCTCCTCAGACGTGTTGAAAGCTGCTCGCCCCCCTGTGCGTCCGTCCCGCACACGGTGAGCCAGCCGAATTGCGTGCACCTATCACGGTACGCCGTCCCGGACGTACCTGTTTCCGGTCAGTTCACCTCAACGGCCGTCGGGGTCCACCTGGACCGCCGACTGGGCCGCCGTCGCGGCAGCACTTCCGGGACGCTTGCGGGCCACCCAGCCCTCGATATTCCGCTGCTGGCCACGGGCCACGGCCAGCGCACCGGGCGGGACATCCTTGGTGATCACGGAACCGGCAGCCGTATAGGCCCCGTCCCCGATCGTGACGGGCGCCACAAACATGTTGTCCGAACCCGTCTTGCAGTGCGAGCCGACGGTCGTGTGGTGCTTGTGCTCACCGTCGTAGTTCACGAAGACGCTCGCCGCACCGATGTTCGTGTGCTCACCGATCGTCGCGTCACCCACGTACGACAGGTGGGGCACCTTCGTCCCCTCGCCGATCTTCGCGTTCTTCATCTCCACGTAGGTCCCGGCCTTGGCCTTGGGACCCAGCTCCGTACCCGGACGCAGGTACGCGAAGGGGCCGACGCTCGCGGCCTCACCGATCACCGCCGTGTCCGCCACCGTGTTGTCCACCCGGGCCCGCGCACCCACCCGCGTGTCCTTGAGGCGCGTGTTCGGACCGACCTCGGCCCCTTCGGCGACGTGGGTGGCGCCCAGCAGCTGCGTGCCGGGGTGGACCAGGGCGTCCTGCCCGAAGGTGACCGTCACGTCCACGAAGGTGCTGGCGGGGTCGACCACGGTCACGCCCGCGAGCATGGCCTGCTCCAGCAGGCGCGCGTTCAGCAGGGCACGCGCCTGCGCGAGCTGGACGCGGTTGTTGATGCCGAGGATCTGACGGTGGTCGCTGCCGATGGCCGCGCCCACCCGGTGCCCGGCCTCACGCAGGATGCCGAGGACGTCGGTGAGGTACTCCTCGCCCTGGCTGTTGTCCGTACGCACCTTGCCGAGCGCATCGGCCAGCAGCGCCCCGTCGAAGGCGAAGACCCCGGAGTTGATCTCCCGGATCGCCCGCTGGGCGTCCGAGGCGTCCTTGTGCTCCACGATGGCCGTCACGGCCCCGCCGGCGTCGCGCACGATGCGCCCGTAGCCGGTCGAGTCCGGCACCTCGGCCGTGAGCACGGTGACGGCGTTGCCGTCGGCCTCGTGCGTCGCGGCCAGGCCGCGCAGGGTCTCGCCGGTCAGCAGCGGGGTGTCGCCGCAGACGACGATCACCGTGCCGTCGACCGGGCCGCCGAGCTCCTGGAGTGCCATCCGGACGGCGTGGCCGGTGCCGTTCTGCTCGTACTGGACGGCGGTGCGGACCTCCGCGTCGACGGCGGCGAGGTGCGCGGTGACCTGCTCCCGGGCGTGCCCGACGACCACGACGAGGTGGGCGGGGTCCAGCTCGCGGGAGGCGGCGACGACATGACCGACGAGCGAGCGCCCGCAGATCTCGTGCAGGACCTTGGGAGTGGCCGACTTCATGCGGGTGCCTTCACCCGCTGCGAGTACGACGACGGCTGCCGGGCGGTTGGCGCTCACGGGGATGCCCTTCGGCTTCGGGGGTGGACCCGTGCAGGATACCGGTGGCTCCGGGGCCGGAAACGAAGCCGGGTCCCGACCGCGGAGGTCGGGACCCGCATCCTGCTTCGCTCCCCCGCCAGGACTCGAACCCGGACATAAGGCACCAAAAGCCTCAGTGCTGCCAATTACACCACAGGGGATGGTAAGGCCGACTAAATCGGACATTCGCCACTGCTGATCGAGTCGACGGCACCTACTATGCCGCACCACCAGCCTTCGACGCGACGGTAAAGCCCCGTGCCCTGGAGGACGCTCACCGGCCGGGGTTTGCCGGAATTCCGGTCGCGGCTGTGGTGGGGGCGCTGCGTACGCTGGACGGCATGACCAGTTCGGGGGAAGTGGAAGGCCGCGCTGGGCCGCCTTTGTGGTGGGTGCGGCGGCGGGATGTCGTGGTGGACGTCGCGCTCGGCGGGGTCTCCGCCCTGGAGTGCGCGTGGGAGGGGGTCGCCTTCGCCCGCGAGGCGGGGGTGCCGACCGCGGTCGGGGTGCTGTTCGGGCTCGTGGTGGGTTCCGTGCTCGTGCTGCGGCGGCGCTGGCCGATCGCCGTGGTGCTGGTGGGGATCGCCGTGGCGCCGGCGGCGATGGGGTTCCTGCTCGGGGTGGTGGGGCTGTACACGCTGGCCTCGTCCGAGGTGCCGCGGCGGATCACCGCCACGCTGGCTTCGATGTCGCTGGCGGCGACGTACGTGGTGATGTACCTGCGGACCCGCGGGGACGTGGAGGCCGACACGGCGCTGGTGGTGGCGCTGTCCGGGTTCGTGGCGGTGGCGCTGACCGTGCCGCCGGTGCTGTTCGGGCTGTACATCGGGGCGCGGCGGCGGCTGATGGAGAGCTTGCAGGAGCGGGCGGATTCGCTGGAGCGGGAGTTGTCGCTGCTGGCGGACCGGGCCGAGGAGCGGGCCGAGTGGGCCCGGACGGAGGAGCGGACCCGGATCGCGCGGGAGATGCACGACGTGGTGGCGCACCGGGTGTCGCTGATGGTGGTGCACGCGGCGGCGCTGGAGGCGGTGGCCCTCAAGGATCCGGCGCGGGCGGCGAAGAACGCGGCGCTGGTCGGGGACATGGGGCGGCAGGCGTTGACGGAGCTGCGGGAGATGCTGGGGGTGCTGCGGTCGGGGTCTTCGCAGGCGGTTGCGGCTGCGGCCGGTTCCGGTGGTACCGGGGGTGTGCGTGCGGTGGCGGGGGCCGGGGTGTCCGCTGCGCCGGCGGCGGCCGCCTTGGTGGGGAGCTTCGACGACGGGCCTTCGCTTGCCGAGCTGGAGGTGCTGGTGGGGCAGTCGAGGGCGGCGGGGATGGTCGTGGAGATGGTGGTGCAGGGGGCGCGGCCGGCGTACGCGGCGGAGGTGGAGCAGACGGCGTACCGGGTGGTGCAGGAGGCGCTGACCAATTGCCACAAGCACGCTCCGGGGGCGCGGGTCGTGGTGCGGCTGGCGCATCGGGAGGGGGAGGTGGCGATGCAGGTGGAGAACGGGCCGTGTGACGGTGAGGCGGGCGGTGCCGGGCTGCCGAGCGGGGGCAACGGGCTGGTCGGCATGCGGGAGCGGGTGCTGGGGCTGGGCGGGGTGTTCGTGTCGGGTCCGACGGATGCGGGTGGTTTCCGGGTGTCGGCGGTGCTCCCCGCCGCCCCGCCTGCCCGCCTGACCGCCTGACCGGCCGGGCGTTGGGGGGGCTAGCCGGTGGTGAGGCGGGTCGGCTGGAGGCCCGTGAGGAGGAGGGTGAGGGCTTCGTCGAGGCTGGAGCCGAGGTACCAGTCGCCGGTGTGGTCGATGCCGTAGACGCGGCCTTCGGCGTCGAGGGCGAGGTGGGAGCTTCCGTCGGTTTCGACGCCGAGGGGGCAGAGCTGGGTGGACAGGGCCCGGCCGAGGTCGGCGAAGGTGCGGGCGAGGTGGAGTCCGGTGAGGGGGTCGATCCGGACGGGGGCGGGTGCTATCTGGCGGCCGGGGCCGGGTGCGGTGACGGTGAGGCCGCCGAATTCGGCCCAGGCTTCGACGGCTGCGGGGAAGACGGTGTGGCGGTGTCCGGCGGGGGTGGTGTGGTCGCGCAGGGCGTCGGCCCAGTACTCGGCCTGCTTGATGTCCCAGCGGCCGGGCTCCCAGCCGGCGGTGCGCAGGGCGGAGTCCACGGCGGTGGGGAACCGGGTGGCGGAGGAGCGGTCGTAGGAGGCTGAAGTGGTGGTCATGGCTACTCGGATGCGGTGAGGTCGACGGAGCGTACGCCGAAGTGGGCGAGGAGGGCGTCGCAGGAGCGGCAGGGGGGTGCGTAGCTGCCGTGGAGGGGGTCGCCGTCCTCGCGGATGCGGCGGGCGGTGATCTTCGCGTGCTTGAGGGAGCGCCTGGCTTCGCTGGGGGTGAGGGGTTTGCGGGAGGCGCGTCTGCTGCGGGCGCCTTCGACGGTGGTGAGGTGGCGGGAGAGCAGGATGGCTTCCGGGCAGCGGCCGGTGAACCGTTCGCGCTGGCCGCTCGTCAGGGTGTCGAGGAAGTCCTGGACGAGGGGGTGGAGCACGGGGGGCTGGTCGCCCTTGCCGGCGGTGCCGGTGAGGGTTTCGCCCCGTACGGAGAGGGCGGCGGCGACGGTGGGCAGGATGCCGTCGCGGCGGAAGCGCAGGACGGGTGCGGTGGGGCGGCCGTCGGTGCTGCTCCAGCGCAGGCGGGGGTCGCCGACGGGGCCGGGGGCGGGGTCGCCGGTGGTGGCGGCGCCTCCGGAATGGCCGGTGTGGCCGGTGTGGCCGGTGATTCCGGGCTGGCCGGGTGTTCCCGGGGTTCCGGGGCCGGTGTCGGCCGGATCTGTGCGTGTTGCCGTGTTCTGCATGGTCGCGCTTTCCCTCCCGTGGCCGCGGTGGTGCCGCTGTCGCGCACGCCCCCGTGCTGCGGGGACAGCCTGCCAAATGTCACCTGTCGTGTGGAAGCGGGGTCGAATATTCGTATCAATTCGGATGTTCCTGGCCCTTGTGGGGGCGTGGGGGTCAGGCGCGGGTGAGGCTCTTGCCCGAGCACATAGGCTGTGGTGAACCAGCCAGATCCAGCAGGGGGCTACCGCCATGACGACAGGTCGGCTCGGGCAGCAGGCCGCGCCACCCAACGCCGCTTACTCGGGCCAGGTCGTGCATTTCCCGGACCCGGTCCGGGCCGCTCGGCATCCCCATGGAGTACGGATCGACGGGAGCGGATATCCCGACTTCTCCCGGTACGCGCGTGCGGCGGTGGAGATCGCCGAGCCGCCCGAGGGCTTCGGTGTGGACGAGCTGCGGCTGACGGACTACGTGTCGGCGAACGCGGCGATGCGGGAGGCCGGCCATGAACTGTGGGACACCGTCGGCCCGGTGGCGACCCCGCACGGCTGGACCTGGCACCACGTGGCGGGCGGCCGGCGGATGGAGCTGGTGCCCGTCGAGGTGAAGGCGTTGCTGCGGCATCACGCGGGGCTGGCGACGGCGCCG
Organism: Streptomyces sp. NPDC058646; assembly: GCF_042716875.1. Classification (NCBI taxonomy): domain Bacteria; kingdom Bacillati; phylum Actinomycetota; class Actinomycetes; order Kitasatosporales; family Streptomycetaceae; genus Streptomyces; species Streptomyces sp. NPDC058646. The sequence goes on along the minus strand of NZ_JBHXRK010000003.1, from coordinate 108,523 downwards.
GTGGACCCTGACAAGCGCGGGACGCGGCCTCTGCAGGAGGTGCGGCCGGTGCACATGGGGCTGCCGAAGTCGGTGGTGTCGGTGTCGGAGGGCCAGGTGCAGGGGGTCGAGGAGGATCTCGGCTACCGGCTGCCGGAGGCGTACCGCTCGTTCCTGAAGGCCTCGGGGGGCTGCGCGCCGGTGGGTGCGGGCCTGGACGTGGACCTCGGGCTGCTGGTGGACCAGCCGTTCTTCACGGTGCGTGAGGAGGCGGCGGTCAACGACCTGGTGTACGTCAACAAGTGTCTGCGGGACCACCTGACGAAGGACTACCTGTGCGTGGCTTTCGTGCAGGGCGGTCTGCTGGCGCTGAAGGTGAAGGGCGAGGCGCTCGGCTCGGTGTGGTTCTCCCCTTACGACGATGCGCGCGACCAGGACGGCTGGTCGGTGCAGGAGCGCGTGGAGCGGCTGTTGCTGCCGTGCGGCGGTGATTTCGACGCCTTTCTGGAGCGGTTGGCGGGGAACCCGCCGGAACTGGAGACGGTGGCCGGTCTGATGGTGGACGGCGGATTCGCGCGTTCGGTTCCGGTGACGCGTTCCGGTTCGGATGAGGGGTGACGGCGCGGTGGTGACCTTTGCGCAGGCGCAGGAGCGCGCCGAGGAGTGGATCAACGGGGACGTGCCCGCGTACCAGCACCGTGAGGTGCGTGTACGGGAGTTCGGGCTCGGGTTCGTGGTGTGGGCGGAGGACCGTGCGGCGGGTCCGGTGTCGGGGGGCGGGCGGCAGCGTCTGGTCATCGCGCGGGACAGCGGCGAGGTGACGTTGTGGCCGGGTCTGCCGGTGGGTGAGGTGATCCGCCGGTACGAGGAGGAGTACGGGGCGGCGGCCGTCCCGGTGGCGGAGGCCTCGGTGCCTCCGCCGCGGATCGACTCCGAGCAGACGTCTTTCATGCTCAGTCCGCCGGAGTGGTTGCAGGAGGCGGCGGACCGGGCGGGGATTCCCGGTGGTTCGCCGGGTCCGGCTGCGGGTCGGGCTGCGGGTCCGGCGGCCGGGGAGGCGGCGGAGGCCGGGCCCTCCGCGGCGGCGGAGCCCGTGGACGCGCCGGCTGCTCCGGCTCCGGCTGCGGTGGAGGCGGTGCCGCTGCGGCGCGGGGGTGAGATCCCGTACGAGCCGACCGCCAACGACGGGGTCCCGGCCGGGTCCACGCCGTGGGCCGGTACCGATGTGAACGCGAACGCGGACGACGCGTCCGTGCCGCTGCCGGCGACGGTGTTCGCGCCGCCCCTGTCGGGTTCGGACCTGGAGGACGCGCCGTCGCCCGGGGTGGCCCCGGAGGCGAAGACCACGCTGATGGCCGGGGGCAGTCAGCTCCCGAAGACGGCCGTGTCCCCGGCGCTCGGGCACGCTCCGGGCCCGGGCGGGGCTCCGGCTCCCGCTCCGGGTTCCCGTGCGGGGGACATCGCGGACGCGCCGACGAGCAAGGCCCAGGTCACTCCGCCGCGCGGCCTGCCGGGTTCCGCGGGGGGTTCCGGCGTGGAGCAGCGGCCGGGGACGCCTCCGGGCCCGCCCGGGGCTCCCGGTGCGCCCGGCGGCGGTGCGCACCATGCCGCGACCATGCTGGCCGGACCCGGTGTCCCGCAGCCGCCCGCGCCTCCCGGTGCGCCGGGTGTGCCGGGTGGTTCGGGTGCGGGTCAGCCGCCTGGTCCTCCTGGTCCGCCCGGTGCTCCGGGTGGGGGGCTGGACCATGCCGCGACGATGCTGGCGGGTCCGGCCGTGGTGGGTCGGCCGCCCGCGCCTCCTGGTCCGCCGGGTGTGCCGGGTGGTTCGGGTGCGGGTCAGCCGCCCGGTCCTCCTGGTCCGCCCGGTGCTCCGGGTGGGGGGCTGGACCATGCCGCGACGATGCTGGCGGGTCCCGCCGTGGTGGGTCGGCCGCCCGCGCCCCCCGGCCCGCCGGGGGCGCCCGGCGGCGGGGCGCACCATGCCGCGACCATGCTCGCGGGTCCCGGCGTACCCCAGCCTCCCGGTCCGCCCGGTGCTCCCGGAGCGCCCGGTGGGGGGCTCGACCACGCCGCGACGATGCTGGCGGGTCCGCCCGCGGGGCGTCCGCCCGGTCCTCCCGGTCCGCCGCCGGGCGGGCCCGTGGCGCCGGTGGCGCAGCCGCCCGTGCCGACGGGTGCGCCCACTGTGGGGCCGGGCTACCAGGCCGTGCTGCGCTACCGGGCTCCCGACGGCTCCGAGCAGCAGCTCATCCGCCGTTCGGCGCCGGGTACGCCGCATCCCGAGTGGCAGATCCTCCACGAGCTGCGGGCCATGAACGTGCCGCCGCAGCAGGTGCTGGAGCTGCACACGGAGCTGGAGTCGTGCGAGCTGCCCGGTGGGTACTGCGCCCGGATGATCAGGGAGACCTGGCCGCAGGTGCGGATCACCAGCGTGGCCCCGTACGGCAAGGACCATGCGGGCCGCCAGCAGGGCATGCGGCACCTGCTGACGCACCAGGGTGAGCTGCACCAGGTGGCGGACGGTCCGGCGCGCCCCGCGCCGGTACGGGCGCCCCTGCCGCAGGTCCAGCTGCAGCCGGCGATTCCGCTGGAGTCCATCGCGCAGGAGCTGGCGGGGGCGTTCGGCCCCCAGGGCGTGTTCCGTTTCGACCAGCGGGCGGTGTCCCGTCAGGGCGTGCCGGAGATCGTGGCGCAGACGCTGATGGTGTCGGGGCTGCCCGTCGATTTCGGGCCGTTCTTCTGGGCGCAGGCGGTGCCGGGTCAGCCGGTGCCGACGCTGGCCGAGATGGCGGCGCAGCGGCAGGTGCAGCCGGCGTCGGACGCGGGTTCGTACCTCGTGGTCGGCAGTGACTTCGGCAAGGCGCTCTGCGTGCAGTACGGGACCGCGCACATCGTGGCGGTACCGGTGGAGGGCGGTCCGGGCGGTGCGCCGGTGCCTCCGCAGTTCGTGAATTCGAGCCTGCCCCAGTTCGCGCGGTCCCTGGCGATGCTGGGTCACATGTGGCGGCTGCGTCAGCATCTGACGCCGGAGCAGGCGGGGCGCTGGACGGTCGATTTCCAGGCCAATCTGGCGGGGCTGGACACGGCGGCGCTGGCTTCGCCGGAGAACTGGTGGTCGGTGCTGCTGGAGCAGATGTGGGACGGACTGCTGTGATGTGCGGCTGATCGCATGATCAGTTGGATGGCCGGGTCGGGACCCCTCGTACGGGGTCCCGGCCCGGCCATTCCGGCTTCTGGGAGCAAATGACGCATCCTTGACAGGAATCCCCGCGAGAGAGGCGCTTCCAGGATGAGTGCACCCATTGCGACCGTGCGCGGCCGCGGCTACCGCACGGAAGAGGTCGACCGGTATCTCGCCCGGCTCTCCGGCAGTCGTGACGAGGCCTGGGAGCGTGTGGCGCGGCTGACCGTCCTGGCGAAGCAGATGGAGGAGGAGGCGGGGCGGCTGCGCGAGGCGGTGGCCGCGCTGGCCCCGCAGACGTACGACGAGCTGAGCGAGCGTGCCCGCCGGATCCTGCTGCTGGTGCAGGAGGAGGCGGACTCCGTACGGATGGAGGCGCGGGCGGACGCGGCCGCGACCCTGGGCGCCGCCGAGGCGCACGCGGACCGGGTGGCGGAGCTGGCGCGGGGTGACGCGGAGGCGGTGCGCGAGCAGACCGAGGTCCGGGCCCGGCAGGGGCTGCTGCGGGCGCAGCGGGAAGCGGACGACGCGCGTGCGGGGGCCCGGGAGGACGCGGCGGCCTGGCGGGCGCAGGCGCAGGCGACGCTGGCGGAGACCCGGCGGCGGGCGGAGGTGCTGCTGGCCGAGCGGGAGCAGGAGCAGGCGGAACGCTGGGAGGCGTCGGAGCGGGAGCTGGCGGCGCGGGAGGCGGAGCTGGAGGCGCGCCACGCGGAACTGGAGCAGTACGCGCAGGCGCGGCTGGCGGAGGCCCGCCGGGGCTTCGCGGAGGCCGAGGAGTCGGCCCGGCACGGCCAGGAGGACGCGGAGGCGCGGGCGGGCGAGCTGCTCGCGGCGGCCAGGGTGCAGGAGGAGCGGACCGGCCGGGAGACGGAGCGGGTCCTGCGGGAGCACGCGGAGTCCCAGGACGAGATGCGGGCGCACATGAACCACGTCCGCGCCAGCCTGGCGGCCCTGACGGGCCGTGCTCCTGCGGAGGGCTGAGCGAGTTCGGGCCCGGCTTCGGCTGTGCGGCTCCTGCGGAGGGCTGAGCGGGGTCCGGCTGGGGTCCGGTCGCGCGGGCTCTGCGGGGGCTGATCAGGGTTCGGCCCGGCTCCGGCTGCGGGCTCCGACGGGGGGCTGAGCGGGGTCCGGCTCGGCTTCGGCGGTGCGGCCTGTTGGTGCGCCGACACATCACGTTCCACGTCCCGGCCGACCCCGCCCCGTCCCCTCGGCTCCGGCTGCGCCGTGCTCCTGCGGAGGGCACCTCCCGGCGTCTCCGGGGAGGCCGGGATACGGGGGAAGGGCGGGGCGGGGGAGAGGAGCGGCTTCCCGCAGCCGCACCCGACGAGGTCGGTGCGCCCGCTGTCGTTCGCGGGCGATCAGGGCCACGTACGGGCCGCCGAGCAGCGGCAGACCGACCGAGGTCAGGGGGAGAGGGGGCCGTGCCCGCCCCGGAACCGGTGCGCGCCCCCGCCCGCGGTGAGCCCGTAGGCCGGCACCGTGAGGAGCAGCCGGAGGAGGATCACGGTCCAGGCCAGGGCCAGGGCCGTCGAGGTGGAGGGGCGGCCGTCGCGGCCGGTGACGAAGGCCGGGTTCCGGCGCAGCCGCAGGACGACGGTCCGGCCACGGCGGCCGGCAGCGCGGGCGCCGACCATGCGGAAACCGCGTCGTCCCCCCCCGGAGAAACGGTCCTGGGTCAGAGGGTCACCCATGGGCCGGGGTCATGAGGAGCCGCACCGCCGGGGGCGGTCATTCCCCCCGGTGCTCGGGCAGGACGGGAAACTTCCGGGGCGCCGTCAGCAGCAGGACCAGCAGCGCGGCCACGGCCGCACAGGTCGCACCGAGGAAGACGTGGTCCACGGCCGTGGCCACGGCGTCGCGCAGGTAGTCGGCGGCTGCCCGGGACAGTGCCCCCGGCCGTTCGAGTGCCTGGGCCACCTCGTCGAGGCTGTCGGGGAGTCCGGGTATGGGGGCGTGGGCGAGCCGGGCGGCGATGGTCGCGTTGGCGACGGCTCCGAAGAGGGCTGCCCCGACGCTCTGGCCGACCTGGCGGCAGAAGAGCACGGAGGCGGTGGTGGTGCCCCGTTCCGCCCAGCCCACGGTGGACTGCACCCCGATGATCAGCGGCAGCTGGAAGAGGCCGAGGGCGGCGCCGAGCAGCAGCATGACCAGGGCGGGCTGCCAGGGGCGGGCGGGGTGGGGGAGCAGGGTGAAGGAGAAGAGGATGACGGCGGCGAGGGAGATCCCGACGGCGGCGGTGTTGCGGAAGCCGATACGCCGGTAGACGTGCTGGCTGAGTGCGGCGCTGATGGGCCAGCTCAGCGTCATCACGGACATGACGAGTCCGGCGGCTATCGGGTCGAGGCCGAGTACGGACTGGGCGTACGTGGGCACGAACACCATGGGGGCGACCATGAGCAGCCCGAGGGCCCCCAGGGCCAGGTTGACGGCGGCGATGGTGCGCCGGCGCCAGACCCAGCCGGGCAGGATGGGTTCCTCGGCGCGGCGTTCCACCTGGACCACCCAGGCGGCCAGCAGTGCGCTCGCGCCCAGGAGTGCCAGGGAGGGCGCGGACAGCCAGGGCCAGGCGACCCCGCCCTGGACGAGGGCGAACAGCAGGACGCCGCCGCAGGCGAAGATCGAAAGGGCTCCGGCCCAGTCGACGGGGCCCCGGCGGCCGGGGGACCGTGCGGGTTCCTTCAGGTGGCGGGCCACCATCCACAGGGCGAGCCCGGCCAGCGGCAGGTTGACGAGGAAGATCCAGCGCCAGTGCGCGTAGGCGGCGAACAGCCCGCCGAGGGCCGGGCCGGCCACGGCCGCGGTGGCCCAGACCGAGGACATCCGGGCCTGTATCTTCGGGCGGTCCTTGAGCGGGTAGAGGTCGGCGGCCAGGGTCTGGACGGTGCCCTGGAGAGCGCCGCCGCCCAGGCCCTGGACGATCCGGAACGCGATGAGCGCGGCCATGTTCCAGGCGAGGGCGCACAGCAGGGAGCCGAAGAGGAAGAGCGCGATGCCGAAGAGGAGTACGGGTTTGCGGCCGAGGGTGTCGGACAGCTTGCCGTAGACGGGCAGGCTGACGGTGACGGCCAGGAGGTAGCCGGAGAACAGCCAGGAGAAGACGGAGAACCCGCCGAGGTCGCCCACGATCTGCGGGACGGCGGTGGCGACGATCGTGCTGTCCAGGGCGACCAGGGCCATGCCCAGCATCAGGGAGGCGACCACGGCGCCCGGCGGCCGTCCGGTGCCGGGGGCCTCGCCGGGCGTCCGCGGCGCCGGGCCGGGGGCGCCGGAGCCCACCGCGGACGCCCCGTCCGGAGCGCTGCCGCCGCTCTCCCCTGAGGTCACCGAGATTCCTTCCCCCTGCACGTAACTGCGGGGAACACCTTCTCACCACGGGTCCGCCGGGCGGTATCCCCCAGGTCCCCTCCCCCGGAAGGTGGAGAACCCCTAGGGGCTGCTCCGCATTTGGGGCCAGGGGTCTTTCGTTCCGGCGGAGGAGGTGGGGGGTGCGGCCAGGTCCTTAACTGGTTCCTACGGGCGGGGCACCCAGGGGGGTGGGGTTAACCCCCGGGTGGATACGGCGATGAGCACCAGGGCGCCGGGCATCCCCGGCCAGCAGACTCCATGACGGCGACGTACGGGCACGACCGTGCCCGTGGCGCACGCGGCGCACGCACACGAACGAGGGGAAACACCGTGACAACGGCTATGACCGAGACCAGGCACGGGGGCACTGGTGGCCATGAAGCCGTCGCGGCCCGGGCGCGGAAGGTCGTGAAGGCCTACGGGTCCGGCGAGACGCGCGTCGTCGCCCTGGACGCGGTGGACGTGGACATCCGGCGCGGCCAGTTCACCGCGATCATGGGCCCGTCGGGCTCGGGCAAGTCCACGCTGATGCACTGCCTGGCCGGCCTGGACACGGTGACGAGCGGGCAGATCCACCTGGACGACACCGAGATCACCGGGCTGAAGGACAAGAAGCTCACGCAGCTGCGGCGCGACCGGATCGGTTTCATCTTCCAGGCCTTCAACCTGCTGCCCACGCTGAACGCCCTGGAGAACATCACGCTCCCCATGGACATCGCGGGCCGCAAGCCCGACAAGGAGTGGCTGGACCGGGTGGTGGAGACCGTCGGTCTCGCGGGGCGCCTCAAGCACCGCCCGACGGAGCTTTCCGGCGGCCAGCAGCAGCGTGTGGCGGTCGCCCGCGCGCTCGCGGCGCGCCCGCAGATCATCTTCGGGGACGAGCCGACCGGAAACCTCGACTCCCGGGCCGGTGCCGAGGTCCTCGGCTTCCTGCGCCGCTCGGTGGACGAGCTCGGCCAGACCATCGTGATGGTCACCCACGACCCGGTCGCCGCCTCCTACGCGGACCGCGTGATCTTCCTCGCGGACGGCCGGATCGTCGACGAGATGCTGAACCCCACCGCGGACCAGGTCCTGGACCGGATGAAGGACTTCGACGCGCGCGGACGGACCTCATGAGCAACATGGTCCTGAAGACCTCGCGGCGCAACTTCGTCGCGCACAAGGGGCGGATGGCGCTCTCCGCCGTCGCCGTCATGCTCTCCGTCGCGTTCGTCTGCGGCACGCTGGTGTTCACCGACACCATGAACACCACCTTCGACAAGCTGTTCGCCGTAACCAGCTCCGACGTGACCCTCAGCCCGAAGGAGGCGAAGAGCGGCGAGGAGGTCCCGCAGAGCGGCCGGCCCGAGTCGCTGGACGGCTCCGTCGTGGCGAAGGCCGCCGGCGCCGAGGGCGTCGAGAGCGCCGAGGGCGCCGTCGTGTCGATGTCCGTGACGGTGGTCAACGCCAAGAACGAGAACATGGGCTCGACCACCGGCGCCCCGACCATCGCGGGCAACTGGAGCGACAACGAGCTCAAGTCCATGAAGATCACCGCCGGTCACGCGCCGCGCGGGCCCACCGAGGTGATGGTCGACGCCGACACCGCGAAGAAGCACCACCTCGCCCTCGGTGACGAACTGCGCACCATCGCCATCACCGGCGACATCCGCGCCCGGATCACCGGTATCGCCACCTTCACCGTCACCAACCCGGGTGCGGCCGTCGTCTACTTCGACACCGCCACCGCGCAGCACCGGCTGCTCGGCGATCCGGGTGCGTTCACGCACGTCAACATCACCGCCAAGGACGGGGTGAGCGACGAGCAGCTCAAGCAGCACGTCGCCACCGCCGTCGGCGCCGACGCGTACAAGCTGCAGACCGCCAAGGAGGCCGCGGACGCCAACCGCAAGGACGTCGGCTCCTTCCTGAAGGTGATGAAGTACGTGATGCTCGGCTTCGCCGGGATCGCCTTCCTCGTCGGCATCTTCCTGATCTTCAACACCTTCTCGATGCTGGTGGCCCAGCGGACCCGTGAGATCGGTCTGATGCGTGCCATCGGCGCCGACAGCGGCCAGGTCCTCAAGTCCGTCGTCCTGGAGGCCTACCTCCTCGGCTTCGTCGGTTCGGTCCTCGGCGTCGGTGCAGGCATCGGGCTGGCCGTCGGACTCATGGAACTCATGGGCCAGATGGGCATGCACCTGTCCACCGACGACCTGACCGTCGCCTGGACCACCCCGGTCACCGGGCTGCTGCTCGGCATCAAGGTCACCGCCATCGCCGCCTACGTCCCGGCCCGCCGGGCCGGCAAGGTCTCCCCGATGGCGGCGCTGCGCGAGTCCGGCACCCCCGGCGACAAGAAGGCCGGCGCCGTCCGCGCCGTCCTCGGCCTGGTCCTCACCGGCATCGGCGCCGCGGGGCTCTTCCTCGCCGTGACCGCGGAGGAGGCCGGCCCCGGATCGCTGTGGCTGGGCCTGGGCGTGGTCTTCACCCTGATCGGCTTCATCGTGATCGGCCCGCTGCTGGCCGCGGGCGTCGTGCGGGTGCTCTCCGGGGCCGTCCTGCGCCCCTTCGGGCCGGTGGGCCGGCTCGCCGAGCGCAACGCCCTGCGCAACCCGCGCCGCACCGGTGCCACCGCCGCCGCGCTGATGATCGGCCTCGCCCTGGTCGCCTGCCTGTCGGTGGTCGGCTCCTCCATGGTGGCCTCCGCCACCGACGAACTCGACAAGTCGGTCGGCGCGGACTACATCGTCAACTCCATGACCGGGCAGCCGGTCCTGCCCCAGGCCGAGCAGGCCCTGCGCGCCACCCCCGGCCTGGACCACGTCACCGCCTACCGCGAGGTCGAGGCCAAGATCACCGCGCCCGACGGCACCACCCTGGAAGGGGAGGGCCTCGGCGCCACCGACCCGACGTACGCCAAGGACATCCGGCGCAAGATGGTCGCCGGCGAGCACGCGGCGGCGTACGGCAAGGACTCCATGTCGGTGGGATCGCAGTACGCCACCGAGCGCGGGATCAAGCTCGGCGACGAGCTGACGGTCGCCTTCACGGGCGGCAGTACCGTCAAGCTGAAGGTCGCGGCGATCACCAGCGACGAGGGCAACCTCGACAAGGGCATGAAGTACATCAGCACCGCCGTCGCCGAGGCGAACGTCCCGGCCGAGCGGATGCCGCGCCCCTTCATGCTGCTGGCCACCGCGGCGGACGGGCAGTCCGACGCCGCCGCGTACAAGGGGGTCAAGGCGGCGCTCGCCGAGTACCCGCAGTACAAGGTGCTCAACCAGGCCGACTACAAGCAGGCGCTGAAGGACCAGGTCGGCCAGCTGCTGAACATGGTCTACGGGCTCCTCGGCCTCGCCATCGTCGTCGCGGTCCTCGGTGTCGTGAACACCCTCGCCCTGTCGGTGGTCGAGCGGACCCGCGAGATCGGCCTGATGCGCGCCATCGGCCTCTCCCGCCGCCAGCTGCGCCGCATGATCCGCCTGGAGTCGGTGGTCATCGCCCTCTTCGGCGCCCTCCTCGGGCTCGGGTTGGGCATGGGCTGGGGGGCCGCCGCCCAGCAGCTGCTGGCGCTGGAGGGCCTGAAGGTGCTGGAGATCCCGTGGCCGACGATCCTCGGGGTGTTCGCCGCCTCGGCCCTCGTGGGCCTGTTCGCCGCACTGGTCCCGGCCTTCCGGGCAGGGCGGATGAACGTACTGAACGCGATCGCGAGCGAGTAACGACCGCCGCGGTCGTACGGGGGGACCCACGGGGGCAACGGGGGACCCACGGGGGAACCAACGGGGGAGGGCGCCGGCCCCGGACCGTCCGAGAGGGCGGTCCGGGGCCGGCGTCGTTCACCGCCGGCGGATCAGCACGACCCCTTCGGCCCGGCCCACGAGTTCCCACCGGCGGCCGGGGTGCAGCTGGGCGGCGTAGGCGGTCGGGTCCTCGCCGGCCCACGCGGAGGAGTTGTCGATGGTGATCCAGTCGGGTACCTCGCCGCGGCTGCCGCCGATCCAGAACACGCGGCAGCGGGAGGTGAGCCGGGTCAGCGGGCCGGTGTCGGCCTCCACGGTCGCCCCGTCGGGGATCCGGTCCAGGAGCCGCTCGATGGCCACGACCCGGTCCGGCTTCGCGTACGTACCGGCCCGCCCGAGCTTCTCGGTCGGCAGGGCCGTCGCGCTGAGGGCGAGGCCGGCGGCGAGCACGGCGGTGGGCAGCTGGAGGGCGTACGCGCGCAGCCAGGGCCGATCGCCCCGCCGGACGGTGTCGATGGCGTCGACGAGGGCGAGGGTCACGACGGGCATGAGGACGGCGCTGTAGTGCCAGTCGGTGGACCAGTAGTGGTCGTCCCCGGACAGGAACCGCCAGCCCAGGGTGGGGGCGGCGACCAGCAGCAGCGGGGAGCGCAGTGCGAGCAGCCCGGAGGTGGGGACGAGCACCCACCCCAGGGTGGTGAGCTTGGTGCCGATGCCGTCGAGCGGCCCCGCGCCGTCGATCTTGTCCCAGTAGCCGTACCCGTCGGCGGCGAAGGCCGGGACGATGACGGTGAAGACGAGGACGGCGAAGACCGAGGCCCCCACGGCGACGGCGACGGCGCCCCAGGCGGCCCGCCGGTCGGTCGGCCGCGCCCGCCAGGCCACCACCACGGCCAGGGCCGCGAGCGTGAAACCGAGATCCTCCTTGACGAACAGCAGCGGCAGCCCCCACAGCAGGGCGGCCCGCCAGCGCCGGGCGAGCAGCGCCTCCAGGGCGAAGGCGAGCAGCGGCACGGCGAAGGCGATCTCGTGGAAGTCGAACTCCACGGCCCGCTGGACCCCCCACGAGAGCCCGTACGCCACCCCCAGCGCGACGCCCCGGGCCCGGCCCAGCAGCCGTGCGGCCGCCCGGGTGACGGGGACGGCGGAGAGCGCGAACAGTGCGGCCTGGGCGACGAGCAGCGTCAGGGGCCCGGGGAAGACCCGGTAGAGGGGGGCGATCAGTGCGATGACCGGGCTGAAGTGGTCCCCGAGGATGTTGGTGCCGGGGCCCTTCAGGTCGGCCACGGGCTCCTGGAGGTGCGCGTAGGCCCGGATGGCCTGCTCGAAGATCCCCAGGTCCCAGGAGGCCCACTCCATGCGGCGGAAGCGCCCGACGGACAGGACGAGGTAGACGAGGAACAGTCCGGCCGCCACCGCATAGGGCCCGGGCCACGGAAACCGCCCCTGCCGTGCCGCGGGCGGGGCCGCGGGGGCAGGGCGGGTTATCGCATCGCTCGTCACGGTGGTCTGGCTCCTCGTCCGGGCGGGCGTGAACTCCTGCGGACGCGGCGCGGCGAGCTCAGACGGTCAGTACGTCCACATCGTAGAGCGGGACGAACGTGTCGCGCGTGACGAAGGCCGGCCCGTCGGACCGGGCCCGGGCGGCGGCATCCGGTCGAAGGTCCCGGTGGTGGAAGGGGAGCCGGCCCCCTGGTGCCGTGGAGGGCGGCGAGGGACGCGGCCGCAGCCGGCGGTCCCGGGCCCGCCCGGGCAGGTCTCCTTCACCCCTACGGGGACCGCTATCCCCCGCGCGGGGGCCGCGGGCGCGTCGTAGGGTGGGAAGCCCCCGGCCCGTGAGACGCGTCGGGTCCTTCGCGTTGCCCTCCACGCCCCTCGCGGCGCCCTCACCGGACGGAAAGCCCCCTTCATGAGCCTGCACGGACTGCTCGACGCCGTCACCCGGGACCCCGCGCTCGCCGAGGCGGTCACCGCGGCCGGGGACGGCAACCGGATGCACGTGGACCTGGTCGGCCCGCCCGCCGCACGGCCCCTCGCGATCGCGGCGCTGGCCCGGGAGACCGGCCGGACCGTGCTCGCGGTCACCGCCACCGGACGTGAGGCCGAGGACCTGGCGGCCGCGCTGCGCTCGTTCCTGCCGCCCGACGAAGTGGTGGACTACCCGTCCTGGGAGACGCTCCCGCACGAGCGGCTCAGCCCGCGCAGCGACACCGTCGGCCGCCGGATCGCCGTACTGCGCCGGCTCGTGCACCCCTCCGGGGACGATCCCGCCGCCGGACCCGTGTCCGTCGTGGTCGCCCCCATCCGGTCCGTGCTGCAGCCGCAGGTCAAGGGGCTCGGGGAGCTCGTACCCGTGAGCCTGCGGCAGGGGCAGAGCACCGACCTCGGCGAGATCACCCAGGCGCTGGCCGCCGCCGCGTACGCCCGCGTCGAGCTGGTCGAGAAGCGCGGCGAGTTCGCCGTGCGCGGCGGCATCCTCGACGTGTTCCCGCCGACCGAGGAACACCCGCTGCGCGTCGAGTTCTGGGGCGACGAGGTCGAGGAGATCCGCTACTTCAAGGTCGCCGACCAGCGGTCCCTGGAGATCGCCGAGCACGGTCTGTGGGCCCCGCCCTGCCGCGAGCTGCTGCTGACCGACGAGGTGCGCGAGCGGGCCGCGGCCCTCGCCGAGCAGCACCCCGAACTCGGCGAGCTGCTGAACAAGATCGCGGAGGGGATCGCGGTGGAGGGCATGGAGTCCCTCGCCCCGGTCCTGGTCGACGACATGGAGCTGCTGATCGACGTGCTGCCCGCCGGGGCGATGGCCGTCGTCTGCGACCCCGAGCGGGTCCGTACCCGGGCCTCGGACCTGGTGGCGACGAGCCAGGAGTTCCTGATGGCCTCCTGGGCGGCCACCGCCGGCGGCGGCGAGGCCCCCATCGACGTCGGTGCGGCCTCGCTGCGCGGGATCGCCGACGTACGCGACCGGGCCCGCGAGCTGAACATGATGTGGTGGTCGGTCTCCCCGTTCGCCGCGGACGAGACCGCCGGCGGCGACACCCTCAAGCTCGGCATGCACGCCCCCGAGGCCTACCGCGGCGACACCGCCCGGGCCCTGGCCGACACCAAGGGCTGGATCTCCGACGGCTGGCACACCGTCTACCTGACCGAGGGACACGGCCCGGCCGCCCGCACGGTGGAGGTGCTCGGCGGCGAGGGCATCCCCGCCCGGCTGGAGGCGGACCTGCGCACCCTGGAGCCGAGCCTGGTCCACGTGGCGTGCGGCTCCCTCGACAACGGCTTCGTCGACCCGGCCCTGCGCCTGGCGGTCCTCACCGAGACCGACCTGACCGGGCAGCGCACCGCGACCAAGGACCTCGGCCGGATGCCGACCCGGCGCCGCAAGACCATCGACCCGCTGACCCTGGAGGCCGGCGACTACATCGTCCACGAGCAGCACGGCGTCGGCCGCTACGTCGAGATGGTGCAGCGCACCGTCCAGGGCGCCACCCGCGAGTACCTGCTCGTCGAGTACGCCCCCGCCAAGCGCGGCCAGCCCGGCGACCGGCTCTACATCCCCACCGACCAGCTGGAGCAGGTCACCAAGTACGTGGGCGGCGAGGCCCCGACCCTGCACCGGCTCGGCGGCGCCGACTGGACCAAGACCAAGGCGCGCGCGAAGAAGGCCGTCAAGGAGATCGCCGCCGACCTCATCAAGCTGTACAGCGCGCGCATGGCGGCCCCCGGGCACACCTTCGGCCCGGACACCCCCTGGCAGCGCGAGCTGGAGGACGCCTTCCCGTACGCGGAGACGCCCGACCAGCTCACCACCATCGCCGAGGTCAAGGAGGACATGGAGAAGTCGGTCCCGATGGACCGGCTGATCTGCGGCGACGTCGGTTACGGAAAGACCGAGATCGCGGTCCGCGCCGCCTTCAAGGCGGTGCAGGACGGCAAGCAGGTGGCCGTGCTCGTCCCCACCACGCTGCTCGTGCAGCAGCACTTCGGGACCTTCTCCGAGCGCTACAGCCAGTTCCCGGTGAAGGTGAAGGCGCTGTCCCGCTTCCAGGGCGAGAGCGAGTCCAAGGCCACCCTGGAGGGGCTGCGGGAGGGCTCGGTGGACATCGTCATCGGCACCCACCGGCTCTTCTCCCAGGAGACGAAGTTCAAGGACCTGGGCCTGGTCATCGTCGACGAGGAGCAGCGGTTCGGCGTGGAGCACAAGGAGCAGCTCAAGAAGCTCCGCGCCAACGTGGACGTGCTCACGATGTCCGCGACCCCGATCCCGCGCACCCTGGAGATGGCGGTGACCGGCATCCGCGAGATGTCGACGATCACCACCCCGCCGGAGGAGCGGCACCCGGTGCTCACCTTCGTCGGCCCGTACGAGGAGAAGCAGATCGGCGCGGCGGTCCGGCGGGAACTGCTGCGCGAGGGCCAGTGCTTCTACATCCACAACCGGGTCGAGTCCATCGACCGGGCGGCCGCCAAGCTGCGCGAGATCGTGCCCGAGGCGCGGATCGCGACCGCCCACGGCCAGATGTCGGAGCAGGCGCTGGAGCAGGTCGTGGTGGACTTCTGGGAGAAGAAGTTCGACGTGCTGGTCTCCACGACGATCGTGGAGTCGGGCATCGACATCTCCAACGCCAACACCCTGATCGTGGAGCGCGGCGACAACTTCGGCCTCTCCCAGCTGCACCAGCTGCGCGGCCGGGTCGGCCGCGGGCGCGAGCGCGGGTACGCCTACTTCTTGTACCCCCCGGAGAAGCCGCTGACCGAGACCGCGCACGAGCGGCTCGCGACGATCGCCCAGCACACCGAGATGGGCGCCGGCATGTACGTGGCGATGAAGGACCTGGAGATCCGCGGAGCGGGCAACCTGCTCGGCGGCGAGCAGTCCGGTCACATCGCGGGGGTCGGCTTCGACCTGTACATCCGCATGGTCGGCGAGGCCGTGGCCGACTACCGGGCGGCCGTGGAAGGCGGGGTGGAGGAGGAGCCGCCGCTGGAGGTCAAGATCGAGCTGCCGGTCGACGCGCACGTCCCGCACGACTACGCACCGGGCGAGCGGCTGCGCCTGCAGGCCTACCGGTCCATCGCCTCCGCCAACTCGGAGGAGGACGTCAAGGCCGTCCGGGAGGAGCTCACCGACCGCTACGGCAAGCTGCCGGAGCCGGTGGAGAACCTGCTGCTGGTGGCCGGGCTGCGGATGCTCGCCCGGGCCTGCGGGGTCGGCGACATCACCCTGCAGGGTCCCAACATCCGTTTCGGCCCGGTGGAGTTGCGCGAGTCGCAGGAGCTTCGCCTCAAGCGGCTCTACCCGGGTGCGGTGCTCAAGCCCGCGACCTCGCAGGTGCTGATCCCGCGGCCGAAGACGGCCAGGGTCGGCGGGAAGCCGCTGGTCGGGCGGGAACTGCTGGCCTGGACCGGGGAGTTCCTCGCCACGATCCTCGGTTCGTGACGCTCCCCGGTCGCTGACGGCCGCGGTGGGAAGCCCGGACGGGCTTCCCACCGCGGCCGCCGGTCCGGGCTCAGGCGGCCTCGCCGGGGACGCCGCCGCCCTGCTTCGACAGGTCCAGCACGTCGGCGTCCTTCGGGGAGGTGGTGTCGACGGGCTTGCCGTAGTCGGAGAAGAGGATCTCCCCGTCGCTGTCCCCGAACACCGTGGACTTCAGCAGGTACGGCGTGCCCTGGGTGGCCACGCAGTCCACCGCGGTGCCCTGCCGGACCGGTGAGGTGATGGTGATCGCCGGGGTGCCGTCGACCACCGTCGCCGCGCCCTTGCGGGCCAGCGGGCTGGCCTTGCCCGTGCCGCCCGTCAGCTTGTCCAGGTCGCAGCTGGTGGTCATGGCGGCGGCGCGCGGGTCGGAGGTCGGCACCTTCACCCAGCGGTCGGCGAGGGTCGCCACCATCTGGTCGGTCTGCTTGCGCGGGGCGTTCTCCATCTTGGCCGCCCCCCGCCAGTAGGCGGCGTCGCCCTTGAAGTGGATGAGGTCGGGGGACTTGATGACGGTCAGCGCACCCATGCCGTCGAGCCGGATCACGCCGTTGCAGCTGCCCTTCTTGTCGAGGGAGAGGTCGATCTCCATCGGCTTGCCCTCCTCGGTGACCTTGGCCTTCACGTGGACCGACTCGGCCTTGCTCGTGGCCTCGTGGGACCGGGTGAGGATCTCGGCCGCGGACAGGTCGGAGAAGTCGCCCGGGCCGCCGGCCCGCGCGGAGGCCGAGGCCGAAGGCGCGGGCGTCCCGGCCGTCGCCCCCGCCGAGGCGCGGGCCGCACTGCCGATCTCCGCGGCCTTGTCCCCGCCGCCGACGGGCGCACAGGCGCTCAGGGCGCACAGGGCCGTTGTGGCGAGCGCCGTCACGGCGATCGTTCGACTACGCATGGACCATTCCCCCCTGGAACAACGTCAGCCCACGAGCCTAGCCGCCAGCGCCGTTCGCGCGCGCGGGGGTTGCCTCCCGGAGCGCCGCCCGCCCCGACGCGGATGCGTGTGAACCGAGTCAATCGTATGGGGCGGATGGACGGGAGTTCACGCTGTGAAGCGGTCTCTCGTATGTGTACGGGTATGCTCCCCGGCATGTCCGAGGAGACCGGCGCCGCGAACGCCGCAGCCAGCGCCGGGGTGGGTACGCCGGCCGGTACCGCGCCGATCACCGCGCCGATCCCGGCGCAGGCCCCCGCGGCGCCCCCCGGGGCGACCGTCCCGGCCGGCGCCGCGGCGGGCGCAGCCGGTACCGCGCCGACCGCCGCCGGCGCCGTGGTCACCGCGGCCGAGGTGGCCCGCCTGGCCGGGGTCGGCCGCGCCGCCGTGAGCAACTGGCGCCGCCGCCACGCCGATTTCCCCCGGCCCGTCGGCGGCACCGGGACCAGCCCCTCCTTCTCCCTGCCCGAGGTGGAGCACTGGCTGCGGGGCCAGGGCAAGCTCCCCGAGGTCCCGTTGCGCGAGCGGGTCTGGCAGCAGGTCGCCGCCCATCCCGCAGGGGCCGCCGCCGCACTGGTGGCGGTGGGCGGAGCCCTCCTCGTCGTCCGGGACCGGCCCACCGACTGGCTGGAGCTGAGCGCCGTCTCCGACGAACGGATGGCCCTCCTGCTGCGCCCCGTCCTCGACCAGGTGGTCGGCGCGCGCCTCGGACCCGGCCACCCCCTCGCCGCCGCCCCGGTCCCGCCCTCGGCCGTCCCCCTGCTGCGCGCCGCCGCCGGACTGGCCGCCGGACTCGGCGCCCGCAAGACCTTCGAGTTCCTGCTCGGCCGCCACCTCGACGCCGGTCCCCGGCAGTACACCCGCACCCCGGACGGCCTCGCCGAGCTGATGGCCGCCCTCGCCGGACCGGCCGCCCGCACCGTCCTCGACCCCGCCTGCGGCACCGGCACCCTGTTGCGGGCCGTCCCCGCCGCCACCGACCTCCGCGCCCAGGACTCCTCGCCCGAACTCGCCGCCCTCGCCGCCCTGCGGCTGGCCCTGCACGGCTCCGCCCGGATCCGCGCCGCCGCCGCCGACAGCCTGCGCGCCGACGCCTTCGCCGGGCTCGGCGTCGACGCCGTCCTCAGCCACCCGCCGTTCAACGAACGCAACTGGGGCCACGAGGAACTGGCCTACGACCCGCGCTGGGAGTACGGCCTCCCGGCCCGCGCCGAATCCGAACTCGCCTGGGTCCAGCACGCCCTGGCCCACCTCCGCGAAGGCGGCACCGCCGTCCTGCTCCTGCCGCCCGCCGTCGCCGCCCGCCGCTCCGGCCGGCGCATCCGCGCCGACCTGCTGCGCCGCGGCGCCCTGCGGGCCGTCGTCGCGCTCCCGGCCGGCACGGCCCCGCCGTACGGGGTCCCGCTGCACCTGTGGGTGCTGCGCCGGCCCGCCCCGCAGGCGGCGCCCCCGGCCGGGCTGCTGCTGATCGACAGCACCGGCGCGGCCTCCGCCGCAGCCGGCGCGGGGCCCACCGCCGAGGGCCGCCCCCGGACCCGGTGGTCCGCCGTGCACCGCGCGGTGCAGGAGACCTGGGCCGCGTACGACCGCACGGGCACGGTCGAGGAGGTCCCGGGCGTCAGCCGCCTGGTGCCCGTCATCGAACTCCTCGACGACGATGTGGACCTCACCCCCGCCCGCCACCTGCCGCCCCCCGCAGCGGGCGGCGGACCCGCCGGGCTGAGCGCCGTACGGGAACGGCTCGACGCGAGCCTCGCCCGGGCGGCCCGGCTCACCCCGCTGCCCGCCACCCCCGCGGACCCCGGCGCCGCTGCCGCACCCGCGGGCGCGGCAGCCGCCCGGCCGCCGCTCGTCACCGTCGCCGAACTCCTGCGCGCCGGAGCGCTGGTACTGCACACCGGCACCGGCAGCGGGACCGGAACGGCGCCCGTCCTCACCGAACAGGACGTGTACGCCGCCACCGGACCCTCCGGCACCCTGACCGCCGCCTCCGGCGAGCCCGTGCTCACCGCCCCCGGAGACGTCCTCGTCCCCGTCGCCGGCGGCTCCGCCCTCACCCGCGTCGTCTGCGCGTCCACCGCGGGCGCGGTGCCCGGCCGGGGCCTGGCCCTGCTGCGCCCCGACCCGGCCGCGCTCGACCCGTGGTTCCTGGCCGGATTCCTGCGCGGCACCGCCAACAACCGCCGCGCCAGCAGCCACGCCTCCACCACCAGCCGGCTCGACGTACGCCGCCTCCAGCTGCCCCGGCTGCCGCTGCCCGAGCAGCAGCGCTACGGTGTCCGCTTCCGCGCGCTCGCCGAGTTCGAGGACGCGCTGCGGCTCGCGGGACGGCTCGGGGAGCAGCTCGTCCAGGGCCTCTACGACGGTCTGTCGGACGGCACGGTCCGGCCGGAATGAGCTGCTGTGCGGCGACCGTGCAACGGTTGGGGCCATCCCCTCACCGGCTGCCGGTAAGCCTGTATACGCTCAGACCCGAAAATCCTTCCCGCACGGCCCGTCAGGAGCAGCGATGCACGGCCCCGGCCTCCCGCCGCAGCACGGTCACCAGCCCAGCACCGGGGGCGTGGTGGCACTGCGCGTGCTGTTCATGCTGCTGCCCATCCTGAGCTGCGGCTTCCTGGCCTGGGGGACGATGCTGCGGCTCGCGCTGGTCACCCGCAAGACGCACGACTGGGTGCTGACGCTGTTCAGCGGTGCGCTCGGCGTGGCCTGGCTCGTCCTGATCGGGATGGACCCGACGGAGGACACCAGCGGCTGGCAGGGCAACCTCGGTGCGGGCGGCTCGCTCTTCACCGGTGTCGCGATCTGCGTGTACTTCCTCGTGGCCGACATCAAGCACTACGAGAACAAGCGCACGGCGCCGCCCGCCCACTGGTACCCGGCGCAGCAGCCCGCACCGTACGTGGCCCCGCAGCCCCGGCCGCAGACGCCGGTCCAGGGCTACGGGTACCCGCAGGCCCAGCACCACACGCCGGCCCCGGCCCCGGCGCAGCCTCCCCTGCCGCCGCAGCAGGCCACCCCGCCGCCGCGCATCGGACAGGTCCGTGCCGAACTCGACGAGCTCAGTGAGCTGCTGCGCAACCAGCCGCCCCGCGACCAGGACGGGAACCGGTGACCGACCGCCTCATCGGGGACCGCTACCAGCTGGCGACCGTCCTGGGCCAGGGCGGCATGGGCCAGGTCTGGACCGCCTACGACCGCCGCCTGGACCGCCGGGTCGCCGTCAAACTGCTGCGCCCCGACAAGGTCGCCGGCCCCGGCACCGTCGCCGAGGAGCTGCGCCGCCGCTTCGTGCGCGAGTGCCGGGTCACCGCCCAGGTGGACCACCCCGGGCTGGTCACCGTGCACGACGCGGGCAGCGACGGCGACGAGCTCTACCTCGTCATGGGCTACGTCGAGGGCGCCGACCTGGCCGACCACCTCGCCGAGCACGACCCGTACCCCTGGCCGTGGGCGGTCGCGATCGCCGCGCAGCTGTGCGCGGTGCTGTCGGCCGTGCACGCGGTGCCGATCGTCCACCGCGACCTGAAGCCGCGCAACGTGATGGTCCGCCCTGATGGCACCGTCCTGGTCCTGGACCTCGGCGTGGCCTCGGTGATGGACACCGACACCACCCGCCTCACCAGCACCGGTTCACCGATCGGCAGCCCGGCGTACATGGCCCCCGAGCAGGCCATGGGCGGGGCGGTGGGCCCGTACACCGACCTGTACGCGCTCGGCGTGCTCCTCCACGAACTCCTCAGCGGCAACGTGCCCTTCGCCGGATCCACCGCCCTCGGCGTCCTGCACCGCCACCTGTACGAGCCGCCGCTCCCGGTCCGCCGGCTGCGCCCGGAGGTCCCGGCCGAGCTGGAGGCGCTCCTGCTGCGGCTCCTCGCCAAGGACCCGCAGGACCGGCCCGGCTCCGCGCAGGAGGTGTACGAGGCGCTGTACCCGCTGCTGCCGGCCCGCGGCAGCGCCGCCCCGGCCGGACCGCTCGACCCGACCCGTCCCTTCCTGCGCCCCCAGGCCCCCTGGCCGGACCGGGCCGCGGTCATCCCGCCGCAGCCCACCATGCCTCCGTCGCCGCCGAAGCCGGACATCCCGGGCGCCGTCGACGAGGCGCGCACGCTCCTGGACCAGGGCCGCCTGACCCAGGCCGTGGACATCCTCGGCGGCATCCTCCCGGCGGCGGCCGCCGAGCACGGCGAGCACTCCCCGGTGGTCCGCTCGCTGCGCAAGCAGTACGCCGCCACGCTGATGGACGACGGCCAGTACCGCCGGGCCCTGCCCGAACTGCGGCGTCTCGCCGACGAGTTCCCGGCGGGCGACCCGCAGTCGCTGCGTTTCCGCTACGACTCGGCGCAGTGCCTGGAACAACTCGGCGAACCGGCCGCCGCCCTCGCGGAGTACCGCTCGCTGCTGCCGCTCTTCGAGAACCACTACGCCAACCCGGACCCCGGTCTCCCGCTGGAGGTCCGCCGCCGCATAGCGCACCTGCTGCTCTCCCTCGGCGACCGCCCGGCCGCCCACGACACCCTGGCCCGGCTGCTGTTCGACGCCGAACGGCTGCACGGTCCGGCGCACCCCTTCCCGGCCGAGATCCGCCGCACCCTGCAGTGGCTGGGTCAGGTGCGCTGACGCCTCCTGACTGCGCTGCCCAGCAGGACGGCGAGGGCCGCCCCGGCGGCTACCGCGCCCGGGAGCAGGCCCGGCGGGCGGAAGACGCAGGCGAGGCGCGGGGTGCGGCCGTCCAGCGGGAGCGCGACCAGGCCCAGGTGCGCCGCGGCGGGGCGGCCGTTGCAGCTCCACCCCGCGATCGCGGGGACCGACAGGACCGCCGTGCCCGTCGCGCCCGGCGGCAGCTCGGCCCGGACCTCGGAGGTGCCCACCCGCAGGGAGGTCGCCGCCGAGGAGCGCAGGGCGGCCACCGCCGCGTCGAGCCGCACCCGGTCGAGGCAGGACATGGTCCACCGCGGGGGCGGGGCCGCGTCGAAGACCAGGGCCGAGGACGGCCCCCGGGAGACGCCCATCGGCTGGAGGGCCGCGCGGTTGCGGGGCGGGCTGCCGTTCAGCCGGAAGGCGGCGCCGTCGCCGAGACGGGCGGTCGCGTCGTACTCAGGTGCCCACAGGTAGGCCTCCGTGCCCGCGCGGCAGGCCCCGGGGGCGACCGGGTCCTCGTACACGCGGGCGCCCAGCAGCAGCTCCTGGTTGGCGAACGGCGAGTCCCCGTAGGCCGGGACCGGACCCGGCGGGCGGACGGTGACCAGCGGCGGGACCTCGGCCCGGGCCACCGTCCCGTCGGGCCGCAGCCGGGCGCCGACCGCGAAGACGGCGTCCGTCACCGGGTTGTCGAGGCTCTGGACGCTGCGTCCGCGCGAGGTCCAGCCCGCCCCCAGGGCCACCATCGTGCGGGTGAACACCGCGGGGGTGTGGCTGCTGTAGTACGAGCCGCCCTCCCCGCCCAGCAGCAGCGGGTCGTTGCCCGACAGCGCCGGCCGGCCCGGGTCGGTGCGGTACGCGGGCCAGCCCCGGGCCGCCGCCAGGGCCCCGGCGCGCGCGGTGTGGGCCGCACCCCAGGAGGGGTAGTCGTCGAGGCCGTCCAGTTTGCCCCGGTGCCCGTACGCGCCGGTCGCCGCCGCCTGCACCACCAGCACCAGCGCCAGCGCGGCGGCCGCGGGGAGCACGGGGGCGCGCCGGTGCAGCGCCCGCCAGGCCGCGGCGGCGGCGACCAGCCCGCCGCAGAACAGGACGTACGCCGGGGCCGTGGCCAGGGTGCTGCCGTGCGCCCACCAGGCGGCCACCACGAGCAGGCCCGCGCCCGCCGCCAGCGCCCGTACCCCCGGCGGTCCGGCGGCCGGTGCGGTCCAGGCGGCGATCACCGCGATGCCGGCCAGGACGAAGGTCTGCCGGTACGGGCTGCCGTTCGGCGTGGCGAAGAGGTGCCAGGCCAGGTGGGCCGGCTCCCACTGGAGGGAGAGCGCGACGGCCGCGGTCAGACCCGTCCACCACAGCCGGGTGCGTACCGGCACGGCCCGGTGGAAGGGCAGCGCGGCCAGCATCAGCAGGGTCCCGGTGGAGACGAAGACGGCGGGGGAGGAGAAGGAGTACGTCCCCGGCAGCAGCCGCGCGAACAGGTCCGCCCACGGCACCGGCCGGAACTCCTTGACCCACCCCGGGTAGGCCTGTCCGGAGCTGAGGAAGAGCGGAACCAGGACGGGCGCCGCGAGCGCGATGCCGAGGACGGCGGTCCCGGCGGCCCGGCCGGCGACCCGCAGCCGGGCCACCGCGCCCTCCCGGGTCAAGGCCACCCGGACCAGCAGCACCAGCACCGCGCCCAGGGTCGCCATGTAGGCGGTGTAGAAGTTCGCCGTCCAGCACACGGCGACCACCAGCACCCCCGCCACCGGCCGCCGTCCCCGCAGGACCCATTCGCCCGTCAGGCACAGCAGGGGGAAGGCGATCAGTCCGTCCAGCCACATCGGGTTGTAGGAGGCCTCGACCACCGACCACCCGCACAGCGCGTACGAGGCCCCCAGCAGCCCCGCCGCCCAGCAGGGCCCGCGCCGCTGGGTCCGCAGCAGCCAGGCCATGGCGGCCGCCGCGGCGGCCGTCTTCAGCACGGTGACGACGTACACCGCCAGGTCCGCGTCCGCCCGCGGAAAGAGGGCGACGAGCACCGCGAACGGGCTGGCCAGGTAGGTCCCCAGGTCCGGCAGGAAGCTGGTGCCGTACCCGGACTGCCAGTTGAACAGCAGCCCGCCCGCCGCACGGCCGTGCAGGAGGTCCCACAGATGGGCGTGGAACGGGACGAACTGGTTGCCGAGGTCGTTGACACTGCGGTGGCGCGGTCCGTACGGGAAGACGCGGGCAGCGGCGTCCCCGGCGCACACGGCCGCCGCCGTGACCAGGGCCGCGAGCGCCGAGCCGGACAGGCTCCGGCGGCGCGGCGAGCGGTGCGGTGTCGACATGGTGGGGAGACCCTGGCAGTACCGGGGGTCCGAAGGATGGCCGGCAGGTGAACGCGAACCCCGACACCCCGGGAATCGTTGGTCGAACCGGTGGCCCGGACCACCCCGACCTCATACCATCGATCACCGCACGGCCTTGTGCAAGAACGCACAATCTCCCGGCCCTGGAGGCTCCTTTGCACCGTCGCACAGCGCTCTCCGTCTCCGCCGCCCTGCTCGTGGCGGCGCCCCTCCTGTCCGCGTGCTCGGGCGAGGCCCGCCCCGGCACCGCGGCCGTCGTCGGTGGTGAACGGATCACCACCTCCGCCCTCCAGGCCCAGGTCAACGACGTCCGCGCCGCCCAGAACCGTACCGGTGGGGCGGCCGCCGAACTCATCGCGAGCACCCCCAACCTGGAGCGGCAGAAACTCGACGCGATCCTGCAGAGCCGCGTCATCGACAAGATGGCCGAGACGGCCGGGATCACGGCCACCGAGAAGGAGATCGAGGACGAGCGCAAGGCGTACGTCGACGAGAACCAGGGCGCCGAGCAGTTCGAGGCCCTGCTCCTGCAGAAGGGGGCCATCGCCCCCGGCCAGGCCGAACGGTTCCTCACGAACCAGGTGCTGCTCACCAAGCTGACGGCCAAGTACGGCAACGGAAAGCTGGAGGAGCCCGCCCGGGCCGCCGCGAAGGCCCTGGACATCGAGGTCAACCCGCGTTACGGGGCCTGGGACGTCCAGCAGATCAAGCTCGGGGCCGGCGAGACCCCCTGGATCACCCAGCGGACCGCACCGGAGCAGGCGCCCCCCGCCGGAGCCTGACACGGGTGGCCGGGGGTAGGTTCGGAGGGTGAACGACCACGCACCCGCCGGGCCCACCGGCCGCATCGTCCTGCTGACCACCAGCCACCGGGTCGCCCCCGGGGTGCTGTCCTGGCCCGCGTGGCAGACCCTGCACGCCGCGGACCGGGTGCTGTGCGCCGACCCGGGCCACCCGCAGCTGCCGTACCTGCGCGAGGCGGGCATCGAGGTGGTCCAGGAGAGCCCGGACGCGCACGCGCTGGTCGACGCCTGCGCGGGCGGCCGGACCGTCGTGGTGCTGCCCGGCGGGGAGGGCGACCAGCGGCTGACCGACGGGCTGGCCCGGCTGGCCGGCTCGGGGCGGGTCGCGATGCCCGACCTGGAACTCCTGCCCGGCTCCTACGACCTGCCGGGCGCCCGCATGCTCGACCTCGTCCAGGTGATGGACCGGGTCCGGCGGGAGTGCCCCTGGACCTCGCAGCAGACCCACCGGGGCCTGGCCAAGTACGCGATCGAGGAGGCGTACGAGCTGGTCGAGGCCATCGAGGACGGGAACCGGGAGGAACTGCGCGAGGAGCTGGGGGACGTGCTCCTCCAGGTGGTCTTCCACGCCCGCATCGCGCAGGAGGGCGCCGGGGACGGCGAGGACGAGGCGGAGGCCTTCTCCCTCGACGACGTGGCGGGGGCCCTCGTGGAGAAGCTGATCCACCGCCACCCGCACGTCTTCGGCGACGCGCAGGCCGACACCCCCGAGGACGTCCACGCGCACTGGCAGCGCACCAAGGCGGTCGAGAAGCAGCGGGAGTCGCTCACCGACGGCATCCCGCTGGGCCAGCCCGGTCTGGCGCTGGCGGCCAAGCTCGCCGGGCGGGTCCGCGCGGGCGGGGTGGCCGTGGAACTGCCCCGCGGCGAGGGCATCGGCTACGAGCTGCTGGCCCTGGCCGCGCGCGCCGAGGCGGAGGGGACCGACCCCGAGACGGCCCTGCGCGCCGCGGCCCGCGCCTACCGGGACGCGATCCGGGCCGCCGAGGGCGTCGCACCGCGGAGCTGACGGGCCCGGGCCGGCCGGGACGGACCGGCGTCAGCAGCCCTTCGGCGCACGGTCCGCGGGGTTGTGCCAGTGCGGGGAGGGCCGGTTCAGGAACCATTCCCCGAAGCCCAGCGGGCGGGCGCCCGGGCCGGTGTCCCGGACGCCGGCGGGCACGGAGTCGTGGAAGATCCGGCCGGGGCGGGCACCCAGCTCCTCCAGGAGGCCGGCGGTCTCCTCGATGAACAGCGGAGGTCCGCTGAGGTAGACGTCCTGGTCCGGCCACAGGCCCCGGTGGCCGAGCGCGGTGGCGAGCCGGTCGGTGGCCTGGTTGCGGTGCTGCCCCGGGGCGGGCGCGATGTAGGTGACGGCGAGCCAGTCGCAGGCGGCCGCGTACGCGTCGATGAACGGGCGGTCGTAGAGGTGCGCGGCGTCCCGCGCGACGACGAACAGCCGCACGTCCTGGTCGTGGGGGTGCGCCGCGAGCTCTTCCAGCATGGCCCGGACCGGCGCCCAGCCGGTGCCCGCGGCGATGAAGCTGACGGGACGGTCCTCGCGGCGGAAGGTCAGCCGCCCGCCGGGTGCGCCGAGGCGCAGCACCTCGCCCGGCCTGACCTCGCGGACCAGGGCGGTGCTGAGCCGCCCCCGCTCGATCCGGCTGACGTGCAGGTCGAGGGTGTGGTCCGAACGCGGGGCGTTGCCGATCGAGTAGGTGCGCCAGGTCGTCGGGACGCGGTCGCTGCTGACGCTCAGGTACTGGCCGGGCAGATGGCGCAGCGGCGCGTGCGGGCGCAGGGTCAGCACGCCGATGTCCTGCCCGTACCGGAGATGCCGTACGACCTCCGCGTCCCACCACGGCGGGTCCTCGCTCGCGGCGGCGCCGGCCGTCATCGCATCGGCGATCACCTGGTACGCCTCGGCCCAGGCCTTCTCCACGTCCGTGGTCCAGGCCCTGCCGGAGGTCTCCGCGAGTGCGGCGAGCAGGCTGGAGCCGACGGCCGCGTAGTGCTCGGGGCCGGCCAGGAACTTGCGGTGGTCGCGCCCGAGGTCGCGGAGGTAGGGGAGGAGGCCGTCGTCCTCCAGGTGGGCGATCACGTGGGTGAGGGCGGCGAAGAGCCGGTCCCGCTGGCGTTCCATGTCCTCGGCCGGGGCCGGGAAGAGTTCTCGGATGCCGGGGTTGTGCCAGAAGAGGTGCGAGTAGAAGAACTTGACCGCGTGCTCGGCCCGTCTCTCCACCACCGCGAAGCTGCTTTTCAAGATCCTCACATCCACGGAACCGAATGTAGGAACGCCGGGGAAGGCGAGGTCAAGGAAGGGAAGATCTGCGGACAGCCGCGACGAACACCCCATATGGGGTGCCGGGTGCGGGCCGGGATACGGTCGTCGGGTGCACGAGCAGACTCCCGCAGCCCCAGCCGACGCCCCCGGACCCGAGGGCCCGACCCTCTTCGACTGGGAGTTCGCGACCGACCCCTATCCGGCGTACGCCTGGCTGCGCGAGCACTCCCCGGTGCACCGCACCGAGCTCCCCAGCGGGGTCGAGGCCTGGCTGGTCACCCGGTACGCCGACGCCCGCCAGGCCCTCGCCGACCAGCGGCTCAGCAAGAATCCGGCGCACCACGAGGGATCGGCGCACGCCAAGGGCAGGACCGGGATCCCGGGGGAGCGCAAGGCGGAGCTGATGACGCATCTGCTCAACATCGACCCGCCGGACCACACCCGGCTGCGGCGGCTCGTGTCGAAGGCCTTCACCCCCCGCCGGGTGGCCGAGTTCACTCCGCGCGTGCAGGAGCTGACCGACCAGCTCATCGACCGGTTCGCCGGCCGGGGTGAGGCGGACCTCATCCACGAGTTCGCCTTCCCGCTGCCCATCTACGCCATCTGCGAGATGCTCGGCGTACCGCGCGAGGACCAGGACGACTTCCGCGACTGGGCCGGGATGATGATCCGCCACGGCGGGGGACCGCGCGGCGGGGTCGCCCGCTCGGTCAAACAGATGCGCACCTACCTCGGCGAACTCATCCACCGCAAAAGGGATGATCTGGGCCAAGACCTGATTTCCGACCTGATCCGGGCAAGTGACCACGGCGACCACCTGACGGAGGCCGA
This sequence comes from Streptomyces sp. NPDC058646, assembly GCF_042716875.1. Lineage (NCBI taxonomy): Bacteria > Bacillati > Actinomycetota > Actinomycetes > Kitasatosporales > Streptomycetaceae > Streptomyces > Streptomyces sp. NPDC058646. Next base: position 81,021 of record NZ_JBHXRK010000003.1, on the reverse strand, counting down.
GGCCACCGCCATGGCCTTCATCCTGCTCTTCGCCGGCTTCGAGACGACCGTGAACCTCATCGGCAACGGGGTCCACTCGCTCTTCATGAACCCCGGCCAGCGCGAGCGCCTCCAGCGCTCCCTCGCGGCCGGCGAGAGCGCCCTGCTGGAGACCGGCGTCGAGGAGCTGCTGCGCTACGACGGCCCCGTGGAGCTGGCCACCTGGCGGTTCGCCACCGAGGAGCTGACCCTCGGCGGCCGCCGGGTCGCCGCGGGCGACCCGGTGCTGGTCGTCCTCGCGGCCGCCGACCGGGACCCCGAGCGGTTCGCCGAGCCCGACACCCTCGACCTCTCCAGGACCGACAACCAGCACCTCGGTTACGGGCACGGCATCCACTACTGCCTGGGTGCTCCGCTCGCGCGACTGGAAGGACAGACGGCGCTCGCGAGTTTGCTGACGCGTCTGCCGGATCTGGAACTTGCCGTTCCCCCCGAAGACCTGCGCTGGCGGGGCGGGCTCATCATGCGTGGCCTGCGCACCCTTCCGGTCCGCTTCACACCCCGAAACACCTGAAGGCGCCCTGACCTCGCGTCAGTTACCGGCGGAACTTGTGACAACCGTTCGAAGCGGGCTAGGTTCTGCCGTTACCCCGCCGTTATGCGAAAGGTGCACTCATGCGTTCCGGGAACGGCCGCCACAGACGCCCCCGTCAGGTCCCCGCGCTGGTTGTCACAGCCGGAGTCACTGGCTCCGCACTGGCCCTGCCGCTGCTTGCCGCCACCCATGCCACGGCCGCCGACACCTCCACGTGGGACAGGGTCGCCGAGTGCGAGAGCGGCGGCACCTGGAGCGCGAACTTCGGCAGCGGCGCCTACGGCGGGCTCCAGTTCACCCAGGAGCAGTGGCAGAACGCCGGCGGGCTCGACTACGCCGAGCGGGCCGACCTGGCGAGCAGGGCCCAGCAGATAGCCGTCGCCGAGCGGGTGCTGGCCTCGCAGGGGCCGCAGGCATGGCCGCTGTGCGCGGCCTCGGCCGGACTGACCCAGGACGGCCCCGCCGCCGACGTGGACGCCGGCCGGCCCGGCGGCTCCGGCACCGTCGGGGCCTCCCCGTCCCGCCCGGACGACGCCGTGCCGCCCGCCGGACAGGGGGCGCCGGCCACGGACTTCGGGGCTCCGACGCCGGGCCCGTCCGACAACCCGTCGTTCGCGATCCCCGACGGCCCGCTCGCGCCGTCCAGCGGACTGCCCGTCATGCCCGCGCCGGACTATCCGCCGACGCAGGACCCCTCGGCCCCGGTCGTCCCGCAGCTCCCGGGCGGCGGGACCACCGCCCCGGTCGACCCGGCCGCGCCGGTCCCCTCCGCGGACCCGACGGCGCCCGCCGCCCCCACGACTCCCGCGCCTTCCCCGTCGGACACGTCCGCTCCGGCGGACCCGACGGCCCTGGCTGGTTCCCCCGGCCCCTCCGTCCCGGCCCTGCCGACCGACTCGACGGTCCCGGCCGGCTCCCCCGGCCCCTCCGTCCCGGCCGGAAGCGGAGGCAAGCACCGCGGTGCGCCCGCCGTCGAGGCGCCCGCGGCGGCTGATGCCGCGTCGGACCCGACGTACACGGTGAAGGCGGGCGACAGCCTGACCGCCATCGCGGACGCCAAGGGGCTCGAAGGGGGCTGGAACGCCCTCTACCAGGCCAATGAGCAGGTCATCGGCGGGGATGCCGACCTGATCAAGCCGGGGCAGAATCTGGATCTAACCAAGTAAGAGGGGCACTTCGGACACCCGGAAAAGCCTGATTGTCTGTTTTCTGTAAGTGAGACATGTGTCTCTTCAGGTCAACTGGCGTGTCCCGCCCCGAAGGTGTCGTAAACCCCGCCCTCACCTGCGCAAACACCCGTGCGGAGGGCGCAAGTAGGGCTCGTTTCTCCCCGATGCGGCGCGTTGAACATCGGGGAGAGACCTGTCTACCTTCTGAATCGCTCGCCACCGCGAGCTCCTTCGACCGCATCGCCGAATCCTGCCGGCGGACGGAGGGAACAGTCGTCGCGTCAAGCGCCGAAGGCAGGAGCGGGGGAACCAAGGTAGGCGCCGGGAGCGGCCGTTGAAAGACGGTCACGCCACCGGCTAGGGGTAAAGACGTGCGCCAGTCGCACGGCCGGGCAACTCACTCGCCCGAACCCGACAGCTCACCTCGTAGGCGTCGGTGAGGAGAAACTCCATGCTGCTTTCCGGCAAGGGCAAGCACCGCCGCGCCTCCAAGGCCGCTCGCATCGTCACGCTCGCCGGTGTCACCGGTGTGGCAGTCGCAGCCCCCCTGATGGCGGCCGGCTCCGCCAGCGCGGCCACCGCCTCCGAGTGGGACCGCGTCGCGCAGTGCGAGTCCGGCGGCAACTGGGCCATCAACACGGGCAACGGCTACTACGGCGGCCTGCAGTTCTCGTCCTCCACCTGGGCCGGCTACGGCGGCAAGGCGTACGCCGCCCAGGCCAACCAGGCCACCAAGGCCCAGCAGATAGCCATTGCCGAGAAGGTCCTCAAGGGCCAGGGCAAGGGCGCCTGGCCGCACTGCGGCGTCGGCCTGTCCAACTCCTCGTACGCCGGCGGCGGCGCGGCGGAGACCCCCGCCAAGCCGAAGGCCGAGCCGAAGAAGCAGGAGAAGAAGGCCGAGGTCAAGAAGGAGACCAAGCGCGCCGAGGCTCCGACCACCCGCTCCGAGCGCTCCGCCGCCGCTCCGGCCGCGCCGAAGGCCCAGGCCCCCAAGGCCCAGGCCCCCAAGACCGAGGCCCCCAAGACCGAGGCCCCGAAGACCGGCAACGGCTCGTACGAGGTCAAGGCCGGCGACACGCTCGGCAACATCGCCGAGGTCAACGGCGTCCAGGGCGGCTGGGAGCACCTGCACGAACTGAACAAGGACGTCGTCCCGGACGCCGACCTGATCTTCCCCGGTCAGAAGCTGAAGCTCAGCTGAACACTGCGGTCCTGACCGCAGGCGAGTTCGCGGCCCGCCGCTGAACCCGTGCACGTCCCCCCGCCCGGCGCGTCCCTTCCACGCGCCGGGCGGTGGCGTGTCCGCTCACCACCCCGGCCCGGCCGCCCCGAAATCCGGAGTCCTATGTCCGGGAAGAGGGGTATTCGGGCCCTTTTTCGTCCCAGGACCCGGGCGGTCGGCCGGGCCGGTGCCCGGAGCCGGTTAGGCTCTAGGCGGCAAGGCCATCCCACGGCCTACACGCCACCGCACACCCAGCGTCACATCCCAGAAGGAGATGCTCGTGCCGTCCATCGACGTCGTCGTAGCCCGGGAAATCCTGGACTCCCGAGGCAACCCCACGGTCGAGGTCGAGGTGGGCCTCGACGATGGCAGCACCGGCCGTGCTGCAGTTCCGTCCGGCGCCTCCACCGGTGCCTTCGAGGCCATCGAGCTCCGTGACGGTGACCCCAACCGTTACTTCGGCAAGGGTGTCGAGAAGGCCGTCCTCGCCGTCATCGAGCAGATCGGCCCGGAGCTCGTCGGCTACGACGCCACCGAGCAGCGCCTGATCGACCAGGCCATGTTCGACCTGGACGCCACCGACAACAAGGGCTCCCTCGGTGCCAACGCCATCCTCGGCGTCTCCCTGGCCGTCGCGCACGCCGCGTCCGAGGCCTCGGACCTTCCGCTCTTCCGCTACCTCGGCGGCCCGAACGCGCACCTGCTGCCCGTTCCGATGATGAACATCCTCAACGGTGGGTCGCACGCCGACTCCAACGTGGACATCCAGGAGTTCATGATCGCCCCGATCGGCGCGGAGTCCTTCTCCGAGGCGCTGCGCTGGGGTGCCGAGGTCTACCACACCCTCAAGAAGGTCCTCCACACCAAGGGCCTCTCCACCGGCCTGGGCGACGAGGGCGGCTTCGCCCCGAACCTGGAGTCCAACCGCGCCGCGCTCGACCTCATCGTCGAGGCCATCAAGCAGGCCGGCTACACCCCGGGCAAGGACATCGCGCTCGCGCTCGACGTCGCCGCGTCCGAGTTCTACAAGGACGGCAAGTACGAGTTCGAGGGCCAGTCCCGCTCGGCCGCCGAGATGACCGAGTACTACGAGGAGCTCGTCTCCGCGTACCCGCTCGTCTCCATCGAGGACCCGCTGTACGAGGACGACTGGGCCGGCTGGAAGGTCATCACCGACCGGCTCGGCGCCAAGGTCCAGATCGTCGGCGACGACCTCTTCGTCACCAACCCGGAGCGCCTGGCCCGCGGCATCGAGGAGGGCTCCGCGAACGCCCTGCTCGTGAAGGTGAACCAGATCGGTTCGCTGACCGAGACCCTGGACGCCGTCGAGATGGCCCAGCGCAACGGTTTCAAGTGCATGATGTCCCACCGTTCCGGCGAGACCGAGGACGTCACCATCGCCGACCTCGCCGTCGCCGTGAACTGCGGTCAGATCAAGACCGGCGCCCCGGCCCGCTCGGACCGCGTCGCCAAGTACAACCAGCTGCTGCGCATCGAGGAGATCCTCGACGACGCCGCCGTGTACGCGGGCCGCTCCGCCTTCCCGCGGTTCAAGGGCTGACAGCTCCGGCAGAAGGCTGCGCCTAGCCTCCGTACGTCCCCGCACTCGGTCCCGTACCGTGTGCGGGGACGTATTGCGTAGTGCGGGTGAAGGGGAGGCGGGATCAATGGCCGGGAACCGGGACCGGTTCTCCACCTTCTCCACCGCGACCAGGCTCAAGCAGCTCGGCGAGCGGACCGCCGCCCACGTCTACCGGTCGCAGTCGCGCCGCCAGGTCCGCCGCAGCCGGCTCACCGGCCGGGCCGCACTGCTGGTGCTGGTCCTCTGTACGCTGGTCGTCGCCCTCGCGTACCCGATGCGCCAGTACGTCTCCCAGCGCTCGGAGATCGCGGAGCAGCAGCGGGCCGCGGCCGCCGCGCACGAACGCCTCGAGCGGCTGCGCGACGAGAAGGCCCGCTGGCAGGACGACGCCTATGCGGAGCAGCAGGCGCGCAAGCACCTGCACTACCTCCGCCCGGGGGAGACCGGCTACATCATGAACGACCCCGGGGCGGGCGGTTCCGAGCCGCGCCGCACCGGCCGGTCCGGGTCCGACCGGCCCTGGTACTCGAACGTCTGGGACGGCGTCGACAAGGCCGACCGCCCCGGCGACTGACCGGGTACCACCCACCTTTCATCGAACCGCGAACGAAGAGACTTCCTCCAGGCATGCAGACGCCCCCGCCCCAGACAGACCGGACCGAGCCGACCGACGCGGACATCGAGGCGTTCGAGCAGCAGCTCGGCCGCCCGCCGCGCGGGCTGCGCGCCATCGTGCACCGCTGCCCCTGCGGCCGGCCGGACGTGGTGGAGACCGCCCCGCGGCTCCCCGACGGCACTCCCTTCCCGACGCTGTACTACCTGACCTGCCCGCGTGCCGCCGGTGCCATCGGCACGCTGGAGGCCAACGGCGTGATGAAGGAGATGCAGGCCCGGCTCGCCGAGGACCCGGAGCTGGCCGCCGCGTACCGGGCCGCGCACGAGGACTACATCCAGCGCCGTGACGCCATCGAGGTGCTCCAGGGCTTCCCGAGCGCCGGCGGGATGCCGGACCGGGTCAAGTGCCTGCACGTGCTGGTCGGCCACTCCCTGGCGGCCGGCCCGGGCGTGAACCCGTTCGGCGACGAGGCCCTGGCGATGCTGCCCGAGTGGTGGGCCAAGGGGCCCTGCGTCACCCCGTGCGGAGAGAAGAAGGCGCAGGAGGCGCGGTGACCAGGGTCGCGGGCATCGACTGCGGCACGAACTCCATCCGCCTGCTCGTCGCGGACTGCGACCCGGCCACGGGCGAACTGGTGGAGCTGGACCGGCGGATGACCGTCGTCCGGCTCGGCCAGGGCGTGGACAGGACCGGCCGTCTCGCCCCCGACGCCCTGGAGCGCACCTTCACCGCCTGCCGCGCGTACGCGGAGGTCATCGAGGAGCTCGGTGCGGAGCGGGTCCGCTTCGTGGCGACCTCCGCCTCCCGGGACGCCGAGAACCGCGACGAGTTCGTCCGGGGCGTGCTGGACATCCTGGGCGTCGAGCCCGAGGTGATCTCCGGCGAGCAGGAGGCCGAGTTCTCCTTCACGGGCGCCACCAAGGAGCTGACCGGCACCGACCACCTGGAGAAGCCCTTCCTGGTGGTGGACATCGGCGGCGGCTCCACCGAGTTCGTCGTCGGCGACGACCGCGTCCGGGCGGCCCGCTCGGTGGACGTGGGCTGCGTGCGGATGACCGAGCGCCACCTGGTCGTGGACGGGGTGGTCTCCGACCCGCCGACGGAGGCGCAGATCGCGGCCGTCCGGGCCGACATCGAGGCGGCGCTGGACCTGGCCGCCGAGTCCGTCCCGCTCGGTGAGGCGCGCACCCTGGTCGGCCTGGCCGGTTCGGTGACCACGGTCGCCGCGATCGCGCTGGGGCTGCCCGCGTACGACTCCGCGGCGATCCACCACTCCCGGATCTCCTACGAGCAGGTCCGCGAGGTCACCGGGCGGATGCTGACGGCGACGCACGCACAGCGCGCGGCGATCCCGGTCATGCACCCCGGCCGGGTGGACGTGATCGGGGCGGGCGCCCTGGTCCTGCTGGCCGTCATGGAGCGCATCGGCGCCTCCGAAGTCGTGGTCTCGGAGCACGACATCCTCGACGGAATCGCGATCAGGACCGCAGCAGAGGCCGAGGCGGCCAAGCAGCGGTCCTGACCAGCCGCATCGCTGGACGGGCGGGGCTCGCGGTCAGCTGACCGCGAGCCCCGCCGTCGTCCTCAGGCGGTGCGCCGGACGCCGCGGCGGTCGCCGGCCTCGACGACGACGAGCTCGCCGTCCCCCACCGCGTCTTTCACGCCCGTGTCGTCCCCGCTCCCGCGGAACAGGTACGCCCACCCGGGTACGCGCGCACCGCACCCGCAACGAGGCGCGGGTTCACCGGAGATGCGGGACGCAATCGCCTGGTCCGCTGCCCGGCGGAGGGCTTCGGGGCACTTCGGTCCCGTGATCGACACGAACTTCGTGAAGTTCTTCACAAGGAAAAAGGGTCTGTGGAGTCACGAGGGGGGTCCTCGGGGGTGTTCCTGGGGCCCTCGGGCCCGTTTCTCCGAGCGTTCGTACGAATATCGGAAGCTACGGGTTCCGCATCGGAGGTACGGACGAAGGGCTCTGGTTCGGTCCCCCAGAACCCTGGAGGCCAGTTCAGGGCGGGTGAACAACGTCTCCCGCCACACCGTGGTTCCCGTTGCGCACCATGACGTGGGTCACGTGGGCCGCGCAGTGTAGCAGAGGCAGTGTGTCACCTTGTGAAGGGGCTCACGAGCGTCACCCCCTGGGGTGCTGGATACTCGTTCCATGAGCACCACGGAGCGTCCCAGGATCCTCGTTGTAGGAGGTGGGTACGTAGGCCTGTACGCAGCCAAGCGCATCATGAAGAAGATGCGCTTCGGCGAGGCGACCGTCACGGTCGTCGACCCGCGCTCGTACATGACCTACCAGCCCTTCCTCCCCGAAGTGGCCGCAGGCAGCATCTCGCCTCGGCACGTCGTCGTCCCGCTGCGACGCGTGCTGCCCAAGGCAGAGGTTCTCACCGGCCGGGTCACCAGCATCGACCAGGACCGCAAGGTCGCCGTCGTCACGCCGCTGGTCGGCGAGGCGTACGAGCTGCCCTTCGACTACCTGGTGATCGCGCTCGGCGCCGTCTCCCGCACCTTCCCGATCCCCGGCCTCGCCGAACAGGGCATCGGCATGAAGGGCGTCGAAGAGGGCATCGGCCTGCGCAACCACGTCCTCGAGCAGCTCGACAAGGCCGAGTCCACGACGGACGAGGACGTCCGCCGCAAGGCCCTCACCTTCGTCTTCGTCGGCGGCGGCTTCGCCGGTGCGGAGACCATAGGCGAGGTCGAGGACATGGCCCGCGACGCCGCGAAGTACTACGCCACGGTCAAGCGCGAGGACATGCGCTTCATCCTGGTCGACGCGGCCGACAAGATCCTTCCCGAGGTCGGGCCCAAGCTCGGCACCTGGGGCAAGGAGCACCTCGAGTCCCGCGGCATCGAGATCTACCTCAACACCTCCATGGACTCCTGCGTGGACGGCCACGTGGTGCTGAAGAACGGCCTCGAGGTCGACTCCAACACCATCGTGTGGACCGCCGGCGTGAAGCCCAACCCGGTGCTGGCCCGCTACAACCTGCCGCTCGGCCCCCGCGGCCACGTGGACGCCGCCCCGACCCTCCAGGTCACCGGCACCGACTACATCTGGGCCGCGGGCGACAACGCCCAGGTCCCGGACGTCGCCGCCCGCAAGGCCGGCGTGGAGAACGCCTGGTGCCCGCCGAACGCCCAGCACGCGCTGCGCCAGGCCAAGGTCCTCGGCGACAACGTCATCTCGGGCATGCGGGGCTTCCCGCAGACCGAGTACGCGCACTCCAACAAGGGTGCGGTGGCGGGCCTCGGCCTCCACAAGGGCGTCGCGATGATCGTCATGGGCAAGATGAAGATCAAGCTCAAGGGCCGGCTGGCCTGGTACATGCACCGTGGCTACCACGGCATGGCCATGCCCACCTGGAACCGCAAGATCCGCGTCTTCGCCGACTGGACCCTCGCCATGTTCCTCAAGCGCGAGGTCGTCTCCCTCGGTGCGCTGGAGACCCCGCGCGAAGAGTTCTACGAGGCCGCCAAGCCGGCCCCGGCCCCGGCCGTCGCCGCGAACACCCCCCAGAAGGCCAAGGCCTCCTGACCCGGTGTTCCTCCCGCTGAGGTACTGAGCACGACCCCGAAGGGGCCGCCCGCCATCCGTGGTGCGGGCGGCCCCTTCGGCGTACCCGGCGGGGCGGGGGCACCCGGCAGCGGGTGCGGGGGCCGGACGGGTCGGCTTACCCGGGGCGCCGGGTGGGTAGAGGGTTCTGTCGGACCTTGTGGAGGTGCGCCATGACCGACGCCGCGCCGCGGCTGGCCGCTGTTGCCGAGACCCTGCTGGGCACCCCGCTGCCCGTCCGCGTCCGGGCGTGGGACGGCAGCGAGGCGGGCCCGCCCGGGGCCCCGCTCCTGGCCGTGCACGACCGCCGTGCCCTGCGCCGCGTGCTGTGGAAGCCCGGCGAACTGGGCCTGGCCCGCGCCTGGGTGGCGGGCGAGCTGAGCGTGGAGGGCGACCTGTACGCCGTGCTGGAGCGGGTGGCGGGCCTGCTGTGGGAGCGTCCCTCCGTCGCCCCGGACCCCGGCGGCGACGCGGACCGCGTACGCCCGCCCGCGGGCCTCGGCGCCCTGATGCGCGATCCCGCGCGCCGGGCGGCCGTACGCGAGCTGGTCACGCTCGCCGGGCCGCTGCCGCCGCCGCCGCCGCCGCCCGAGGAGGTCCCGCGGCACTCCGGGCCCCGGCACACCAAGGTCCGCGACCGCGCGGCCATCAGCCACCACTACGACGTCGGGAACGCCTTCTACGAGCTGCTGCTCGGCCCCTCGATGGTGTACTCCTGCGCCTACTGGAGCCCCGGGGGCACCCTGGAGGAGGCCCAGTGGGACAAGCTGGGCCTGGTCTGCCGCAAACTCGGCCTGCGGGCCGGTGACCGGCTCCTCGACGTCGGCTGCGGCTGGGGCTCCATGGCCCTGCACGCGGCCCGCGAGTACGGCGTCCGGGTCACGGGCGTCACCCTCTCGCGCGAGCAGGCCGCGTACGCCCGCAAGCGCGTCGCCGACGAGGGGCTCGCCGACCTCGTCGAGATCCGGATCCAGGACTACCGGGACGTCAGGGACGGCCCGTACGACGCGATCTCCTCCATCGGGATGGCCGAACACGTCGGCTCCGAGCGCTACCGCGAATACGCCCGCACCCTGTACGCGCTGCTGCGTCCCGGCGGGCGGCTGCTCAACCACCAGATCGCCCGGCCCCCGGCACCCGACGAAGGGGCGTACCGGATCGACCCGTTCATCGACGCCTACGTCTTCCCCGACGGGGAACTGTCCCCGATCGGCGCCACCGTGGGGGAGTTGGAACGGGCCGGCTTCGAGGTCCGCGACGTGGAGGCGCTGCGCGAGCACTACGGGCTGACCCTGCGGGCCTGGGTGGCGCGGCTGCAGGAGCACTGGGACGAGGCCGTGCGGCTGACGTCGCCCGGCCGGGCCCGGGTCTGGCTGCTGTACATGGCGGCCTCCGCGCTCGGCTTCGAGCGGGCCCGGCTCGGGGTCAACCAGGTGCTCGCGGTGAGGCCCGTGGCGGGAGGCGACGCGGGCCTGCCGCTGCGGCTGCGGACCTGGGGCGAGTAGGTCCGCAACGCGAAGGGTCGGTCCCCGGGGGTTGCCACGGGGACCGACCGCATCTCGCCGGGAAGGGCACATCGAAGGCACGCCGCCGTGCCGCCGTTCCCCGCCTCTAGGACCTGTGCCGCTTGCGGCCTGCTCGATCCTGAGCCCCGCAGGGGGCGTGGCCGGCGGTTCGCCTGCACCCGGTGCGGGCACGAGGACGACGCCGGCCACCCCGGTCAGGGGGCGGGCACCGTCACTCGGTCTTGATGGCCGTCAGCATGTTGAGGCGGGCGGCGCTGCGGGCCGGCCACATGGCGGCCAGTACGCCGACCAGTCCGGCGAGGGCGAAGAAGACCGCGATCCGGTCGAAGGGGATGACCAGCGCGTAGCCCGGGATGGAGGCCGCGATGGTCCTGCCGCCGGCCCAGGCGAGGAAGACGCCGACGCCGATGCCGAGGACCGCGCCGAACAGCGAGATCACCACGGCCTCCAGCCGGATCATGTTCTTGACCTTGCCGCGGTCCAGGCCGACGGCCCGCAGCATGCCGATCTCCTGCTGGCGCTCGTAGACCGACATCGCCAGCGTGTTGATCACGCCGAGCACCGCGATGATCAGCGCCATGCCGAGCAGGCCGTACATGATGTTCAGGGCGGTGTTCATCTCGCCGGCCATCTCGTTGCGGATCCCGGCCTTGTCGGCGACCTTGATGGCCGGGTTCTTGCCGAGGGCGTCGATGACGGCCTGCTGGTTCGCGGCGGAGGAGCCGCCCTCGGTCTTCACGAGGACCTCGGGCAGGTACTGGGTCTCGTTGTGCGAGGCCAGGATCTTGTTGTCGAGGACGTAGTCGGACAGCTGGCCCTTCCCGTCGAAGACGGCGCCGACCTGGAGCCGGCCCTTCTGGCCGTCCTCGTACTGGGCGTCGAGGGCGGAGCCGACCGCGAGCCCCTTCTTCCTGGCCTCCTCGGCGGAGACCATCAGCTTGCCCTCGCCCAGGGCGGCGAGGTCGCCGCTGGTGGTGCGGACGTCGAGCAGCTGGGAGAGGGCGGCCGGGTTGACGCCGTTGACCATCTGGGAGGTGTCGCCGAGCTTGACGATCTCACTGGTCTTCGGGGAGACCGCGACGACGCCCTTGCCCTTCTCCAGCGCGGGGAGGACGGACTTGTCGAGGTTCATGCCCTCGCCGGCCATCGTGACCCGGTAATCGGCCTTGATGTTCTGCGTGGTCGCCTTGTCGATGGCCTGGCCGACGGTGATGCCGATGACCGACATGGCGGTGACCAGGGTCAGGCCGATGGTCAGCGAGGCGGCGGTGACGGCGGTGCGGCGCGGGTTGCGGACCGCGTTCAGCGCGGCCAGCTTGCCGGCGACGCCGAAGACCTTCTCCAGCAGCGGGCGGACCAGGGCGATCACCGGGCGGGCGAGCATCGGCAGCAGCACGAACAGGCCGATGACCAGGAAGAACGCCCCGGCGGCGATGGTCGTGCGGCCGTCGCTCTTCTGGCTCACGCCGAGCAGCACCACGGCGATGCCGAGGAGGGCCAGCACGCTGCCGATGGAGTTGCGCAGCACCAGGGACTTCATGGTCGCCGGGAGGTGGGCGCTGCCCATGGCGGCGACCGGGGCGATCCTGGCCGTCCGGCGGGCCGGCAGCCAGGCGGCGAGCATGGTGACGACGACGCCGATGACCAGGGCCGTCGCGACCGTGGTCGGGGAGATGATCAGGGCGCCGGCCGGGATCTTGGCCTCGAAGAGCTCCATCGCGGAGCGCATCGCGACCGCCAGGCCGACGCCGGCGACCAGGCCGATGACCGATGAGATGACGCCGACCACGGCGGCCTCGGCGAGGACCGAGCGCTTGACCTGGCCGCGGTGGGCGCCGACGGCGCGGAGCAGGGCCAGCTCCTTGGTGCGCTGGGCGACCAGCATCGTGAAGGTGTTGTAGATCAGGAAGATGCCGACGAAGAGGGAGACCCCGGCGAAGATCAGCAGGCCCTGGCTCATGCCGGACATGGCCTGCTCGATGAACTTGGCCTGTTCGGCGGCGAGGGCCGCGCCGGTCTTCGCGTCGGCGGTCTCGCCCAGCAGCGGCTTGATCCCGGCCAGCAGCTGGTCGGCGCCGGTGCCGGCCGTGGCGGCGACGGAGACCTCGTTGTAGAAGCCGGGCTGGAGGTACAGCTCCTGGGCGACCGCGGTGTCGAACAGGACCAGGCTGCCGCCGGCGTTGACCGCGCCGTCCTCGGTGGTGAAGACGCCGGAGAGGACGAACTCCTGGACCGGGCCGTTGGTGGCGACGCGGATCCGGTCACCGACCTCGTACCTGCCCTTGGCCGCGCTCTCCTTGTCGAGGGCGACCTGGTCGGCCCTGGCCGGGCCGGTGCCCTCGGTGAAGGTGTAGCGCGGGTCCTTGCCGTCCTTGGCGGGGGCGAAGTTGGAGCCGGCGTTGGCCCAGCCGGAGCCGATGAGCTTGCCGTTCTCGTCGCCGACGCCGGCGAAGCCGGTGACCCGGCCCGAGGCGGAGGCGACGCCCTGGACGGCGCCGATCCGGTCGAGGGTCTGCTGGCTGATGCCCGGCTCGCCCTCCTTGCCGCCGTCCTCGCTGCGCGTGGCGCCACGGGCGGTGACCGAGACCGCGACGCCCTCGTAGGACTTCGCGGACTGGTTGGACATGGCCTTGCTGAGCGTGTCGGTGAACACGAGGGTGCCGGAGACGAAGGCGACGCCGAGGGTGACGGCGAGCACCGTCATCAGCAGCCTGGCCTTGTGCGCGAGGACGTTGCGCAGGGCGGTACGGAACATGGGGGTCTCAGTCCTGGGGCTGGAAAGTCTGGAGGGAGCCTCGGGGGCTTCCGGAGGGCGGGCGGAGCTTGCGGGTGCTTCCCCGGTCAGCTGGTGCGGCCCTTGGCGTCGAAGGCCTTCATGCGGTCGAGGACGCCGTCGGCGGTGGGGCTGAGCATCTCGTCGACGATCCGGCCGTCGGCGAGGAAGATCACGCGGTCCGCGTAGGAGGCGGCGACCGGGTCGTGGGTGACCATCACGACGGTCTGGCCGAGCTCGCGGACGGAGTTGCGCAGGAAGCCCAGGACCTCGGCGCCGGAGCGGGAGTCGAGGTTTCCGGTGGGCTCGTCACCGAAGATGATCTCGGGACGGGAGGCCAGGGCACGGGCCACGGCCACGCGCTGCTGCTGGCCGCCGGAGAGCTGCGTCGGGCGGTGGGAGAGCCGGTCGGAGAGGCCCACCATGGCGATGACGGTGTCGAGCCACTGCTTGTCGGGCTTGCGGCCGGCGATGTCCATGGGGAGCGTGATGTTCTCCAGGGCCGTCAGGGTCGGCAGCAGGTTGAAGGCCTGGAAGATGAAGCCGATCTTGTCCCGGCGGAGCTGGGTGAGCTGCTTGTCCTTGAGGGAGCCCAGCTCGGTGTCGCCGATGCGGACGGAGCCGGAGGAGAAGGTGTCCAGTCCGGCCACGCAGTGCATCAGCGTGGACTTGCCGGAGCCCGAGGGGCCCATGATGGCGGTGAACCGGCCCTGGGCGAAGTCCACGGAGACGTTGTCCAGGGCGACCACCTGGGTCTCGCCCTGGCCGTACACCTTGGAGAGGCCGGTGGCGCGGGCGGCCACGGCCTGGGCGGTGTGCGGGGCGTAGTTCATGGTGGTCACGGGAGCGACTCCTGTCGGGACTGGGCTTGCGGTGCGGCGGATCGGAGGGACGTTCCCATCGTCGCGGCGCCCACCCCCGCTCGGGATCAGCCGAGGTGCCCGTTCGTCGGCCCACTCGAGTCTGATCACAGGACCGCCCGCGTCCTCCTCTGGTATGACAGGAGCCCTGAGGCCCGGCCGGAGCCGGGGTGGCGGGGAGGGTGGCGCACGGGGTGGCGCGGGCCATCGAAATTCCGTCATTCCCGCACCGGGGCCGATGTCGGCCCCGGACGTGCCGACCGCGCATTCTCGGGTCTGACGACCCCTCAAGCGCCAATAAAATCAGACAACATCGGATAGAGCGCCCGCTGACGGCGACGGCGTTCCCGATAGGCTCAGGGCAGTGTTCACGGCTTTTCTTCGGGGGCCGCTACGCCCTGCCCGGATGGTGGAATGCAGACACGGCGAGCTTAAACCTCGCTGGCCCTCGGGCCGTGCCGGTTCAAGTCCGGCTCCGGGCACTCCGCAGCTCCTGCGCGCTCCCCGTTTATCCTCCTGCGCTTCGCCGTGCCATCTTCTAAGATCCTCCTCCAGCAGTAGGGTGCTTTCTTTGCGAGCGCATTACTCTTGTTGCAAGGCCGCGCACGGTGGCCATGGAGGAGTGAGATGAGGAGCAGTAACCCGGTCTTCTCGCGACGGGGGTTCAGCCGCGACAACGGCTACGCGCAGTTCGACGCGCAGCAGCACCAGCAGGCCGGGGCCGCGACCAACCCGTACGCCACGAACCCGTACGCGACCGACCCGGCCACGGGTATGCCGCAGGCGGCGCCTCGCGCCAACGCGATGACCATGGACGACGTCGTGAGCCGTACGGCCATGACGCTCGGCACGGTCGTCCTGACGGCTGTCCTCGCCTGGGTCCTGCTGCCGGTCAAGCCGGAGAGCATCGGCACGTCGTACGGCATCGCCATCGGCGCGGCGCTCATCGCGTTCGTCCTCGCGATGGTCCAGTCCTTCAAGGCCAAGGCTGTCCCGGCGCTCATCCTGGGCTACGCGGCCTTCGAGGGTGTCTTCCTGGGCGTCATCAGCGCCGCCGTCAGCACCTACCTGGGCCCCGGTGTGGTCGTCCAGGCCGTGATGGGCACGATGTGCGTCTTCGCCTCGGTGCTCTTCGCCTACAAGATGGGCTGGATCCGCGTCACCCGCCGTTTCTACGGCTTCGTGATGGCCGCTGCCATGGGCTTCATGCTGCTCATGGTCGCGAACCTGCTGTTCTCCGTCTTCGGCGGCGGTGACGGCCTCGGCTTCCGCAGCGGCGGCCTCGGCCTGCTGTTCGGCGCCATCGGCGTCATCCTCGGCGCGTGCTTCCTCGCCCTCGACTTCAAGCAGGTCGAGGACGGCGTGACGTACGGCGCCCCGCGCGAGGAGGCGTGGCTGGCGGCCTTCGGCCTCACCATGACCCTGGTGTGGATCTACATGGAGATGCTGCGCATCTTCTCGATCCTCTCGGGCGACGACTAGCAGGACCCGGCCGGACCGGCAGCAGGCGTCCGGTCAGCCCCGCAGCACCCGGAAGGCCCCGCGAGCACACTGCTCGCGGGGCCTTCCCGCGTTCCTGGGCGACAGGGGTCGGGGACGGGGGTGGGAAGCCGGCTCAGCCGAGGCGGCGTGCGGCTCTGCGCAGGTCGTACTCGTGGATGATCGCCTTGGCCTGGCCGTACGACAGCTCGTGCGCGCCGAGGAGCCAGCTGACCTTCTCCTCGAACCGGACGAGGGAGGGGCCGTCGTCGACGGCGCGGAGCCAGTCGGACATGTCACGACCGGTGGTCCGGGGGATTCTGTCGATCATGTTGCGGTGGGTCTGCTCGGAGAACTCTACGGACATGGGCGCCTCCGGAGGTATCGCCGTGCTGTTCTCTTCACGCCACCGTGCCGGAGAGTTCGCCCGTTGGCAATGGTGCCCGGGCGGCGCGTAAGGTCGGCCGGGTGCTTGATACTGCGCCCCTGACCGCCGTTGTGGAACGTTTCGCCGACTGGCTGCGGGCCGCGCCGCAGAGCCGTCTCCAGCAGGGGGCCGCCGCCGTGGCACGGGACCTGGCCTGCGAGCTGTCCGTCCGGGCCCAGCGGCTCGAAGACCCCCGGACGGACCTGCGGGAGATGCCGGACGCCGGCCTGTTCGTGGTCGGGGACCAGGTGGCCGTGGCCGGCCTCGACCTCGCCGAGGCGCTGCGGGCGGCACCGGGCCGGGACGGCACGACGGCCCCGTCCGAGATGCTGGACGAGGCCGTGCGGCTGGTGGAACAGGCGGAAGTCAGAGCGAAGCGATGACGCGGTCCGCGAGGATGTAGACGTTGCTGTCGGGGTCCTCGGCGTCACCGCAGGAGAAGGTCAGCGCGTAGGCGCCCGAGATGCCCGAGCCGCCCAGCAGGACGGGCGCGGTGCCCGAGCGCAGGGCTTCGGCGAGGCGCTCGGCCGTCTCCCGGTGGCCCGGGGTCATGCACAGGGTGGTGCCGTCGGTGAAGACGTACACGTCCAGGGTGCCCAGCGGGCCGGGGCGGACGTCCGCGAGGGCCGTACGGGCCTCCGCGAGCTCCTCCAGGCGGCTCACCGTGCGCTCGTGGTCCGCACCGGGGTGCGTCGCCTGGGCCGGTACGAAGTCCGGGTGCGAGGGGTGGCGCCGCCGGGCGGCGGCCAGCTCGGCCGAATCCTCGGGGTAGGCCGGGTACTCGTCGAGGGCCTCCTCGCCCAGGACCTGCTCCAGACCCACCAGGTCGGCCTGCCGGGGCAGGAAGACCGGGGCCTCCTCGCCGAGCCCGGGCAGACCGCCCAGCAGGGACGGGGCGTCGGCGGCGTCACGGGCCTCCTGCGCGGCCCAGAAGGCCCGCGCCTCGGCCAGCTCGCGCTCGCGCTCCTCTGCGAGGGCTTCGGCCACGGCGGCTCGTATCTCCGCGGCGGGGGACTCCACGGCGCTGCGGGCGTGGGGGACGGTCGCACCGCGGGGGTGGACCGGCACCGCCAGGTCACCGCGCAGGGCCGTGACCTGCTTGCGCAGGCCGTGGACGGCGTGCAGCGCAGCAGCGCCCACGGCCGTGGCAGCGGCCGTGGTCAGCAGCAGGGCAAGAGACATGGCGCTCACTGACTAACTCCCGGTTGATTCGATCCCCCGACTTCCTACATCAGAGTGTCCCGACCTGGGAATGGCGTGCAGTGCATTACGTCACGAATTGGACAGGGCTTTGGTCACACCCGCCCCCTGCGTAACGACGCTGACCTGGGGAAATGCGTCTCCCCCAGGACGAAGGTCACATCCTGGGGGAGATTCGGTCACAGATAGGCCGCGACAGGGTTGGATCCGGTGCCGGTACGCAGGTCAGCGACCGTCCCACCCGTCTGCCGTAGTCGTCCGGTCACTCGGCCGAGCCGCTCGTTTCCTGGTCGCACGGGCCTTCGCCTGCGCTGCGGGCAGGTGCCGCCCCCGTCCCCCGGGCGACCCCTGACCCCCGCTGCGGCTCAGCTCAGCCGCTCGATCACCATCGCCATGCCCTGGCCGCCGCCCACGCACATGGTCTCCAGGCCGAACTGCTTGTCGTGGAACTGGAGGCTGTTGATCAGGGTGCCGGTGATGCGGGCACCGGTCATCCCGAAGGGGTGACCGACGGCGATGGCCCCGCCGTTGACGTTCAGCTTGTCGAGCGGGATCTCCAGGTCGCGGTACGACGGGATGACCTGCGCCGCGAAGGCCTCGTTGATCTCGAAGAGGTCGATGTCGCCGACCGTCAGACCGGCCCGCTTCAGGGCCTGCTTCGACGCCTCGACGGGGCCCAGGCCCATGATCTCCGGGGAGAGGCCGGTGACGCCGGTGGAGACGATCCGGGCCAGCGGGGTCAGGCCCAGCTCCCGCGCCTTGGTGTCGCTCATGATGACCAGAGCCGCGGCGCCGTCGTTCAGCGGGCAGCAGTTGGCGGCCGTGACCAGGCCGTCGGGGCGGAAGACCGGCTTGAGGCCCTGGACGCCCTCCAGGGTCACGCCGGCGCGCGGGCCGTCGTCGGCGGAGACGACCGTGCCGTCGGGGGTGGTCACCGGGGTGATCTCCCGCTCCCAGAAGCCGTTCTTGACGGCGGCCTCGGCGAGGTTCTGCGAGCGCACGCCGAACTCGTCCATGTCCTGGCGGGTCACACCCTTGATCCGGGCAAGGTTCTCCGCGGTCTGGCCCATCGCGATGTACGCGTCGGGGACCAGGCCGTCCTCGCGCGGGTCGTGCCAGGAGGAGCCCTCGCTCTGCGCCACGGCGGCGGTACGGGCCTCCGCGTCGGCGAACAGCGGGTTGTGGGTGTCGGGCCACGAGTCCGAGTTGCCCTTGGCGAACCGCGACACCATCTCCACGCCGGCCGAGATGAAGACGTCGCCCTCGCCCGCCTTGATGGCGTGCAGCGCCATCCGGGAGGTCTGCAGCGAGGAGGAGCAGTACCGGGTGATCGTGGTGCCCGGCAGGTAGTCCATGCCCATCTGCACGGCCACGATGCGACCGAGGTTGTTGCCCTGCTCCCCGCCCGGCAGGCCGCAGCCCAGCATCAGGTCGTCGATCTGGCGCGGGTCCAGCTCCGGGACCTTGGCGAGGGCGGCCTGGATGATCGTGGCGGTCAGGTCGTCCGGGCGGACGTCCTTGAGGGAACCCTTGAAGGCGCGCCCGATGGGCGAGCGGGCAGTGGAAACGATGACGGCTTCGGGCATCGGGGCTCCAAGGGTGCGACGTTGCGGGACCGCATGCGAAGTTACCGCCCCGTACCGTCGAGGTCACCGGCCTGGCGGTGTGATGCCCGTCGCTCCCGCGGGGTGTGCGGGCCGTGGCCGGCCGCTGCCGGTGCCATGCCCGGGACCCCGCGCCTCAAACACCCGTGGACACCGCCCGGTCCCCCGGGCCGGGAGCGGGCCGGGCTGCGGGCAGCCGCCTCCCCGGCAGGCTGCCCGGCTGCCCGCCCTCTCACGGGCCGGCGGCCCCGGTGTCCGCGAGGCCCGCGTCCGTCTCGCGGCGGTGGTGCTCCGGCAGCTCCTCGCCGGGCACCCGCCGCCGCCTGCGGTGCTTGAGCAGGGCCCAGGGCCCGCGGGCCGCCGTGACCTCCGTACCCGCCTGTCCGGCCGCCGCGGACGCCGCCTGAGCCACGGGGAGCATGTCCTCGTCCCGCGACACGTCCAGCCGGTCCGACTCCGGCCACAGCCCGAGCGCCGCGCACAGGGTCGGCAGCACGGCCATGGCGGCGGTCGCGTACCCCTCGGCCGAGGGGTGGTAGGAGTCGGGCCCGAACATCTCCCGCGGGTTCGCGGCGAACTCGGGGCCCAGCAGGTCCCCCATCGAGACCGTACGGGCGCCCAGCGCGACCACCCCTATGGTCTGCGCGGCGGCCAGCTGGCGAGAGACCCTGCGGGCCACCCAGCGCAGCGGCTGGTACACCGGCTCGATGGTGCCCAGGTCCGGGCAGGTGCCCACGACTACCTCGGCCCCCGCCAGCCGCAGCCGCCGGACCGCGGCCGTCAGCAGCCGCACCGACTGGGTGGGAGGCATCCGGCGGGTCACGTCGTTCGCGCCGATCATGATCACGCACACGTCGGGGACCGGGGCGTCCGCGTCCAGCAGCAGGTTCACCTGCCGGTCCAGGTCGTCCGACATGGCCCCCGAGAGGGCCACGTTGCGCAGCTCCACCGGCCGCTCGGCCACCGCCGCCAGTCCGGAGGCCAGCAGGGCCGCCGGGGTCTGCCGCGCCCGCCGCACGCCGAGCCCCGCCGCCGTGGAGTCGCCCAGCATCCCCAGGCGCACGGGGCCGGGACTCTGTTCGGGCCCGGAGAACTCGCTCCCGTACAGCCCGTCCGCGCGCGGGGGGTCCGGCAGCCCGGTCCCCACCGTCCGCTTGGCGAACTGCACCTCGGCCAGCACCAGACCCACCGCGGCGGCCCCGACCAGCCCGAGTCCGCCTCCGCCGTACGCTGCCCCCGCCGCGATCCGGCGGGCCGTTCTCGCCCTGGACACTCTTCAGGCCACCTCGCTTCCCTGACTCGGCCCTGTTGACCTTCCTGCCCCGTACGGACGGTCGGCCAATCCCTTTCCGCATACTCTGGCCTGACCTCCCGGAGAACCCGTGGAGTCCCCTCCTTGGAGAACATGGTGCAATTCCACGACTCGATGATCAGCCTCGTCGGCAACACCCCGCTGGTGAAGCTCAACCGTGTGACCGAAGGCCTCCAGGCCACCGTCCTGGCCAAGGTCGAGTACTTCAATCCCGGCGGGTCCGTGAAGGACCGGATCGCCGTACGGATGATCGAGGCGGCCGAGCAGAGCGGAGCTCTCAAGCCCGGCGGCACCATCGTGGAGCCGACCAGTGGCAACACGGGTGTAGGACTCGCCATCGTGGCCCAGCAGAAGGGCTACAAGTGCATCTTCGTCTGCCCTGACAAGGTGTCCCTGGACAAGATCAACGTCCTGCGGGCGTACGGCGCCGACGTGGTGGTCTGCCCGACCGCCGTCGACCCCGACCACCCGGACTCGTACTACAACGTCTCCGACCGCCTCGTGCGCGAGACGCCGGGCGCATGGAAGCCCGACCAGTACAGCAACCCGAACAACCCGCGCTCGCACTTCGAGACCACCGGTCCCGAGCTGTGGGACCAGACGGACGGGAAGATCACCCACTTCGTCGCGGGCGTCGGCACCGGCGGCACGATCTCCGGCACCGGCAACTACCTGAAGGGCGTGTCCGGGGGCAAGGTCAAGGTCATCGGCGCCGACCCCGAGGGCTCGGTCTACTCCGGCGGCACCGGCCGTCCGTACCTGGTCGAGGGCGTCGGCGAGGACTTCTGGCCGACCGCCTACGACCCGAACGTCACCGACGAGATCATCGCGGTGTCCGACAAGGACTCCTTCCAGATGACGCGCCGGCTGGCGAAGGAGGAGGGCCTGCTCGTCGGCGGCTCCTGCGGCATGGCGGTCGTCGCCGCGCTGCGCGCCGCCGAGGGCCTGGGCCCGGACGACGTGGTCGTCGTCCTGCTGCCCGACAGCGGCCGCGGCTACCTCAGCAAGATCTTCAGCGACGAGTGGATGGCCGGACACGGCTTCCTGGAGGAGGCCGGGCCCTCCGCGCGCATCGGCGACGTGCTCGACGACAAGGAGGGCGGCATCCCCTCCCTCGTCCACATGCACCCCGAGGAGACGGTCGGCCAGGCCATCGAGGTCCTGCGCGAGTACGGCGTCTCGCAGATGCCGATCGTGAAGCCGGGCGCCGGACACCCGGACGTGATGGCCGCCGAGGTCATCGGCTCCGTGGTCGAGAAGGAGCTCCTCGCCGCGCTGTTCGCGCAGCGGGCCTCCCTCGGCGACCCGCTGGAGAAGCACATGAGCGCCCCGCTCCCGCAGGTCGGCTCCGGCGAGCCGGTGTCCGAGCTGATGGCGGTGCTCGGCGAGGCGGACGCGGCGATCGTGCTGGTCGAGGGCAAGCCGACCGGTGTGGTCAGCCGCCAGGACCTGCTGGCGTTCCTCGCCAAGGGCTCCAAGTAGCAGCGGGCCCGGCCGCCGCGGGACCGGCGGCGCATGCGGCCGTCGCGCGAACGGTACGGACCCGACACGTGGCGGCAGCACCCGGTTAACACGGCTGCGGCACAGTGGTGGTCGTCGGCAGGGGAGTCCGGGAGACCGGATCCCGGCCGGCACCACCGACGGCGTCGTGTACCCGGAGCGGCTCCCGGACCACGTCGGCGCCACGGACGCGGAGGGCCCTGACCCGGCCGTGTCCACCGCGGGGACCGCCGTCGTCCCGCCCCCGGGCGACCGGGGTGCGGCGGTCCCCGCGCCACCCGCTCCTCACGACTGCGGTCAGGCGGAGGCGTCCCTGCCTCCGCCTGACCGCAGTCGTTTGCCCGCGTGGATGAAGTTCACGCCCACGATGCCCACCCAGGCGACGAGGAGGCCGCTGAGGTGGGCCTGGGTCGCGGCGATGGCCGAGAGCGGGATCGCCAGGACCAGGCTGACGACGGCGAAGCCGAAGCGCTCGCCGAAGTTCCCGTCCGCCGGTTCCCGGGGCGGGCCGCCGCCGCGCGCGGCGGACAGGCGTTCCTCCGCGAGGCGGCGCCTGACCTGGGTGTCGACCTTCTCGACGAACGAGTCCACCAGCGCGGCCTCGTACTCCGGCCCCAGCTCCCGCCGGGCGTCCAATGTGGCGTCGAGTTCCTTCTTCAGCTCTCGGGCGTGGGCGTCCATGGCCCCCACCGTAGGAACCGCCGTGTGCCGGGGCACTGGGGGTAGCCCCCGTATCGCGCGGGCGCCCGCGTCTCGCGGAGCGGCACCGGCTTGCCGAGCTGCATAACCGCATGCAGAGTGCTCCGTGACTGAATGGAACACCGGGACGGAGGGGACGGGATGACTGACAGCCCGGCCGCGCGGTTGCAGAAGCTGTTCGAGGGACACCGGCTGACACCGACCCAGCGGCGGATCGCGCACTGCATGGTGCGCGGGGCGGCCGAGGTGCCCTTCCTGTCGAGCGTGGAGCTGGCGGAGCTGGCCGGGGTGAGCCAGCCCTCGGTGACCCGCTTCGCGGTGGCCCTCGGTTTCGACGGGTACCCCGCGCTGCGCCGCCACCTGCGCGAGGTGGCCCCGGCCGAGCGGGCGGCGGCCGCCGCGCACGAGGACGCGTACAACGAGTACCAGCAGGCCGTCCAGGGCGAGATCGAGAACCTGCGGCAGCTGGCGGCGGTGCTCGCGGACCCCGCGCCGGTGCAGGAGGCGGGCCGGCTGCTCGCCGCCTCGGTCCCGCTGCCGGTCCTGGGGCTGCGGGCGGCCTCCTCGCAGGCGCGCGGCTTCGCGTACTTCGCCGCCAAGGTGCACCCCGACGTACGGCTCCTCGACGAGGGCGGCTCGATGCTGGAGGACCGGATCGACGCGGCCCTCTACGAGGGGGCCACGGCGCTCCTCTGCTTCGCGCTGCCCCGCCACCCCCGGGAGGTCGTGGACACGCTGGAGCGCGCGCGCCGGGCGGGCCTGACCGTGGTGACCGTCGCCGACTCGGCCTTCGCCCCGGTGGCCCGCCACTCCGACCTGCTGATCCCGGCGCCGGTCGGGACCGGGCTGGCCTTCGACACGGCGTGCGCGCCCATGCTGCTGGGGCGGGTGCTGCTGGAGGCGATGGCGGACGCCCTGCCGGACGCGCAGGCGCGGCTGGAGGCCTTCGACGCCAGGGCCGCGGCCCGGGGGCTGTTCGTGGAGTGACCCCCGCGGCGCCGCTGCGGGGGCCCCGCCGTTTGAGCAGCGGTCCGGGGGCCCCGGCACACGGCGAAGGGGCGGCGCGGGGAGTGTCCCAGCCGCTGCGAGCGGGCCGTGCGGACGGCCGAGGACGCCTTCGGCGGCGTCGGCCCCGCGCAGCGGTCACCGCAGGGCGTCCCGGAAGCCGCCGCCCGCCTCCGCGACGATCTCCGCGAGGCTCTGCGCCGGACGGGCGAGGCGGAAGCCGACCCCGCCCCGCGCGGTCACGGCGAAGCCGTGCACCGCAGGCCGCGGGAGGCTGTTGTAGGCGTAGTGGGCGGTGAAGAAGTACGCCCCGGTGTCGGGGACGGCGATCAGGTCGCCCGGGACCAGCAGGGGCAGCTCCCGGCCGGTGGCGAGCAGGTCCCCGGCGAAACAGGCCGGGCCCGCGATGTCCTGGGCGACCGGGGCACCGGTCTTCGGGGCGCCCTTCGCGTCGTACGGCAGGATCCGCAGAGGCCAGGCCGCCGGGGCGTAGACCGTGCGGGTCGCCAGCTGGACCCCGGCGTGGGTGAGGGCGATGGGGCGGGCCCCGGTGGTCTTGGTGTACTCGACCCGGGCCAGGACCAGGCCGTGCTTGGCCAGCAGGGACCGGCCGAACTCCGTCACGAGGCCGTACGAGCCGTCGAAGAGGGCCGGGGCGGCCGCGCGCAGGGCGGCCACGTACTCCGGGTAGCCCGGGGTGTGGGCGTCGGAGGCGAAGTTCACCGGGAGGCCGCCGCCGATGTCGAGGGTGTCGACCTGGCGGCGCCCGGCGGCCGCGTTGATCTCCTCGGCCAGGGCGTGCAGCTCCCGTACGCCTTCCGCGATCAGATGGAGCGGGACGCCCTGGGAGCCCGAGTGGACGTGCAGGCGGGTCAGCCACGGCCGCTCGAGGCAGGCCCGTACCAGCCATTCGCGCGCGCCGGGATCGCGCAGCGGGACGCCGAACTTCGAGGTCGCCGTGGCGGTGGACAGGGCGTCGATGGCGCCCGCCCCGGTCTGCGGGTTGATCCGGATCCCGATCGGGGACCGGGTGGGTGCGGCGGCGACGAGCGCGTCGAGGCGTTCCAGCTCCTGCCGGCTGTCGGCGTTGACGGCGATCCCCAGGCGGAGGGCCTCGCGTAGCTCGGCGGCGGTCTTGGCGGGGGAGTCCAGGACCGTCCGCCCCGGTTCCACCCCGGCCGCCCGGGCCAGCGCCAGCTCGCCGGGGCCGGCCACCTCGCAGCCGAGCCCGGCGTCGGCGAGCAGCGACAGCACCGGCACGAGCGGGGCGGCCTTGACGGCGAAGGCGTGCAGGACGGGGGTGCCGGGCGGAAGCGCGGCCGCGAAGGCGGCGGTCAGGGCGGCGGCCGAGGCACGGATTCCGGCGACGTCCAGCAGGCAGGCCAGCGGCTCCGAGTCCAGCAGGCCCTGCTCGACCGCGGCGCGTACGGCCAGGTCCCGGCGCGCGGCGGCGCCTTCCGCGTCCGTGGGCCCGTGCGTGTCGGCAGCCATGCCCGCCATCCCATCATCCGAAGGCGCCGGCCGCAGCTGTTGACTGAATCTATTCAGGGGGCGAGGATGTGAATGGATTGACCAACATCGGAGGAGGCACCGCCATGTCAGGACCCCGCCCCGTACGGGCAGCGCGAGGCACCGGGCTCAGCACCCTGGGATGGCAGCAGGAGGCCGCGCTGCGGATGCTCCAGAACAACCTCGACCCCGAGGTCGCCGAGCACCCCGACAAGCTGGTCGTCTACGGCGGCACCGGCAAGGCCGCGCGCGACTGGCGCTCGTACGACGCGATGGTCCGCACCCTGCAGACCCTCAAGCAGGACGAGACGATGCTCGTCCAGTCCGGCCGCCCGGTCGGCGTGATGCAGACCCACGAGTGGGCGCCGCGCGTCCTGCTCGCCAACTCCAACCTCGTCGGCGACTGGGCCAACTGGGAGGAGTTCCGCCGTCTGGAGCAGCTGGGCCTGACCATGTACGGCCAGATGACCGCCGGGTCGTGGATCTACATCGGCACCCAGGGCATCCTCCAGGGCACCTACGAGACCTTCGCGGCCGTCGCGGCCAAGAAGTTCGGCGGGACCCTCGCCGGCACCATCACCCTCACCGCCGGCCTCGGCGGCATGGGCGGCGCCCAGCCGCTCGCCGTGACCATGAACGACGGCGTCGCGATCTGCATCGACGTCGACCCGCGCGCCATCGAGCGCCGCATCGAGCACCGCTACCTCGACGTGAAGGCCGACAGCCTCCAGCACGCCCTCCAGCTGGCCGTCGAGGCCCGTGACGCCCGCAGGCCCCTCTCCATCGGCCTGCTCGGCAACGCCGCCGACCTGCTCCCGCAGATGCTCGCCGAGGGCGCGCCGATCGACATCGTCACGGACCAGACCTCGGCGCACGACCCGCTCGCCTACCTGCCGACGGGCGTCGACTTCGAGGACATGGCCTCCTACGCGGCCAAGGACCCGGCGGGCTTCACCACCCGGGCCCGCGAGTCCATGGCCCGGCACGTCGAGGCCATGGTCGGCTTCATGGACGCGGGCGCCGAGGTCTTCGACTACGGCAACTCCATCCGCGGCGAGGCCCAGCTGGCCGGTTACGACCGCGCCTTCGCCTTCCCCGGCTTCGTCCCCGCCTACATCCGGCCGCTGTTCTGCGAGGGCAAGGGCCCCTTCCGCTGGGCCGCCCTGTCCGGCGAGGCCTCCGACATCCACAAGACCGACAAGGCGATGCTCGAACTCTTCCCGGAGAACGAGTCCCTGCACCGCTGGATCAAGATGGCGGGCGAGCGCGTCCACTTCCAGGGTCTGCCCGCGCGCATCTGCTGGCTCGGCTACGGCGAGCGCGACAAGGCCGGCGAGCGCTTCAACGACATGGTCGCGAGCGGCGAGCTGGCCGCCCCGCTGGTCATCGGCCGCGACCACCTCGACTGCGGTTCGGTGGCCTCCCCGTACCGCGAGACCGAGGCCATGCTCGACGGCTCGGACGCCATCGCCGACTGGCCGCTGCTGAACGCCATGGTCAACGTCGCCTCCGGCGCCTCCTGGGTCTCCCTGCACCACGGCGGCGGCGTCGGCATGGGCCGCTCCATCCACGCGGGCCAGGTCACGGTCGCCGACGGCACCCCGCTCGCGGGCGAGAAGATCCGCCGCGTGCTCACCAACGACCCCGGCATGGGCGTCATCCGGCACGTCGACGCGGGCTACGACATCGCCGAGTCCGTGGCGGACGAGCGCGGCGTGCGCGTCCCGATGCGCGAGGGCGACGACGCGTGAGCGAGGCCGCTTCCTTCCACACCATGTGGGCGGATCTCGTGCCCCTCGGCCGCCACGCGGAGTCCGGCGGCTACCGCCGCTACGCCTGGACCGGGGCGGACGCCGACTGCCGGACCTGGTTCCAGGAGCAGGCACTGGCGCGCGGCCTGACCTACGAGACCGACCGCAACGGCAACCAGTGGGCCTGGCTCGGCGACCCCCTCGCGGGCGACGCCGTGGTCACCGGCTCGCACCTCGACTCCGTCCCCGACGGCGGGGCCTTCGACGGCCCCCTCGGGGTGGTGTCCTCCTTCGCGGCCCTGGACGAACTCCGCAGGAGGGGCGCGGAGTTCTCCAGGCCACTTGCCATCACCAACTTCGGTGACGAGGAAGGGGCCCGCTTCGGCCTCGCCTGCGTCGGCTCCCGGCTCGCCGCCGGGCAGCTGACCAAGGAGAAGGCGTACGCGCTCCGCGACGCCGACGGCATCGCCCTGCCCCAGGCCATGGAGGCCGCCGGGTACGACCCCGAGACCATCGGGGCCGACCCCGAACGCCTCGCCCGCATCGGG
The DNA here is from genome assembly GCF_042716875.1 of Streptomyces sp. NPDC058646. Lineage (NCBI taxonomy): Bacteria > Bacillati > Actinomycetota > Actinomycetes > Kitasatosporales > Streptomycetaceae > Streptomyces > Streptomyces sp. NPDC058646. The sequence goes on along the minus strand of NZ_JBHXRK010000003.1, from coordinate 54,100 downwards.
GCCTTCGTCGAACTGCACGTGGAACAGGGACGGGCCCTGGACCTGTCGGGGGACCGCGTCGGCATCGCCTCGGCGATCTGGCCGCACGGCCGCTGGCGGTTCGACTTCCGCGGCGAGGCCAACCACGCGGGCACCACCCGTCTCGTGGACCGCCGCGACCCGATGCTGACGTACGCGGCGACCGTGCTGGCCGCCCGTACCGAGGCGGCCCTCGCCGGGGCCGTCGCCACCTTCGGGAAGATCGCGGTCGAGCCCAACGGGGTCAACGCGATCCCGTCCCTGGTGCGCGGCTGGCTCGACTCGCGCGCAGCCGACCAGGCCACCCTGGACACGGTCGTCACGGCCGTCGAGAAGGCCGCCCGCGAGCGCGCCGACCAGGACGGCATCGACCTCGCGGTCGTCCGGGAGTCCTTCACCCCGGTCGTCGAATTCGAGCACGCCCTGCGGGACGAGCTGAACCGGATCCTGGGCGGCGCCGTCCCCGTCCTCGGCACCGGGGCGGGACACGACGCCGGAATCCTCTCCGCGGCCGTCCCGACCGCGATGCTGTTCGTACGGAATCCGACCGGCGTCTCCCATTCCCCACGGGAGTTCGCCGCCGAGGACGACTGCGTGGCCGGGGTGCTGGCCCTCGCCGACGTACTGGAAGGACTCGCATGCAGGTGACGGGGCACGGGGTGACCGCGCACAAGACGTACTGGCTGGAGCACGCCTGGCTCGGCACCCACGTCGAGCCGGGCGTCGCCCTGGAGGTGACCGCCGACGGCCGGATCGGGGCCCTGCGCACCGGCGTGGACACCCCGCCCCCGGGCGCGGAGGTCTTGCGCGGCCTGACCCTGCCGGGCCTCGCCAATGCGCACAGCCACGCCTTCCACCGGGCCCTGCGCTCCACCGTCCAGGTCGGCTCGGGCACCTTCTGGACCTGGCGCGACGTGATGTACAAGGTCGCCCAGAACCTCACCCCCGACACGTACTTCGCGCTCGCCCGCGCCGTCTACGCCGAGATGGCCCTGGCCGGCATCACGAACGTCGGCGAGTTCCACTACGTCCACCACGCCCCCGGCGGCGCCGCCTACGCGGACCCGAACGCCATGGGCGAAGCCCTGATCGAGGCGGCCGCCGCGGCCGGCATCCGGATCACCCTGCTGGACACGGCCTACCTGTCGGCCGGGTTCGGGGAGGCCCCGAACCCGCACCAGCTGCGCTTCTCCGACGGCACCGCCGACGCCTGGGCCGAGCGGGTGAGCGCCCTCAAGCCCCGCGAGCACGCCCTGATCGGCGCCGCGATCCACTCGGTGCGCGCCGTGCCCGCCGAGCAGCTCGCCACCGTGGCCCGCTGGGCCGGGGAACAGCGGGCCCCGCTGCACGTCCACCTCTCCGAGCAGACCGCCGAGAACGAGGCCTGCCAGGCCGCGCACGGCCGTACCCCGACCCGGCTGCTCGCCGACCACGGGGTGCTCGGCCCGCGCACCACCGGCGTCCACAACACCCACCTCACCGACGCCGACATCGCCCTCCTCGGCGGCACGAGCACCGGCACCTGCATGTGCCCGACGACCGAACGCGACCTCGCCGACGGGACCGGCCCCGCGGTCCGCCTGCAGCAGGCGGGCAGCCCGCTGTCCCTCGGCAGCGACAGCCACGCGGTCATCGACCTGCTGGAGGAGGCACGGGCCATGGAGCTGAACGAGCGCCTGCGCAGCCGCACCCGCGGCCACTGGACGGCGAACGCGCTGCTCACAGCCGCCACGGCCGACGGGCATGCCGCGCTCGGCCGGGCCGACGCAGGGCGCCTGGAGGCGGGCGCGCTCGCGGACTTCACCACGGTCGCGCTGGACTCCGTACGGACGGCCGGTCCCCTGCCGCGCCTCGGCGCCGAGACGGCCGTCTTCGCCGCCTCGGCCGCGGACGTCCGGCACACGGTGGTGGGCGGCCGGCACGTCGTCCGCGACGGCCACCACACCCTCGTACCGGACGTCCCGTCCGCCCTGTCCGAGTCCATCGCCGCCCTCCGCACCTGACGGGACGCCTGCGGCGGGGCGGGGGACAACCAAGCCCCGAGAGGAACCATGACCACCACCGCCATCACGAACATCGGCAGCCTCGTCACCAACGACCCCGCCCTCGGCGAAGGCCCCCTCGGCCTCGTCCAGAACGCGGCCGTCGTCATCGAGGACGACAAGATCGCCTGGGTCGGCCCCACGGCGGAGGCCCCGGCGGCGGACGAGGCGTACGACGCCGCCGGCCGCGCCGTCGTCCCCGGCTTCGTCGACTCCCACTCGCACCTGGTCTTCGCCGGCGACCGCACCGCCGAGTTCAACGCCCGCATGTCCGGCCGCAGCTACTCCGCCGGAGGCATCCGCACCACCGTCGCCGCCACCCGCGCCGCCACCGACGCCGAGCTGGAGGCCAACCTGGTGCGCCACCTCGACGAGGCCCGCCGCCAGGGCACCACCACCTTCGAGACCAAGTCCGGTTACGGCCTCACCGTCGCCGACGAGGCCCGGGCGCTGCGGATCGCCGCCGCGCACACCGAGGAGGTCACCTACCTCGGCGCACACATCGTCTCCCCGGACTACGCCGAGGACCCGGCGGCCTACGTGGCCCTGGTGACCGGCGAGATGCTGGAGGCCTGCGCCCCGTACGCCCGCTGGGTGGACGTCTTCTGCGAGAAGGGCGCCTTCGACGGGGACCAGGCCCGCGCGATCCTCGCCGCGGGCGCCGCCGCCGGGCTGATCCCGCGCGTCCACGCCAACCAGCTCTCCCACGGCCCCGGCGTGCAGCTGGCCGTGGAGCTGGAGGCCGCCTCGGCCGACCACTGCACCCACCTCACCGACGCCGACGTGGACGCCCTCGCGCAGGCCGCCGCGACCACCGTCGCCACCCTGCTGCCCGGCGCCGAGTTCTCCACCCGCGCCCCGTGGCCCGACGCCCGCCGCCTGATCGACGCGGGCGCCACCGTCGCCCTGTCCACGGACTGCAACCCCGGCTCGTCCTACACGAGTTCGATGCCCTTCTGCATCGCCCTCGCCGTCCGGGACATGGGGATGACCCCCGACGAGGCCCTCTGGTCGGCCACCGCCGGCGGAGCGCGCGCCCTGCGCCGCGGCGACATCGGCGTCCTCAGCCCCGGGGCCCGCGCCGACCTGGCCCTCCTCGACGCCCCCAGCCACGTGCACCTCGCCTACCGGCCCGGCGTCCCGCTCGTCTCCGCCGTCTGGCAGCGGGGCGTCCAGGTGGTCCGGGCGGGTGGAAACGGCTGAAACGGGGCGGCCGGCGGGCCGCTGATCCGGGCTGTCCTTTGTCTTCCCTCCGCAAGGCCCCGGGCGTACCTTGAGCCACCGATCTGATGTGTCGTCAGTAACTTGTGGCCCGAGGGGAAGACGAAGGTGTCCGACCGGAAACGCTCCACCGCGCTCGCGCTGGCCGCCGCGCTGGCCGGATCGGCGGTCCTGCTGGCCGCCCCCGCGGCGCACGCCACCGTCGTCGACGTGGCCTACGACTGCAAGACCCCGATCGGGGACAAGTCGGCGGTTTCGCCCATCGACATCAAGGCCGTCCAGGAGGGGGACGGCTACAAGCTGACGATGTCCTTCCAGAAGGGCGTCTCGTCCAGCCCCATCGAGCTCGGCAAGGGCGCGATGAGCCCCAGCGCGGTCATCGTCGTCGGCGGCGCCGAACAGGCGACCGTGCCGGTGTCGGGCCCGCCCAACCCGGAGGCCGCGCCCGCCGACACCCCCATCAAGATCACCGACCTCTCGGGCACCTACACGCCCAAGAAGAGCGGCAAGGTCACCTTCACCGCCGGGGTGCTCACCATCAAGGCCATGGGCACCACGACCACCTGCACCCCCGGCAACAGCCCCGGCCCGGCCCTGGAACTGGACGTCACCGCGCCCGGCGGCAGCGCCCCGCCGCCCGCCGGGGGCTCCGACACCCTCCCGCAGACCGGACCCACCGACTCCGCCCTCGCCCTCGGCACCCTCGGCGCCACCGTGCTGCTCTCCGGCGCGGCCGGCGTGCTCTGGCTGACCCGGCGCGGCGGGCGGGCCCGGCCCTGAACGGAGCACCCCCGGCCATGCCCGTGCTCCACGCCCCCGACCGGCACGCGCGCCCCCGCGTGCCGCGCCTTCGCGCGCACCTGCGCCTGCGCGTACGCATCCTCGCGCCGCTGCTCACCGCGGCCGCCCTGCTGGCCGGCTCCGCGCAGCCCGCCGCCGCCGAGCCCGGCTGGAGCGCCGAGCCCGCTGCCGGGAGCACGGCATCCCGGTCCGGCGGCGCCCGCCCGTACTTCTACCTCGCGGGCACCGCCGGCTCCGTACTGGAGGACCGCCTCGCCCTGGCCAACACCACCGACCGGGAGCGGACCGTCAGCCTGCGCGGGGCCGACGCCTACAACACCGCCGACGGCGCCCTCGCGGTGCGCCCCGCCGCGCCCCCGGCCGGCACCGCCGCCGGGGCCGGGTCCTGGATCAGCTTCGGGACCGGTACGAGCGTGAAGATCCCGCCCCGCACCCGGGCCGTGGTCCCCTTCACCGTCACCGTGCCCCCCGCCGCCCCGCCCGGCGACCACCCCGCCGCGGTGGTCGCCACCGAGGGCGGCCGCGAGGCGGGCGTACGGATCCACCTGCGCGTCGGCGGCCCCGCCCTGGCGGCCCTCACCGTCGAGGACCTCGCCGTCCGGGGCCGGGGCTCCGCCGCGGAGGTCACCTACACCCTGGTCAACCGGGGCAACGTGGCCCTCTCCCCGGAGCTGGGGATCCGCGCGGAGGGCCTGCTCGGCGACGTGCCCGGCCGCGGCCCCCGCACCCTGCCCCTCGAACTGCTCCCGGGCCAGCGGGTCCGGCTCACCGAACCCTGGCCCGGAGCCCCGGTCCTCGACCGCGTCGACCTCACCCTCACCGTCACCGCCCCCGGCGGCGCCCGGGCCTCCGCCGCCGCCTCCGCCTGGTTCGTGCCGTGGCGGATCGCGGGCTGGACGGGCGCCGGGCTGCTCGTCCTCGGCGGGACCACCCTGGCCGCGCTGCTCCTCGTACGCAGACGGGCGGCCCGTACGGACCCGCCGCCGGACCCGGCGCCGGACCCCGCGCACAGCCGCGCACCGGAACACGAACCGACGGGAGCATCCAGGTGAGTGCCAAGGCCCGCGCCGGCGTCCGACCCGGAGCCACCGGAAGGCCCGGAGCCCTCCTCGCGGCAGGGCTGGCGGTGTGCGCCCTGGCCCTGGCCCTCGCCCTGCTCCCGGCCGCCCCGGCCGCGTCCGACGAGGCCGAGCCCGCCGTGACCCTCTCCCTCCAGGAGGCCGCCAAGGGCACCGAGATCACCGTCACCGGCACCGGCTGGCGGGCCAAGACCCTGGTGATGCTGCTGATCTGCGGCCAGAACATGATCGGCGGCACCAACAGCTGCGCCAACGCCGACGGAGCCGCCGTCTCGGTCGCCGACGACGGGCGCTTCGCCGCCCAGCTGCCCGTGGTCGAGCCGCCCAAGCCCTGCCCCTGCGTCGTCAACGTCACCTCGGTCAACGGCGACCAGTCCACCGTCGCCGCACCCCTGAAGATCACCGGCCACCCCGTCGCCGAACTGCCCGCCGAATCCGGCACCCCGCGCCTCGCGCTGCTCACCGGCGTCCGGCTCGAGGGCGAGGACGGGGTGCTGACCTGGTTCGGCGCCCCGCCCGCCCGGAAGTTCACGGTCACCGTCGGCAACCTCGGCTCCGCCCCCGTCAAGGACCCGGTCTTCCAGCTCGGCACCGCGCACGGGGTGTTCGCCCCGCTGTGGGAGGAGGTCCGCTGGAAGGGCACCGTCCCCCCGGGCGGCAAGGCCGAGATCGCGCTGGACGTGGCTCTCACGGCGGGCGCGTACGGGGACTACACGATCTCCCTCAAGTACGGCGAGACGGTCGTGGCCACCCAGCCCTGGGGCGTGGACCGCCCGTACGGGGTCCTGCTCTTCCGGGGCCTGCTCCTGGTGGTCGTCCCGGCCGCGCTCTTCCGCATCGGCATGGCCGTCGTCGACAAGGTCCGCCCGCGCCGCCCGGCGCCCGCCGGCGGACGCCACCGCGGCGTCCGGCTCCCGGCCGCGGCAGCCGCGGTCACGGCCCGCCTGCCGCGCGTCCTGTCCGCGGGCCCCGGCGTACGGGGATCCGCGCCGGCCCGCTCCGCACCCCCGGCGGCGCCCCCCGAGACCCCCACGGCGGTCCTGCCGTGGTTCACCCCGGACAGCGCGCCGGAGTCAGCACCACAGACGTCCGCACCGTCTGAGAACCGTTCGACGACGAAGGGACATTCGTGAAAACCCAACGGAGGGTGAGCGCGGCCGCGGTCGCGCTGCTGCTCGGCGGCGCGGGTATCGCCATCTCGGCTTCACCCGCCCTGGCCGGAGAGGCCACGTACAAGGTCAAGTGCGTTCCCCCGGCGGGCGGTGGCAGCCCGGTCGAGGGCGAGACCACCGCCAAGATCACCGCCCCGGCCACGGCCAAGGTCGGCGACGAGGTCGACGTGGTCTGGGAGACCGTCAAGCCCGCCTCGAACAACACGGACCTGATGGACATCCCTCAGGACGCCGTCCAGCCCACCGGCTGGATCGCGCTGGGCGGGGGAATGGGCGAGCTGAAGGTCGTCGGGGAGAAGAAGAACCCGCCGATCCCCAAGAAGGCCCCCATGGTCATGTCGCCCATGAAGGGCAAGCTGAAGCTCACCAAGGCCGGCAAGATCACCCTGACCCCCGGCAAGTACGACGTCGCCGTCACCTTCTCCTTCGGCACGTTCGTCACCAAATGCGCCCCGCAGGGCGCCGTGAGCGCCGGGGCCACCATCGACGTGTCGGCGGGCTCCAGCGGCGGCACCACCAACGGCGGCACCACGAACGGAGGCACCACGGGCACCGCCGGCACGACCGGCGGCTCCACCGGCTCCGCCGGCACGACGGGCTCCACCACCTCCTCCGGGGGCTCCACCACCTCGGGCGGCGCCACGTCCACCGGTGGCTCCACCAGCGGCGGAGGCGGCGGCCGGACCGACTTCCCGGGCAAGGCCGTCGAGGTCGCCTTCGACTGCGGCCCGGTCGTCCCCGGGGGCATCAAGACCCCGGTCACCATCAACGCGAAGAAGAACGGCGGCAAGTACGACCTCACGGTCAAGACCGCGAAGGGCGCCATGGCCGCGCCCATGGCCCTGCCCGCGGGGGCCCTCAAGCCCTCGATGGACGTCCGGCTCGGCGGCGCCGACAGCGGCAAGGTCAAGGTCTCCGGCCCGGCCAACGCGGAACCGATCCCGGACAAGGGCCCGGTCAGCCTCAGCGACATGACCGGCACCTACACGCCCGGAAAGACCGGCAAGGTGACGCTGAGCCCGGACCAGCTGACGATCGACGTCACGATGGCCCCGGGTGCCACACCGATCAACGTTCCCTGCAAGGCGGCCAGCAGCGGCGTCTCGCTGGAGCTCGACACCGCCGCCCAGCCGGGCGGCTCCGGATCGCCCACCACCACGGGCAACACCACCGCCGGCGCCCCCACCACCTCGGGCGGCCTCGCCGAGACCGGCGCCGAGGACGAGGGCGGCATCAAGGCCCTGGCCCTGGTGGCGGGCACGGTCGTCCTGCTCGGCGGCGCGGTCTTCACCTTCACCCCGTGGCGCCGTCTGCGCGGCACGAGGTAGACCGGCCCGGCGCAACGAAACGGCCCGGCACACCTTCCGGTGTGCCGGGCCGCTCCGCTGCGTCAGGGGTGCGTCAGTGCACCGTGCCCATGAGCGACTGGACCTTCTTGCGGTACGAGTAGACCGCGAAGCCCGCGAGCACCGCGGCGGTCGCCTCGAAGGCGATCACCCCCGTGCCGTTCAGGTCCACACCGGCGATGGACAGCATGCCGGTGGTGCAGTCGCCCGCGGTGACCGCGAGGAACCAGACACCCATCATCTGGGAGGCGTACTTCTGCGGGGCCATCTTCGTCGTGACCGAGAGGCCGACCGGGGAGAGGCACAGCTCGCCGATGGTCTGGATCATGTAGATCGAGACCAGCCACATCGGGGAGACCTTGGTGCCGTCGCCCGCCATGTTCATCGGGACGATGAAGACGAAGAAGGACGCGCCGACCAGGACCAGGCCCATCGCGAACTTCACGATGGTGTTCGGCTCCTGGTTCTTACGGGCCAGCCAGAGCCACAGCCAGGCGAAGACCGGCGCCAGACCCATGACGAACAGCGGGTTCAGCGACTGGTACCAGGTGGCCGGGAAGCCGAGGCCGAAGACGGTGTCCGCGGTCTTGCCGTCGGCGAACAGCGACAGGGTCGAACCACCCTGGTCGTAGATCATCCAGAACACGGCGGCGGCGACGAAGAACCAGATGTACGCGGTCATCTTCGACTGCTCGGTGCCCGACAGGTCCTTGTCGCGCTTGATGCGGACCAGTACGGCCACCGGGATGATCAGACCGGCCAGGGTGATCGGGACCAGTGCCCAGTTCAGGGTGTACATGCCGAGGGCGGCGACGATGCCGTAGAAGACACCGACGACGGCGACGACACCGACGACCTTGACGATCACGCTCTTGCGCTCGTCGTCCGACAGCGGGTTCGGGACGACGCTGCTGCGGGGGGCCAGGTTCTTGGTGCCCAGGAGGAACTGGACCAGGCCCAGGCCCATGCCGAGAGCGGCGAGCAGGAAGCCCAGGTGCCAGTTGACCTTCTCGCCGACGGTGCCGACGACGAACGGGGCGACGAAGGCACCGAGGTTGATGCCGATGTAGAAGATCGTGAAGCCGCCGTCACGACGCGGGTCGTCCGGCCCCTCGTAGAGGTGGCCGACCATCGTCGAGATGTTGGCCTTCAGCAGCCCCGAACCGGCGGCCACCAGCGCCAGGCCGACGAAGAACATCGCCTGGCCGGGAAGGGCCAGCGACACGTGGCCGGCCATGATCACGCCACCGGCGATGGCGACCGTCTTGCGGGCGCCCCAGACGCGGTCACCGAACCAGCCGCCCGGCATGGCCATGAGGTAGACCATCGCCACGTAGACGGAGTAGATCGCCGTCGCCGTGGCCATCGTGAAGGCGAGGCCGCCGCCCTGGCTGCCGGTCGCGGCCTCTGTGCCTCCGGACACCAGGTAGAGGACGAGGAGGGCGCGCATGCCGTAGTAGGAGAAGCGCTCCCACATCTCGGTCATGAACAGCGTGGCCAGGCCACGGGGGTGGCCGAAGAAGGTCTTCTCCGCGGACGGATCCGCCGAGTCCTTCGTCAGGCTGGAAGCCATGGTCGATCCTTGCTTGCTCGGGACGCTTGGCTTCGTGAGCTCATCCGCGCCCGGTGGGGGTGGCCGGTACCGGCAACGGCCGTCCCGCAACCCCACGCCCCGGGGTCTCGCCCCGGCGTGTGCGTCGGTGGCGAAGGTTCGGTCGCACCCGGGTCCACGCCCTGACGCGCACCATCGCGCGCAGGGCCCGGCCCACAGGTCATTCACTGTCATCGAGCCGGACCGGCGGTCCGTCGCGTCAGTCCGTCAAGACTGCCGAACCGGCTCGGACAGAAAACAGAGACCTTCGGCTCGCTTTTCGGCACAAAGGTCCCTGCGTAGTGCATCAGGCGTCTCGCCACCATACGACACGACACGGCGGCATATGGAAGGACTTGAGATATGGATCACAGGATTCCGGGGAACCGTTCGGCGCTAATCGAAGGTCGTCGGTAGTTCATAACCCCAGATCGAGAGGGGTATGCAGGGACACCCCTCCTTTCACCTCCTGCGGACTACCATCACCCACATGACGCGTGTACTGCTCGCCGAGGACGACGCATCCATCTCGGAGCCCCTGGCCCGCGCCCTGCGCCGGGAGGGGTACGAGGTCGAGGTCCGGGAGGACGGCCCCGCCGCCCTGGACGCGGGACTGCAGGGAGGCGTCGACCTCGTCGTCCTGGACCTGGGCCTGCCGGGCATGGACGGGCTGGAAGTCGCCCGCCGGCTGCGCGCGGAGGGACACGGCTTCCCGATCCTGGTGCTGACCGCCCGCGCGGACGAGGTGGACACGGTCGTCGGCCTCGACGCGGGCGCCGACGACTACGTGACCAAGCCCTTCCGGCTCGCCGAGCTGCTGGCCCGGGTCCGGGCCCTGCTCCGGCGCGGCGCCAACGAGACGGCCCAGCCCCCCGCCACCCACGGCGTACGGATCGACGTCGAGTCCCACCGCGCCTGGATGGGCGAGGAGGAGCTCCAGCTCACGGCCAAGGAGTTCGACCTGCTGCGGGTCCTGGTCCGGGACGCCGGCCGGGTCGTCACCCGCGACCAGCTGATGCGCGAGGTCTGGGACACCACCTGGTGGTCCTCCACCAAGACCCTCGACATGCACATCTCCTGGCTGCGCAAGAAGCTCGGCGACGACGCCGCGAACCCCCGCTACATCGCCACCGTCCGGGGCGTCGGCTTCCGCTTCGAGAAGAGCTGACACCCCTAAGGCATCCTCTTAGGCATGCGCCGCCGCCTCATCAACTCCACGCTCGCCGTGGTGCTCGTCGTGATCGCCGTCTTCGGGGTCTCCCTCGTCATCGTGGAGACCCGGACGATCACCAGCAGCGCCCAGGACCGGATCGACTCCGAAGCTCTGCGGCTCGTCGGCATCGTCGAGGCGAACGTGCTGGAGAAGAAGCCGGTCGTCGCCGGCACCCTCGCCGAGCAGCTCGACGCCGGGCACTACGCCCGCGTCGTCGTCCCCGGCCGGCCGGCCGTGGAGGTCGGGCACCGGATCGACGGCAGCGTCGTGCGCGGCACCGCCCGCGGCGAACAGGGCGAGATCGTGATCGTCGAGGAGTCCCGCTCCACGGTCACCCGGGAAGTGGGGCGGACCCTCGCGGTGGTCGGCGCGGTGGCACTGCTGGCCGTCGTGGCCGCCGTCCTGCTCGCCGTACGGCAGGCGAACCGGCTGACCTCCCCGCTCACCGACCTCGCCGAGACAGCGGAACGGCTCGGATCGGGCGACCCCCGGCCCCGGCACCGGCGGTACGGGGTCCCCGAGCTGGACCGCGTCGCGGACGTCCTGGACTCCAGCGCCGAGCGGATCGCCAGGATGCTCACCGCCGAGCGGCGCCTGGCCGCGGACGCCTCGCACCAGCTGCGCACCCCCCTCACGGCGCTGTCGATGCGGCTGGAGGAGATCACGGTCACCGAGGACCTGGAGACCGTACGGGAGGAGGCGACGATCGCCCTGACCCAGGTGGAGCGGCTCACGGACGTGGTGCAGCGGCTGCTGACGAACTCCCGGGACCCGCGCACCGGCTCCGCGGTCTCCTTCGACCTCGACGAGGTCGTCAAGCAGCAGGTGGAGGAGTGGCGCCCGGCCTACCGCAGTGCGGGCCGGGCCATCGTGCGCTCCGGCAAGCAGGGCGTGCGGGCCGTGGGCACGCCCGGCGCGGTCGCGCAGGTGCTGGCGACCCTGGTGGAGAACGCCCTCATGCACGGCGGCGGCACGGTCGCGCTGCGGACCCGGGTCATCGGGAACCAGGCGGTGCTGGAGGTCACGGACGAGGGGCCGGGAGTCCCGCCGGACCTCGGAAACCGGATCTTCGAGCGGGCCATCAGCGGCCGCAACTCCACGGGCATCGGCCTGGCGGTCGCACGGGACCTGGCGGAGGCCGACGGAGGGCGTCTCGAACTGCTCCAGGCGGAACCGCCGGTCTTCGCCCTCTTCCTCAGCCGCACCGCGCCGGACCGGAGCGAACCGCAGTCCACGGTCCGCTGAAGCATCAGGGCATCAGGGCATCAGGGCATCGGGGCGCAAGGGCATCGACGGGTCGGGGTGCCGGGAAATGCGGGGCCGCGCCCCGGTGCCGGGGGCGGGTCGTGCTAGTTGTTCGCGGGCGCCGGCTCGGGCACGGGCTGCGGCCTGGGCTCGGGCCGCGGCACGGGGGCCGGCTCGGGTATCGGCTCCGAACCGGCGGCGGGGACGGGCAGCGCCTTGAAGACCCAGGTCCGGTAGGACCAGAAGCGGAAGACGGTGGCGGTGCCGATGCCGACGAACTTGAACACGTTGCTCGCGACCGGGCCGTCCCACCCGAAGCCGTACGTGGCGGTGTACAGCACGCCGTTCTCGATGACCAGGCCGATCGCGCTGAAGGCGGCGAACAGGGCCAGCTCGCGGGTACGGCCGCTCTGCGCCCGGTCCCGGTAGGCGAAGTACCGGAAACCGAGGTAGTTCGTGGCGATGGCCACGACGGTGGCTATCACGCTCGCGCGCACCACCTGCAGGTCGGTCGTGTGCCGGATCAGGTTGAAGACGCCGAGGTTGACCAGCACGCCCAGGCCACCCACCGCCCCGAACTTGGCGACCTCCCGCATGAGGCCGCGTACGCGTTCGACGGCGGATCCGTTCCCCGGAGTGCTCATCTGATGGTTCAGTCCCTGTCGGTCGCCGCCCCCGAGCGGGAGCGTCCGGATCTTCGTCAACCCACCCATCGTAAGTGTCCCCCCTGTGGTCCGTCTGTGCCTCGGGGTCCCTTGCGACGCACGGCACACGGGCGGCTCCGCGTCAGGGGCCGCGCCCATGCGGGTCCCGGTGGCCGAATACCGCCGGATACCCTGGAGGAGTGACGTTCCCGGTAGTCGGCATGGTCGGCGGCGGACAGCTCGCCCGCATGACCCACGAGGCGGGTATCCCCCTCGGCATCAGATTCAAGATCCTCAGTGACACCCCCGAGGACTCGGCGGCCCAGGTCGTGAGCGACGTCGTCATCGGCGACTATCGCGACCTGGAGACCCTGCGCGCTTTCGCGCGGGGCTGTGACGTGATCACCTTCGATCACGAGCACGTGCCCACCGAACACCTCCGGGCCCTGGAAGCGGACGGCATCCCCGTCCGGCCGGGGCCCGACGCGTTGGTGCACGCCCAGGACAAGGGGGTGATGCGCGCCAAGCTCGACGAGATCGGCGCGCCCAGCCCCCGCCACCGGATCGTGCGCGATCCGGCGGACGTGGCGGCCTTCGCGGAAGAGGTGGGCGGTTTCCCGGTCATCCTCAAGACGGTGCGCGGCGGATACGACGGCAAGGGCGTGTGGTTCGTCCGCACACCCGAGGACGCGGCGGCCCCGTTCAAGGCGGGCGTCCCGGTCCTCGCGGAGGAGAAGGTCGAGTACGTCCGCGAACTCGCGGCCAACATCGTCCGCTCGCCCCACGGCCAGGCGGTGGCCTACCCCGTCGTCGAGTCCGTCCAGGTGAACGGGGTCTGCGACACGGTGATCGCCCCCGCCCCGGACCTCTCGGAGGAGCTGGCGGGCGAGGCCCAGGCCCTCGCCCTGCGCATCGCCGGGGAACTCGGCGTGACCGGCCACCTGGCCGTGGAACTGTTCGAGACCACCGACGGGCGCATCCTCGTCAACGAGCTGGCCATGCGCCCGCACAACAGCGGCCACTGGACCCAGGACGGGGCGATCACCTCCCAGTTCGCCAACCACGTGCGTGCCGTCCTGGACCTGCCGCTGGGCGACCCGCGCCCGCGGGCCCGCTGGACGGTCATGGCCAACGTGCTGGGCGGGGACTACCCCGACATGTACGCGGCGTACCTGCACTGCATGGCCCACGACCCGCAGCTGAAGATCCACATGTACGGCAAGGACGTGAAGCACGGCCGCAAGGTCGGCCACGTCAATACCTACGGTGACGACCTGGACGATGTGCTGGAGCGCGCCCGTCACGCTGCCGGCTACCTCAGAGGAACGATCACCGAGTGACCCGGTCCCCCTCCTCACGGAGGGGGACTCCTACCCTCGCGGGTCGGATCCTCTGCTTCACCGACCGGTGCCTCTCAGGGGTGTTCCGTCGAGGTCTTGCGCCGTCTCCACGGACCGAGGCCGCCGCGTACCGGGACATCGCCGATGTCCGGACGGACCCCACGTCCCGGACCCCACGTCCCGGACGGCATGACCGACCGAGACCCGATCACTCAGCCCGGGCCAGGGCGTCGCGCAGCGGGATGGTGCCGCCACAGAGCTCCGGACCGGCAACGCGTTTCCTTCCCAGTCCCGAGCTGGGAATTCCATGCAAGGAGATTTGATGAGCACCACTGCCCCCTCCGCAGGTCCCGTCGTCGGCATCGTCATGGGGTCGGACTCCGACTGGCCGGTCATGGAGGCCGCCGCCCAGGCCCTGGACGAGTTCGAGATCCCGTACGAGGTCGACGTGGTCTCGGCGCACCGGATGCCGCGCGAGATGATCGCGTACGGCGAACAGGCCGCCGGCCGCGGGCTGAAGGCGATCATCGCCGGCGCGGGCGGGGCCGCCCACCTGCCCGGCATGCTCGCCTCGGTGACCCCGCTGCCCGTCATCGGCGTGCCCGTGCCGCTGAAGTACCTCGACGGCATGGATTCCCTGATGTCGATCGTCCAGATGCCCGCCGGGGTGCCCGTCGCCACCGTCTCGGTCGCCGGGGCGCGCAACGCGGGGCTGCTGGCCGTACGCATGCTGGCCGCCCACGACCAGGAGCTGCTGGCCCGGATGCGGGACTTCCAGCAGGAGCTGAACGACCAGGCCACCGAGAAGGGCAAGCGGCTGCGGACGAAGGTCGCGGGCGCGGAGTCCTTCGGGTTCGGCAAGTGAGCGCCGCGCAGCGCCTGGCCGAGGCGCGTGAGCTGCTGGCCGAGCACCCCGTCGTGGACGGCCACAACGACCTGCCCTGGGCGCTGCGCGAGCAGGTGCGCTACGACCTCGGCCGGCGGGACATCTCCGCGGACCAGAGCGGCCGTCTGCACACCGACATCCCGCGGCTGCGGGCCGGCGGGGTCGGCGCGCAGTTCTGGTCGGTCTACGTCCGCTCCGACTACGCGGGCGACGAGGCGGTCAGCGCCACCCTGGAGCAGATCGACGCCGTGGCCCAGCTGATCGACCGTTACCCCGGCGACCTGGTGCGTGCCCTGACGGCGGACGACATGGAGGCGGCCCGCGCCGACGGCCGGATCGCCTCGCTGATGGGCGCCGAGGGCGGCCACTCCATCAACAACTCCCTCGCCACCCTGCGCGCCCTGCACCGGCTGGGCGTGCGGTACATGACGCTCACGCACAACGACACGATCGACTGGGCGGATTCGGCGACCGACGAACCGCGCCACGGCGGCCTGACGGACTTCGGCCGCGAGGTCGTCCGCGAGATGAACCGCATCGGCATGCTCGTGGACCTCTCGCACGTCGCCGCGACGACGATGCGGGACGCGCTCGCGGTCTCCGAGGCGCCGGTGATCTTCTCCCACTCCTCCGCCCGGGCGGTGTGCGAGCACCCGCGCAACGTGCCGGACGACGTACTGGAGCTGCTCGCCGCCAACGGCGGGGTGGCGATGGCCACGTTCGTGCCGAAGTTCATCCTGCCGTCGGCCGTCGAGTGGACCCTGGCCGCCGACGAGAACCTGCGCCGGCACGGCTTCCACCACCTCGACACCACCCCCGAGGCGATGGCCCTGCACCGGGCCTTCGAGGCGGAGCGCCCGCGGCCGGTGGCCACGGCCGCCACCGTCGCCGACCACCTCGACCACATGCGCGAGGTCGCGGGCGTCGACCACATCGGGATCGGCGGGGACTACGACGGCACGGCCTTCACCCCGGCCGGGCTCGACGACGTCGCGGGCTACCCGAACCTGATCGCGGAGCTGCTCGCCCGCGGCTGGTCGCGCCCCGACCTGGCGAAGCTGACCTGGTCGAACGCGGTACGGGCGCTGCGCGACGCGGAAGCGGTGGCACGGGACCTCTCGGCCGCCCAGGGCCCGTCGAACGCCGTACTGCACGCGGCGCGGTAGACCGGATCCGTTTCCCCTGACCCCGCCGCCCCGGCGGGGTCAGGCGGGGTCAGGGCGCGGAGCCCCGGGGAGCGGGGGACGGGCGGGCAGGGGGCGGCCCCGCCCCGCGGCATCCGTGCCGCCCGCCCCGAAGCGGCACGGCCGCCACCCGAACGCCACACCTGCCGGGCAGCAAGCGCGTCCCCCGTGTCACGGTGGCAGCATCTCTCCCTGCTGCCGCCGAGACCGGAGCGAATGCCATGGCCGACCTGCAGGACGAACGACCGGACGAGGGCCACGTCCCCGTCGGCCCCGCCTCCGTCGGCGCCGAGGACACCCCTGCCGCGACGCCGGCCGGGTCCCTCGACCGGGCCGCCGCGCTGCTCGGCGTCCATCCCGTCGCGGACGGGTGCAACACCCTGGTGTGGACCTTGCGCCAGAGCCCGTACCACGACATCGACACCCCGGACAGCGGGGTGGACACCGACATCCCCCGGTTGCGCGCCGGCGGGGTGGGGGCCCAGTTCTGGTCGCTGATGCCCCCGCGCGAGGCCGCGGCCGCCGACCAGGTGGTGTCGGACACGCTCGAACAGATCGACGTGGCGCTGGCCCTGATGCGCCGCTACCCCGACGGCCTGTGCCTGGCGCTGAGCGCCGACGACCTGGCCGACGCCCGCAACCGGGGCCGGATCGCCTCGTTCCTCGGTCCCGTGCCCGGCCGCACCCTCATCGACTCGCTGGGCGCGCTGCGGGCCTTCCACGCGCTGGGCGTCCGGATCCTCGCGCCCGCGGGAGCGCCCTGGGCCCAGCAGGGCCTGACGGCCTTCGGCCACGAGGTGGTGCGGGAGGCGAACCGGCTCTCGATCCTCCTGGACCTGGCCGGCTGCCCGCCGCTGGCGGCCTGTCAGCTCGCGGGGGCGTCCAAGGCCCCGGTGATCATCTCGAACACGGCCGCGGAGGCGCTGAACCCGTTCCCGGGGAACGCGACCGACGAGGTGCTGCTCGCGCTGCGGGCGGCGAACGGCCTGGCCATGGTCACCTTCGACACGGCCCGGACCGGGGACTCCCTGCACGCGGTCGCGGACCACGTGGAGCACGTACGGGCCGTCGCGGGCCCGCACGGCGTCGGCCTCGGCGCCGCCTTCGGCACCGAGCCCGGCCGTCCTCGCCCGGCCGGCCTCACCGACCCCTCGGGCTACCCCCGGCTGATCGCGGAGCTGATCGACCGGGGCTGGTCGGAGGCCGACCTGGCCCTGCTGACCTGGGGCAACGCGCAGCGGGTGATCCGCGATGCGGAATTCACCGCCCGCGCGGCCCAGCACCGCCGCGCCAGTCCTGCCTGACGGGCTCCGCCGGCCGCGTCCCGGTTCAGGCCCGCGGGCGGCCCATCGCCCGGTAGGTCCAGCCCGCCGCCCGCCACCGGAGCGGATCGAGGGCGTTGCGGCCGTCCAGGACGAGGCGGTCGGTGACCACGGCGGCCAGTGCCGCCGGGTCGAGGTCGCGGAACTCCCGCCACTCGGTCAGGTGCAGGACGACCTCCGCACCGCGGGCCGCCTCCAGCGCGGAGTCCGCGTACCCCAGGGTCGGGAAGACCCGCCGGGCGTTGTCCATGCCCTTGGGGTCGTAGACGGTGACCTGGCCGCCCTGCAGGTGGATCTGGCCCGCCACGTTCAGCGCGGGGGAGTCGCGGACGTCGTCCGAGTCCGGCTTGAAGGTCGCGCCGAGCACGGCGACCCGCTTGCCGAGGAAGGACCCGCCCACCGCCTCCCGGGCCAGCTCCACCATGTGTCCGCGGCGGCGCATGTTGATGGAGTCGACCTCGCGCAGGAAGGTCAGGGCCTGGTCGGCGCCCAGCTCGCCCGCGCGCGCCATGAAGGCCCGGATGTCCTTGGGCAGGCAGCCGCCGCCGAAGCCGATCCCGGCCCGCAGGAACTTCGAGCCGATCCGCTCGTCGTAGCCGATGGCCTCGGCCAGCTTGACCACGTCGCCGCCGGCTGCCTCGCACACCTCGGCCATCGCGTTGATGAAGGAGATCTTGGTGGCCAGGAAGGAGTTCGCGGCGGTCTTCACCAGCTCGGCGGTCGGGAAGTCGGTGACGACCAGCGGGGTCCCCTCCGACATCGGGGTCTCGTACACCTCCCGCAGCACCTTCTCGCCGCGGTCGCCCTGTACGCCGACCACGATCCGGTCGGGGTGCAGGGTGTCCTGCACGGCGAAGCCCTCCCGCAGGAACTCGGGGTTCCAGGCCAGTTCCACGTCCGCGCCCGCCGGGGCCAGCGAGGCCAGCTTCCGCGCGAGCCGCTCCGCCGAGCCGACCGGGACCGTCGACTTGCCGACGACCAGCACCGGCCGGGTCAGGTGCGGGGCCAGCGAGGAGATCGCGGAGTCCACGTAGGACATGTCACAGGCGTACTCGCCGTGCTTCTGCGGCGTGTTCACGCACACGAAGTGGACGTCGCCGAAGGCGCCGACCTCCTCCCAGGAGGTGGTGAACCGCAGCCGCCCGGTCGAACCCGGCAGTCCGGCCACGTGCGCGGCCAGCAGCTCCTCCAGCCCGGGCTCGTACATGGGCACCCGGCCCGAGGCGAGCATCTCGATCTTCTCGGGCACCACGTCGAGCCCCAGCACCTCGAACCCCAGCTCCGCCATCGCCGCGGCGTGGGTCGCGCCGAGGTAACCGGTGCCGATCACAGTGATCCTGAGGGGGGCCATGGGTGCTCCAGAGGTGCGGGGCCGTTTGCGGCCACTGAGCATAGTCGGGCCCGTAAGGGGGACGTTCTCCGCTGTCACGCAGCTCACGTACGCCGTACATATCGCTGCCGGGACGCCGGACACTAAGATTTGGGTTACTTAACGGTAGTTAGCATCACGCATCATCTTGGGGAGTGAGAGATCTTGGCGGGTTCTGCCGACTTCGACCTGTACCGTCCGGCCGAGGAGCACGACATGCTCCGCGAGTCGGTCCGCTCGCTCGCCGAGGCGAAGATCCTGCCGTTCGCCGCCGCGGTCGACGAGGAGTCCCGCTTCCCCCAGGAGGCCCTGGACGCCCTGGTCTCCAGCGACCTGCACGCGGTCCACGTGCCCGAGACCTACGGCGGCGCGGGCGCCGACGCCCTCGCCACCGTGATCGTGATCGAGGAGGTGGCCCGCGTCTGCGCCTCCTCCTCCCTCATCCCGGCCGTCAACAAGCTCGGCTCGCTCCCGGTGATCCTCTCCGGCTCCGAGGAGCTCAAGGCCAAGTACCTCGGCCCGCTGGCCAAGGGCGACGCGATGTTCTCGTACGCGCTCTCCGAGCCGGACGCGGGCTCCGACGCCGCGGGCATGAAGACCCGCGCCGTGCGCGACGGGGACTTCTGGGTCCTCAACGGCGTCAAGCGCTGGATCACCAACGCGGGAGTCTCCGAGTACTACACGGTCATGGCCGTGACCGACCCCGAGAAGCGCTCCAAGGGCATCAGCGCCTTCGTCGTGGAGAAGGGCGACGAGGGCGTCTCCTTCGGCGCCCCGGAGAAGAAGCTCGGCATCAAGGGCTCCCCGACGCGCGAGGTCTACCTCGACAACGTCCGCATCCCCGCCGACCGCATGATCGGCGCCGAGGGCACCGGATTCGCCACCGCGATGAAGACCCTCGACCACACCCGCATCACGATCGCCGCCCAGGCCCTCGGCATCGCGCAGGGCGCCCTGGACTACGCCAAGGGCTACGTCCAGGAGCGCAAGCAGTTCGGCAAGCCGATCGGCGACTTCCAGGGCGTGCAGTTCATGCTCGCGGACATGGCCATGAAGATCGAGGCCGCCCGCCAGCTCACCTACGCGGCGGCCGCCCGCTCGGAGCGCGTCTCCGCCGGCGGAGCCCACGAGGACCTGACCTTCTTCGGCGCCGCGGCCAAGTGCTTCGCCTCCGACGTGGCCATGGAGGTCACCACCGACGCCGTCCAACTCCTGGGCGGCTACGGCTACACCCGTGACTACCCGGTGGAGCGCATGATGCGCGACGCCAAGATCACTCAGATCTATGAAGGAACGAACCAGGTCCAGCGCATCGTCATGGCGCGCAACCTGCCGTAAGCGGGTCCCCGGCCGGAGGCGGATCCCGTCACCCGCCTCCGGCCTTTTCATGCCCCCGGATGGGCTAAATTTGAACCTTCGTACGCCAGAACCGGTTGGGGAGAACGTAATGACGGAAGCGATCCTGCTGGTCGGCGGACAGGGGACGCGCCTGCGGCCCGTGACGGTGAACACCCCCAAGCCGATGGTCCCCACAGCCGGAGTCCCCTTCCTCGCCCACCAGATAGCCAGGGCCGCAGCCGCCGGTGTCACCCACATCGTGATGGCCACCTGCTACCTCGCCGAGGTCTTCGAGCCCTACTTCGGCGACGGATCCGACTTCGGCCTCACCCTGGAGTACGTGGTCGAGGACGAGCCCCTGGGCACCGGAGGCGCCATCCGCAACGCCGCGGAGCGCCTGACCGGAGGCCCGGACTCCGCCGTCCTCGTCTTCAACGGCGACATCCTCACCGGCCTGGACATCCGCGGCCTGGTCGAGTCCCACCAGGCGGCCGACGCCGACGTCTCCCTGCACCTGGTGCGGGTCGAGGACCCGCGCGCCTTCGGCCTGGTCCCCACCGACTCCGAGGGGCGGGTGCTGGCCTTCACCGAGAAGCCGCAGACCCCCGAGGAGATCATCACCGACCAGATCAACGCCGGCTGCTACGTCTTCCGCCGCAGCGTGATCGACTCCATCCCGGCCGGCCGCCCCGTCTCCGTCGAGCGCGAGACCTTCCCCGGCCTGCTCGCCTCCGGCGCCCGGCTGCACGGCGTCACCGAGAACACGTACTGGATGGACCTCGGCAAGCCGGAGTCCATCATCCAGGCCTCCGCCGACCTGGTCCGCGGCGTCGTCCCCTCCCCGGCCGTCCCCGGACGCCGCGGCGAATCCCTCGTACTGCCCGGCGCCCAGGTGGCGGCCGGAGCCAAGCTGTCGGGGGGCACCGTCGTGGGCGCCGGTGCCCGCATCGAGGCCGGCGCGGTCGTCCAGGGCTCCATCGTGCTGGCCGACGCGGTCATCGGCCCGGACGCCCAGGTGAACGCCAGCCTCGTCGGCGCCCGCGCCGAGGTCGGCGCGCGCACCGTGCTGGAGGGCGCCGTCGTCGGCGACGGCGCGGTCGTCGGCGCCGACAACGAGCTGCGCACCGGCGCGCGGGTCTGGTGCGAGGCCCGGCTGCCCGACGCCGCGATCCGCTTCTCCTCGGACTCCTGACCCCGGGTCACCGCCGCGCCCGGCTGCCGGCGCGCGCCTGCCGTACGAGGCACCGCGCGCGCCGCCGGCCGGCCGCGGGAACGGTCAGTTCCCGCGGACGGTGACCTTCTCGTCGTTCTGGATCTCCTTCACCAGCTGCTGCACCTTGGCCTTGTCCCAGACGAGGTTGCCGCCGCGCTGCCCGGAGATCGGCATGTTCATCGACACGCCGTCACCGCCGTTGACGCCCTTCATCGCGAAGAACATCTGGCCCATGTCGTACATGCCCATGTCCTTGTCCACGACGAGCGTGTCCAGGCCGGCGCCGAGCAGCGGGTACAGGTCGAACGGGTTGAGGACCGTGGACGGGGTCGCCGCCTGACTGGCCAGCGCCGACAGGAACTTCTGCTGGTTCTTGGTCCGCTGGAGGTCCGAATCGGCGAAGGCGTACCGGGTGCGGACGAAGGCCAGCGACTGCTCCCCGTTCAGCGTCTGCTTGCCGGCCTTGAAGTCGGCGCCCGACTTCTCGTCCTTGAAGGCCTCTTCGATGTCCAGCTCCACGCCGCCCAGCGCGTCCACGATGTTCGCGAAGCCGGCGAAGCCGATCTCCGCGTAGTGGTCGATGCGCAGACCCGTGTTGTGCTCCACCGTGCGCACCAGCAGCTCGGGGCCGTCCTCCGCGTACGCCGCGTTGAGCTTGACCCGGCGGCCCTGGGCGGGGAACTTCTTGCCGGACTGGGACCCCACGAAGGACGGGATCTCCACGTCCGAGTCGCGCGGCAGCGAGATCATCGTGTTCCCGCTGGAGCACTTCGCCAGGATCATCATCGAGTCGGTCCGCTTGCCCTCGGCCGAGCCCGTGTGGAGCTTCTTCTTCTCCTCGTCGGACATGCCCTCGCGGCTGTCGGAGCCCACGATCAGGTACGTCGTGCAGTCGCCCTCCTTCGGCCGCTCGATGACCTTGGACAGGTCCACCTCGCGGCGCACCTTGGAGTCGGCCCAGAAGTAGGTGGAGACCGTGGTCACCACCAGCGCGGACACCAGCACGATCGAGCCGACCTTGATCCGCTTGCGCCAGTCCGGGGCGGGGCCGGGGGCCCGCCCGGGGCGGCCGGGTCCCGAGGGCGGCTGTGCGGGCCCGCCGGGGCCCGCCGGGGCTCCGTAGACCTGGCCGGTGTTGTAGCCGCTGTCGTAGCCCCCGTACGTGTCGTGGCCCGGCGTCTGCTGCGCGGGCACTCCGTACGCGGGCCGGTCCGCCGGGGGCCGGCCGGGAGGCGGGACCGCAGGCTGTCCGGGACGCCGCTGCGGCGGCTGCGGCGGCTGCTGCCGCTGGACGTGCCGCATCCGCTGCGGGCCCTCGGGCTGCGCTCCCGCGCTGCCGCGCCCGTATCCGTCGTCACGGCGGCCGCGCTCGTCGCGGTCGCCGCTCCACCCCTCTGGCCAGTCATTCATGCGCACAAGGATGCCTGGCCGGGCGTGTCGTCCGACAGCCCGGTGGGGGGTTTCGTACCGGTGCTGTTGCAGAGCTGATGCCTGCCCGGCGCCTCTAAGGTGTCTGTATGACACAGATAGCGGGCGAGCTGCCGGGGAAGCCGACCTCGGCCTCCCGGACCACCCTCAGCCACATCATGACCGCCAACGACACCAACCTCCTCGGCACCGTGCACGGCGGTGTGATCATGAAGCTGGTGGACGACGCGGCCGGCGCCGTGGCCGGCCGCCACTCCGGCGGCCCGGCGGTCACCGCCTCCATGGACGAGATGGCCTTCCTCGCCCCGGTGCGCGTGGGGGACCTCGTCCACGTGAAGGCCCAGTGCAACTGGACCGGCCGCTCCTCGATGGAGATCGGCGTACGGGTCCTCGCGGAGCGGTGGAACGAGTCCACCCCCGCCACCCAGGTCGGCAGCGCCTACCTCGTCTTCGCGGCCGTGGACGCGGAGGGCAAGCCCCGCACGGTCCCGCCGGTCCTCCCCGAGACGGAGCAGGACGAGCGCCGCTACCAGGAGGCACAGATCCGCCGCACCCACCGCCTCGCCCGCCGCCAGGCGATCATGGCGCTGCGCGAGGAGCGGGCGGCGCAGGGCTTCGACGACTGACCCGCGCCGCCGGTCCCGCGGCGCGCTACTGCCCGCAGACCACCTGGTCGCCGGTGACCACCCCGAACTTGCCCTGGTGGGGGTCCTCGGCCCGCACGGGCACCACCTTGCGGTAGTCGGCGCCCGCCGTCACCAGCACGGTCCGCCCCTGGCCCGCGACCGCCCGCAGCTCGCTGCCCGGCAGCGCGGTCGCCACCGACCGGGCCGAGCGGTCCCAGCGCGGGTCGTACGAGACCACCGTGCGCTTGACCTCGCGGCTGGCGCCGTTGCCCGGGGCCCCGGTGGTGTCGAAACCGGTGGCGCGCAGGGCCGCGTCGACCCGCCCGCCCAGCCCGTCGATCCGCGTCCCGTTCTCCACCTGGACCCGGACCTGCTGCGGGGGCACGTCCACGGGCACGGCCGCGGGCCGCCCGGCCGGCCGGCCGGGCGGGGCGGGGGCCAGCGGCCGGTCCTCCCGCACGGCCTCGAACAGCTCGGCGGCCTTCGGCTCGTCCCACTTCACGGTGGAGCCGATGCCCTTGACCCGGTACGAGGGGTTGCCGACGGGCACGGAGGCGAACTCGGAGGAGGTCGGGGTGAACTCCCGCATCGCCTGGCCGAGGGCGAGCATCTGCTCGGAGCCGAAGCCCTCGTCGGCCCGTACCGAGCCGAGGAGGGTGGAGCTGACCTGCTTGAACTTCACGGGGTTCAGCAGGACCCCGCTGCCCGTGGCCTGTTTGATCAGGGCGGCGACGAACCGCTGCTGGCGCTGCATCCGGCCGAGGTCGGAGGCGCCGTCGACCTGGCGCGAACGCACGTACTGCAGGGCCTGTCCGCCGCTGAGCCGGTGGGTGCCGGGCAGCAGGTCGAGGCCGGTGTTGCGGTCGCGCATGGTCTTGGCGGTGCAGATCTCGACGCCGCCCACGGCGTCGACGGTCTTCATGAAGCTGGTGAAATCGACCTCCAGGTAGTGGTCGATCTTCACCCGGGTCATGTTCTCGACGGTCCGCACGGTCAGGCCGGGGCCGCCCTCCGCGTACGCGGCGTTGAGCTTCAGGGGGTGTGCCTTGTGCGCCTTGCCGGTGACCAGGTCGTGGTGCGCCGGCACCTGGGCGTAGCTGTCGCGGGGCAGGCTGATCACGCTCGCCCGCTCCCGGTCGGCCGACAGGTGCACCAGCATGATCGTGTCGGTGCAGCGGCAGGGGGCCCCGCCGAGGCGGTACTCGCGCTTCTCCTCCGGGCTGACCTTCTCCCGGCCGTCGGTGCCGACCAGCAGGAAGTTCAGCCCGTGCCCGGCCTGCGGCCGGTTCTTCATGTCCTTGAAGGGGTCCACGCGCTGGATCCCCGTGTCCAGGCCGGTCATCACCGCGTGTCCGACGGCCCCGCAGCCCAGGACCGCCAGCGACAGCCCGGCCGCGATCCGCACTCCCCACCGGGGCCGTCCGCTCCCGTGCCGTGCGGGACCGGCTCCGCCGCTCCCGCCGCGGGCACCGTTGCCGCCGCGTCGCGGGCGCTGCGGCTGGGGTGGCCTGGCGGGACGGGTGGGACGGTGCGGCTGGGGCACGGTGGACACCTCCGCGGGGATCGGCCGGCAGGCCGTTCGACAGATGGGCCAGAATCATCGGATTCGTCTGAACAGTAGGCCCATACGATCAGTCGCTGTCCGTACTGCTCACTCGGCGCGCACCCGGTTCCCCCGTACGCGGTAACGTGACACCGATACCCGACCTTGAAGGACCACATGCCCGCCCAGCAGCCCGCAGTCTCGGTGATCATGCCGGTGCTCGACGAGGAGCACTACCTCCGCGACTCCGTCCGCCACATCCTGGAACAGGAGTACGCGGGCGAGATGGAGGTGGTGATCGCGCTGGGGCCGTCCACGGACCGCACCGACGAGATCGCCGCAGAGCTCGTCGCCGAGGATCCCCGCGTCCACACCGTCCCGAACCCCACCGGCCGGACCCCGGCGGCACTCAACGCCGCCATCAAGGCCTCGCGTCACCCGATCGTGGTACGCGTCGACGGCCACGGCATGCTCTCGCCGAACTACATCGCCACCGCCGTCCGCCTCCTGGAGGAGACGGGCGCGCAGAACGTCGGCGGCATCATGCACGCCGAGGGCGAGAACGCCTGGGAGGAGGCCGTCGCGGCCGCGATGACCTCCCGGATCGGCGTCGGCAACGCGCCCTTCCACACCGGCGGCCAGGCCGGAGCCGCCGACACCGTCTACCTCGGCGTCTTCCGCCGCGAGGCGCTGGAGCAGCAGGGCGGCTACAACGAGGAGTTCATCCGCGCCCAGGACTGGGAGCTGAACTTCCGTATCCGCGAGGCCGGCGGGCTGATCTGGTTCTCGCCGGAGCTGAAGGTCCAGTACCGCCCGAGGCGCTCGGTGCGGGCCCTGGCCAAGCAGTACAAGGACTACGGCCGGTGGCGGCACGTGGTGGCCCGCTACCACGCGGGCTCCATCAACCTCCGGTACCTGGCCCCGCCGACCCTCGTGTGCGCGGTCGCGGCCGGCGTGGTCGTGGGCGCGGCCGTCACCCCGTGGGGCTTCGCCGTGCCGGCCGGATACCTCGCGGCGATCACTGCGGGCTCGGTCCCGGCGGGCAAGGGACTGTCGCTGAAGGCGCGGGCGCAGATTCCCGTCGCCCTCGCGACCATGCACCTGAGCTGGGGCTTCGGCTTTCTGACCAGCCCGCGCGCCCTCGCGGACAAGGTCATCGCGAGCCGCCGCCCGGCGGTCCACCGCGACGCCTCGCCGATCTGAGAGGTACGCGCAGGGGGCCCGGCAGCGGTGGTGGCCGACACCTCCGCTGCCGGGCCCCCTTCGCGTTGCCCGCCCGCGGCCCTACCAGGTGAAGCCCGGCTGGATCGCCATGCAGGCCTTGTCGTTGTCGCCGTTGAGCGGGTTCGCCGAGTCCGGGGCCTTGGTCGGGGCGGCCGGCGGCGGGGCGGGGAGGTCGCCCGTGCGCCAGTCCTTGCCGACGAACAGGACGATCCCGGGGACCTCTTCGGACTTCTGCACCGAGGAGGGGGGCAGGCCGAGCGCGGTGGCCAGGGCGTTCGCGTTGGCCTCCTGGTCCGCGCGGGCGAACCGGACCACCGTGGTGTCCTCGGCGCCCGTCCGGTTGTCGGCGGTGGCGCCGGTGAAGCCCTTGCCGGACAGCAGGGCGGTGACGTCGGTCGCCCGGGCCTTGGTCCTGGGCTCGGCGCCGTCCTTGCCGCCGGTGGCGTTGCGGACGCTGAAGGTGATCTTCGAGGGGGGCGAGGCCGGGGCCGGGGCGGTGGTCGCACCGGCCGGGGGCGTGGCCGGCTGCTGGGACGTAGGAGCCGAGGCGGCGGGGTCGGTGGACGGGGAGGCGGCGCCCGCGGGGGACGCGGGGCCCTGGCCGTCGAGGGGGATGTCCTCGCGGACCATCCGGAAGAGGGCCTCGGCCTCTCCCTCCTTGGGCTCCACCCGGCCGCCCATGCCGGGCCGCGTGCTGTACACCCACGGCATGGTCGTCATGGTGATCCGGCCCGGCGGGACCTTCTTCAGCTCCATGCTGAGGTCGTACAGCTTGTCGATCTTGTTCAGGCCGGTGTCCACGACCATGGCGTCGATGGCGGCCTGTGCCAGGCTGTTGAGCTTCACCGGGTTGCTGAGCTTGGCGTTCTTGCGGAACTCGCGGGCCATCGAGTTCATGTACTGGTGCTGGGCGTGGGTGCGGCCGATGTCGGTGCCGTCCTCGAACCCGTAGCGGGTGCGCAGCCACTGCAGGGCCTGCTCGCCCTGGATGACGCTCGTGCCCGCCGGCAGTTTCAGACCGGAGCCCT
This sequence comes from Streptomyces sp. NPDC058646, assembly GCF_042716875.1. NCBI lineage: Bacteria > Bacillati > Actinomycetota > Actinomycetes > Kitasatosporales > Streptomycetaceae > Streptomyces > Streptomyces sp. NPDC058646. The sequence goes on along the minus strand of NZ_JBHXRK010000003.1, from coordinate 27,227 downwards.
CGCCCTTGCTGTTGCGCGAGTGCACGTTCTGCTGCACGCAGACCGGGACGCCGCCGATGGCGTCCGCCATCGAGACCACGCCCTTGAAGTCGATCATCATGAAGTGATCGATGGGGATCTTGGTCAGCTCGGTCCATGCGGCGACCGTGCAGCCCGGACCGCCGCGCTGGAGCGACTCGTTGGTCTGTACGAGCCCCTTGCTGGCGGGGTGCACCTTGCCGTTCGGCTCCGTGCACTTGGGCATCATCAGCAGCGTGTCGCGCGGCATCGACACGACCGACATGTTGGTGCGGTCCGCGGACAGGTGCAGCAGCATCTGCACGTCTGCGAGGGGCGGCCCGTCGAAGGTGTCCGAGGCCCCGCCGAGGGCCTGGTTCGCCTCGTCGTCGCGTGCGTCCGAACCGATGAGCAGGATGTTCAGCGGGGTCTGCCCGAAGGCGTTGGGCTTGGAGCCGCCCAGTTTGTTCTCGCCCAGGTTCAGTACGTCCGTGTGGATGCTGCCGTTGAGGTGGCGGTAGTACAGGTAACCGGCCGCCGCCGTCCCGAGTATGAGCAGGGACAGCACCGAGGCCACCCAGCGCAGGGCGCGGCGCCGGCCCCGCCGGTTGTTCGCCCGGCCGGCCGCGCGGCGGGCCGCCCGGGCGCCGCCCTGCTGCGGGGGTACCGCAGCGGACGCGTCCGCGCCGCCGGATATCTCCCCGGCGGCCCGGGCGGGCGCCCCCTCTTCGCGCACGTTGCCGTGCCTCACACGTACCCCCCTTGAAAAATCCCCATGTGGTCTACTTCGTGCCGGTCCTACCGGCTGCGGTCCGTCACTTCACGCAGACGGACTTGTCCGCCTCCACGCGCTGGACGTCCTCGGGCAGCTCCTGCGGCGCCGGCGCCGTCAGCGGAGTCCCCGCCTCCTTGAAGTCCGGACCGAGCGTCAGCTTCATCGGGGTCTTCGCCCCCGCGTCCGCGGTCCCCATCTTGAGGGCGGAGGCGGACAGCCCCATGACGTCCGCCAGGGCGCGGGCCTGGTCGGCCTGGTTGGGCGCGTACTCCAGCTGCGTGGCCCCGACCTTGGCGGGGGCGTTGCCGAGGTTGCTGGCCCGGGCGAAGCCCTTGGTGTTCTGCAGCCAGTTCAGCGTGGTGGAGGCGGAGCCCTTGGGTCCGCCGCCGTTGAAGACGTTCACCCGTACGTCGCCCGGCGCGGCCCGGTTGCCCTGGAGCAGCGCGTCCTGCTTGCTCTTGGTCTCCGCGTCGGCCGCCTCCTTCGCGGCCTGCTCCTTCTTCTCGACCTCCGTGAGCGAGACGTCCCCCCGGATCATCTGCAACAGCGGGTCGGCCTGGGCCTGGTTGAGCACGACGGTCGCCTTGACCTTCTCGGCCGGGTTGTCGAGCACCGGGAGCGTGGTGAAGGTGACGTTCTTGAGGTTTATGTCCTTCAGCTCGCCCGCGAGGTCGGTGAGTTTGTCGATGGACCCCAGGCCCTGGTCGACCGTCAGCGACTTGGTGGCCGCCTCCGCCAGCGAGAAGAACTTCTTCGGGCTGGTCAGCGTCTCCTTCGACTTCATCTCGCGCATCATCGAGCTGAGGAACTGCTGCTGGGTCTTGATCCGGTCCAGGTCGCTCTCGTTGCCGAAGGCGTGCCGGGTCCGTACGAAGGCCAGTGCCTGCTCGCCCGCCAGCCGGCTCTCGCCCGCCGGCAGGTCCAGCTTGGAGTCCGGGTCCTTGACGGCCTTCTCCACGCAGACCGGCACGCCGCCGACCGCCGTGCTCAGGTTCTTCACCGCGTTGAAGTCGACCATCATGAAGTTGTCGATCTCGATGCCGGTGAGCCCGGTGACGGTGCGCATCGTGCAGCCCGGGTCACGCCCCTCCTGGCCCAGGCTGTTGTTGAAGCGGGTGCCCTTGGAGGCGGGGATGTTCTTCGTCGTCCCGTCCGGCTGCTTCGTCGGGCAGACCGGGATGTCGGCGATCAGGTCACGCGGGATGGACAGCGCGGTGGCGTTGCTGCGGTCCTTCGAGACGTGGAAGAGGATCGTGGTGTCCGCGTGGCCGAGGCTCGCCGCGTCCCCGTACCCCTCGTTGCCCGCACCGCTGCGCTTGTCGGTGCCGATGACCAGGATGTTGATGGCCTGGTTCTTCTTGAAGCCGCCGGTGCCCGCGCCCGCGATGTCGGTGACGCTCAGGTTGCCGTTGAGGTGGTCGTAGTAGAGGTACGCCGCCAACGAGCCGCCGACCAGCAGGAACGCGAGGGTTCCGCCGGTGATGACCAGGGCCTTGCGACGGCTTCCGCCGCCGACCTTGCGCGAGCGCCCGCCGCGCCTGCCGCCGGGCGGGCCGTCGCCGCGCCGCGGCTTGGGGACCGCGGGCGAGGGGGCGGTGGGAGCGGGGGTCGTGCGCGTCGACTCCGGTCTGCGCGGGGCGGCGACGGAAAGGCCCGGCTGCGGAGCGGATTGGCTCAGTCGCAGCTCGTAGTGGCCGGTGCGGGGGTTGATCACCCACTGGTCTGCGGGGTCGATCTCGTCTGCCCGCCCACGGCTTTGCGCGTCCACGGTTGCTCGAATCCTCCGTCGGTGCCTCGCGACGCGCCTCCCCCAGGCGCACGGTCAACGATCCGGCTGCTGGTGCGCGGCCTCCTGGACGGCCGGGCACCGGATCGCTCACCTTATCCGCCAGGTTCGGCTGCAAACCATGCTGGTGACAAATTCACTCCCCTTATAACGGGGCGAACCGCCCATCCCGCTCGGTTCGGTCACCGGCTTTTGGGATTGCTTTACCGGCAGTCGGCGGTGCCGGCCGTCGTACCGGTGAAAGTGGGGACGGGAGCGGAGGGCGTGCCGGTTCCCTGACCAGCCGTCCCACCCTCCTCGTCCCGTTCCCGGTCCTGCCCGCCGTCCGCCTCGGGGGTGGCCTCGGCCCGCGCCGTTCCCGTCCCGGTATCCGGCGCGGGCGGCGTCACCGTCACCGGCCTGTCCGTCCGCAGTTGCTCGAACAGCCGCTCGGCGTCCGGCTCCACCAGCTCGTCCCGGTTCGGGTCGGCCGCGTACGGCTTGCGGGGCACCGTCAGGAACTTGACCTGGTCGGTCGGTATGTTCCGTGCGCCCCGGACGAGTTCGTACAGGCCCCGCAGCGAGGCCAGCTCCGGGTCCGTGGTCACCGAGGAGGTCGCCGCGTCCAGCAGCGGGTACAGCCGCGCCGGGTTGAGGAGGACACCGTTGCTCTGCACCTTCTTGACGAGCGAGCCGAGGAACTGCTGCTGGCGCTCCATCCGTTCGGTGTCGCTGCCGTTGCCCAGGCTGTAGCGGGCGCGGACGTAGCCCAGCGCCTGCTCCCCGGCCAGGAGCTGCCGCCCGGAGGGCAGTTTCAGCTTCGCCTCGGTGTCGTTCACCGGCGCCTTGAGGCAGACCTCCACCCCGCCGATGGCGTCGACCATCTTCTTGAAGCCGCCGAAGTCGATGACCATGTGGTGGTCGATCCGGATCCCGGTGAGCCGCTCCACCGTACGGATGGTGCAGGCGGCCCCGCCCCACTGGAAGGCCCAGTTGAACTGGGCGAGCTGCTCGGTGGTGCGGCTCCCGTCCGCCTTCAGGCAGGCCGGGATCCGCGCCATCAGGTCCCGGGGTATCGAGACGGCGGTCGCGCTCTTCCGGTCCGCCGGGAGGTGCAGCAGGATCGTGGTGTCCGAGCGCTGGGTGCCGCGGTCCTGCCCGTAGCGGGCGTTCTCCTCGCCGGAGCGCGAGTCCGAGCCGATCAGCAGGACGTTCTGGGCCCCCGTGGCGAGGTGCGCGGGACGCTCCCGTTCGTAGCGTCGCAGTTCGGCCGCCGCGGAGGCGTCCTCCGTGATGTTCCCGTCGAGCTTGTTGTAGAGCCACCAGCCGGTGGCGCTGCCGCCGAGGACCAGCAGGACCGCCCCGAGCCCGATCCAGCGCAGCAGGCGGTGCCGGCGGCTGAGCGGAGGCCTGGGACTGCCTCCGGCCGCATCGGTGCCACCCGGTATGCCTGCACTGTCGGTCACGCGCGTCCGTCCCCTCGCCGCTGCGACAACAAGCCGTACGGGTGAGCACGGCCACTGCCGATCCTGCCCCCGGGGTCTGCGGGCAGCCCGGGGGCAGGGTCCTGTCTAGGGCCGTCCGGGTGACAAATCGCCCTTTCCCGGAGTTGAGCAGTCCGGGTGACCGGTGACGGGTGCGGGTGACGGGTGCGGGTGACGTGTGCGGGTGACGCGTGACCGGGGACGGTCACGGGGCGGGCGCGGCAGGCCCGCCGGTCAGACGGTGTGGGTGACGCGCTCGCTCTCGATCCGCTGTGCCCGCGCCTGCTCCGGCAGCCGGTCGAGGTTGCGGCACAGCACCACCGACCCGCCCGAGGCCAGGGCCGCGAAGAGCCCCGCCGAGAGCCCCTCCCAGGTGTCGTAGCCGAGCCCGGTCAGCACCCGCGAGCCCTCCCCGAGGCCGAGCTTCGCCGCGTCCTCGCGGGCCCGCCCGGTCAGCTCCGCGTACGAGAGCTCCGCACCGCCGACGACCAGCCCCGGCCCGTCCGCGTCCACCGGGACGAAGGGGGCGAACCGGTCGCCCTGCCCCGGCACCTCCACGGCGTAGTCCACGAACCCGGCCGGGGGCTGCGGGAACCGGCCGCCCAGCGGCCGCAGCGCCAGCGCCACCCGCTCCCCGGAACAGGCCCGGGCCTCCTCCAGCGAATCCGGCCCGCTGACGACGAGATCGGCACCGGCCGGGTCCCCGCCCACCTCGGCGACGACCCCCACCGAGGCGCAGGCGAGCAGCCAGACGGCGCTCTGCCAGTGCGCGGGGAGCATCAGCGCGAGCCGGTCGCCCGGTTCGGCGCCCAGGTCGCCCTGGAGCAGATTGGCGGTCTTGGCCACCCAATTGGCGAAGGTGGCGACGGACAATTCGACGCGCTCGCCCGTGGCGTCGTCGTAGAAGGTGACGAGCGGGCGGCCGGGATCCGCGGCGAGCGCGGATCGCAGCAGGTCGGCAGGGGTGCGGTCAGTGGCGTTCACCCGGCACAGGGTACGCGGGCCCGTCCCTCGTACGGGGGCCGCCGGATCCACCGTACGGGGGAGGGGTGCGCGGGCCGCGTCGGACGGACAGTCAGTTCTCGGATGGCGCCGCGCGATGAGCCTGCCCACCATCCTTTTCATGCGTGGATTCCTTGCTTCCTCGATCGGCGTCGCGACGGCCGCCGTACTGGCCCTGCCCCTCGCGCTCCCCACCCCTGCCCTGGCCGAGTCGGCCCCCGCGGTCCCGGCCGGGTCCACCCAGTCCCTGCCGCTCGTCCCCCTGGGGCCCGCGGTCAACCGGACCCCGGGCGTCCCCGGAATGAGCGCCTCACCGCAGGTGCCCGAGACGCAGGGCCTCCCTGCGCGCGAGGTCAAGACGTTCTCGCTCGTCGGCGTCGTGTGGGACGACGTCAGCAGCGAGCTCCACGGCCGGGTCCAGGTGCGCACCCGCTCCGTGCGGACCGCCGCCTGGTCCGACTGGCAGGACGTCGAGACGCACAACAGCGAGCACGCCGCCGACCCGGACGCCGTCGAACGCGGCTCCGGGCGGGTCCGCGGCGCCACCGCCCCGCTGTGGGTCGGCGAGTCCGACGGGGTGGAGGTCCGCGTCCAGGCGGAACCCGCCACCCGCGCCGCCGCCCGGCTGCCCTCCGGCCTGCGGATCGAGCTCGTCGACCCCGGCGCGGACCTGCCCGGCGCGCCGGACGGAAAGAACAGCAGCCCGGAGGGTGACGACAAGGGCGAGGCGGTCGTGCCGGCCATGTCGATGGGGACGGCCGAGTCCTCCGCGGCGAACGTGCCGCACGCCTCCCTCGGCGCCGACGAGATCACCGCGCTCGACAAGGCGGACTCCACCGCCGACGCGGTGTTCGCCAGTGACGGCGAGCTGACCGCGGCGGCCGCCCCCTTCATCGGGCCGCGCCCGCGGATCGTCACACGCAAGGGATGGGGCGCGGACGAGTCGCTGCGCGAGTCGGGCTTCGTCTACACCAGCACCGTCAAGGCGGCCTTCGTCCACCACAGCGCCTCCGGCAACAACTACGCCTGCAAGGACGCCCCGGCGGTCCTGCGCAGCCTGTACCGCTACCACGTGCTCAGCAGCGGCTGGCGCGACATCGGCTACAACTTCGCCGTCGACAAGTGCGGCACCGTGTACGAGGGCCGTGCGGGCGGCGTCTCCAAGGCGGTGCTCGGCGCCCACACCCTGGGCTTCAACTCCAACAGCATGGGCATCGCGGTCCTGGGCACCTACACCTCCACGACCCCGCCCGCGGCGGCGGTCGACGCGGTCGCCCGCCTCACGGCCTGGAAGCTCGGCCTCTTCGGCCGGGACCCGCGCGCCAGGACGACCCTGACCTCGGGCGGCGGCAACCGCTACCCCAAGGGCAGGAACGTGTCGATGAACGTCATCTCGGGCCACCGCGACGGCTTCGCCACGGAATGCCCGGGCAAGCAGCTGTACGGCAAGCTCGGCACGACCCGCACCTCGTCGGCCAAGCTCCAGGGCCGCCCGTAGCCTCCGGCGGTGAGCAGCCCCCGGGCCGGGCTCCGCTCCCCTCGCGGCGCGGCCCCGGGCCTTACGGGCGCTTCGCGCCGCGCGCCTCAATCGCCGGCGGGGCTGTGATGGCGCGGCTGTGCGTCCCCGCCGTGGGGGGCGGGCTTCGCTCCCCACGGGGCGCGGCCCCGGCCCTTGCGGGCGCTTCGCGCCCGCGCCTCAATCGTCGGCGAGGCTGTCATTGTGCGGCTGTGCGCCCTGCCCCGGGCCTTACGGGCCGCTTCGCGCCACGCACCGCACTCCCCGGTCTGCGGGCGCCGCCCCCGGTACTTCAGCCCCGTGCCGGGCGGACGGCCTCGTTGAATTCAGCCCCGCCGGCGTTTGAGGCGCGGGGTCCGGGGCGGAGCCCCGGGGCGGAGCCGGGCTTCGTGCGGGGGCCGGGGCGCGGGCTACGCTCGAGGCATGGCCGGCCGCTTCGATCCGCTCACCCGCGCCGCCGTCCGCGGCGGCCGCACCGACGTACCCCCCGGCCGGACCACCGGCACCGGCACCGCGCCCAGCACAGGGTCCCTGACCCGCGGCTGGCGCCCCGGCGGCCCGGTCGACCTCGGCCTCACCCTCGGCCCGCTCCGCCGCGGCCCCGCCGACCCCACCTTCCGCACCACCCCCGACGGCTCGGTCTGGCGCGCCACCCGGACCCCGCAGGGCCCGGCCACCCTCCGCGTGGCCGCCGCGGCGGGGGAGGAGATCCACGCCGAGGCGTGGGGCCCCGGCGCCGAGTGGATCCTGGACCGGCTGCCCGCGCTCCTCGGCGCCGGCGACGACCCGGCCGCCTTCGTCCCGCGCCACCGCCTCGTGCACGCCAGCCACCGCCGCCGCCCGGGCCTGCGCCTCACCCGGACCGGGCTGGTCCTGGAGACCCTGGTCCCCACGGTCCTGGAGCAGAAGGTCACCGCCGACGAGGCCTACCGCGCCTGGCGCCGCCTGGTGCGGTGGTACGGCGAGCCCGCCCCGGGGCCGCAGGACCTCTTCGTCATGCCGAGCGCCCGCGGCTGGGCCACGATCCCGTCCTGGGACTGGCACAGGGCAGGCGTCGACGCCAAGCGTTCGGACACCATCGTGCGGGCCGCCCGCGTGGCGCACCGGCTGGAGGAGGCCGCGGGGATGCCGCCGGCCCAGGCCGCCGCCCGGCTGGAGGCCGTCCCCGGCATCGGCCCCTGGACTTCCGCCGAAACCCTCCAGCGCAGCAACGGCGACCCCGACGCCGTGACCACCGGCGACCTGCACCTGCCGGGCATCGTCGGCTACGCCCTCGCCGGGGACCGGGACGCCGACGACGCCGCCATGCTGGAACTCCTCGCCCCGTACGCGGGCCAGCGCCACCGGGCCGCCCGCCTGATCCTCCTGGCCGGGCGCACCCCGCCACGCCGCACCCCGCGCATGCCGCGCGGGGACATCGGCCTGCTCTGAGCCGGGCTCGGCCGGCCCCGGCACGACGGCTCCCGGCCGGCTAGCGGACCTCGACGAAGGCTTCGGGGGACCGCGCCGGCCGCTCCGCGGGGGCCGCCGCGGGGTGCCCGACGGCCACCGCCCCCATCGGGTCCCAGCCGTCCGGCAGGTCCAGCACCTCGCGCACGACGTCCCGGCAGAACATCGTCGAGGACACCCACGCGGAGCCGAGCCGCTCCCCGGCCAGTGCGACCAGGAGGTTCTGGACGCCCGCGCCCATCGCGACCACGAACATCTCCCGCTCGGCGCCGTCGCGCCGGGCGTCCCCGTAGTGGTGCGCGCCGTCCGTCACCAGACAGGGCACCACCAGGTACGGGGCGGCCCGCAGCACCTCGCCGCGCCGTACCCGCTTGGCGACGGACTCCTCGGACTTTCCGTCCGCGCGCAGGTCGGCGATCCACGCGTCCCGCATGGCGTCCAGCAGCCGCACCCGGGAGGCCTGCGACTCCAGCAGGACGAACCGCCAGGGCGTCGTGTGGTGGGGTGCGGGGGCCGTCACGGCCGCCGCGACCGCCCGGCGCACCGCGCCCGGGTCCACCGGCTCCGCGGTGAAGGCCCGTACGGTGCGGCGCTGCGTCACGGCTTCCCGTACCGCCTCCGAGGTGCCCAGCCGGAACATGTCCTCGTGGGGGGAGCGGACCAGCTCCCGCGCGGAGCCCTCGCCCAGCAGGTGGCCCAGCCCGCGTACGACGGCCACCGGCAGCCCGGCCGCCTTGCCCTTGACCAGGTCGCCCGCGGCGGCCAGTTCGTCGGCGGTCGCCACCACCGTCGCGCTCAGCGGGTTGCCGTGCGCGTCGGTGCCGCCCCGCAGGTCGTCCAGGACGCGTACGCCGGCCGAGCCGATCGCCACGTCGGTGAGCCCGGTGCGCCAGGGCCGCCCGAAGGTGTCGGTCACGATCACGCCCACGTCCACGCCGAGCGCGTCGCGGATCCCCGCGCGGACGGCGGCGGCCGAGGCGTCCGGGTCCTCGGGCAGCAGGAGCACCGTGCCGGGGGCGGTGTTGGAGGCGTCCACCCCGGCGGCCGCCATCACCAGCCCCTGCCGGTTCTCGACGATCCGCAGCGCACCGCGGCGCGCGACCACGCGCACCGTCTCGGCGTCTATGGCCTCCTCGCGGGAGCCGGCCCGGGTGATCCGGCCCTCCGCCTTGGAGACGATCTTCGAGGTGACCAGCAGGACGTCGCCGTCCCGCAGGTCGGGCGCGGCCTCCGTGATCAGCTTCGCCAGGTCGTCCCCGGGCCTGATCTCGGGGATCCCCTCGACGGCCCGTACCTCGTACGACGGAACGCGGGCGCCGCTCACCGGGAGGCCTCAGCCAGGTCCAGCGCGGCCCGGGCCATGGCGGCGGTCGCTTCGAGGCCGGTCATCATCAGGGGCACGGCGCGGCAGGTGATCCCGGCGGCCTCCACCGGGGTCACGGCGTCCGCGTCCGCGGTGTCGACGAGCCAGCCGTCGAGCAGCTCGGTGCCGTAGTGCAGGGCGACCGCCGAGGCGGTGGACTCCACGCCCACCGCGGCCAGCACCTTGTCGGCCATGCCGCGGACGGGGGCGCCGCCGACGATGGGGGAGAGGCCCACGACGGGCGCCGGGGAGGCGGCCACGGCCTCGCGGATGCCGGGCACGGCGAGGATGGTCCCCACCGACACCACCGGGTTGGAGGGCGGGAAGAGGATCACGTCGGCGGCGGCGAGGGCCTCCAGCACGCCGGGCGCGGGCTCGGCCTGCTCGGCGCCCACGGGTACGACGGCCTCCGCGTCCACCGAGGCGCGCAGCCGGACCCAGTACTCCTGGAAGTGGATGACCCGCCGCTCTCCCGTCTCGGCGTCGGTGACCGCGACGTGGGTCTCGACCCGGTCGTCGGTCATGGGGAGCAGCCGGACCCCGGGCTGCCAGCGGTCGCAGAGGGCCTCGGTGACGGCGCTCAGCGGATAGCCGGCGCCCAGCATCTGGGTGCGGACGATGTGAGTGGCGAAGTCGCGGTCGCCGAGGCCGAACCAGGTGGGCCCGACCCCGTACGCCGCGAGTTCCTCCTTGACGGTGAAGGACTCGTCGAGGCGTCCCCAGCCCTGGTCCTCGTTGATGCCACCGCCGAGGGTGTACATCACCGTGTCCAGATCGGGGCACACCTTGAGCCCGAACAGGTGAATGTCGTCACCGGTGTTGCCGATGACCGTGATGTCCGCGTCGGGCACAGCCGACTTGAGTCCGCGGAGGAACCGGGCGCCGCCTATACCGCCGGCCAGAACTACGATGCGCATGCACCGAAGTCTGTCAGGCCGCGGGACTCAGGCGGAGACGGCCTCGGGCTCGGCGGGGGAGCAGCTGTGCATCGGCATCTCGGTGAGGCCGGGGAAGTAGACGTGCAGGCTGACCGCCCCGTCGAGGGTGTCGTTGACGACCTCGTGGGCGTAGCCGGGGGCGAAGACGCGCTGGGAGCCGGGGCGCAGGGCGATCCTGCCGCGGGAGGTGTGCTCGGTCAGCTCCCCGTCGAGGACGGTCAGGACCCCGGAGGAGTCCCCGTGGCCGTGCAGGCCGCTGCCCTGGCCGGGGACCCAGCTGAGGAGCCAGACCTCGTAGCCGGGGCCGGTGCGCAGCCGGTGGTACCAGCGGGTGGTGGCGTCGTACCGGACCAGGTGCTCCCAGGAGGCGCGGTCCTCGGCGACGGAGCGGGCGAGGCCGGCGAACTCGGCGACGGTGGCCGGGTGTTCGCGGGCGGGCTGGAGGAGGTGCTGGACGGCGAGGATGTCGCCGGCGATCTGGAGGTCGCTCTCGCCGCCCGCGGGGGCGGGGGCGGTGACGGTGGCGCTGCTGGTGCTGTTCATCGTGGGGGTTACCTCGACGGATGTCAGTGGTGCTGGCGGTTGCTGTGGGGGGCGGGCCGGAGCTCAGGGGAGCCGGGGCTCCACGGGCATCAACAGCTGCAACAGCAACAGTGGACCTGGGCAGCACACAGGAACCCACGAATGGGGGTCCCGGAGATGGCTGCGGTCACTGACATGCGAACAAGGAGAACGGTTCGGAGGTCGGACTGTCAACCCAATGTCTGGTTTGGGGTGAAAGTTTCACCTCATCCGGTTGCTGTGTCCGGAGAAAGGTTTGTGCAGTCCAAGCCAGGGGATGTGGCGCGGTAGCCGGTCCAAACCTGATCCGTCATCTCGTGACCGGAATGTGATCTACGCCGCTTTGCCGGCGTGATCGCAACCGCATCTGTGGGGCACACGTGGATTACGGGTGAAGACGGCATCGCAGGCGCCCGCGGCATGTGTCACGATTTTTGGCGATTTGAACACTTTCTGCATACGCTTGGTTCCGCAGAGTGAATAAGGGGCCCAATAGCAGACCTCGGCTTGACTGGTCCGGAGCCACGCACTTGTAATTTCACTCGTGTCGTTACGTAGCGATCGGTGACGACAACATCACGGGGACGCACAGACAGAGCGAGGGGCGCACATGACCGAGCTGTTTCAGGAACTGCTGGTCGAGGAGGCGGACGAGGAGCTCGGATGGCAGGAGCGCGCTCTTTGCGCCCAGACCGACCCCGAATCCTTCTTTCCCGAGAAGGGCGGCTCCACCCGCGAGGCCAAGAAGGTCTGCCTGGCCTGTGAAGTCCGCTCCGAATGCCTTGAGTACGCACTCGCCAACGACGAGCGATTCGGCATCTGGGGCGGCCTGTCCGAGCGCGAACGGCGCCGCCTGAAAAAGGCCGCGGTCTGACCCGCCCGAGGCACTCCCCGCCGGGCAGCCGCCGCACCGCGCACGACATATCGAGCCGCACCTCCGACGGAGCACCGGCTGGAGCAAACGGTCCGCCTCCTGCACCTTCCCCGCAGGAGGCGGACCGCTCTGCTGCCAGCCGTTAGTGTGGGGCGCTGTCCAGCAGCCTCCGAGGGCACACCACCCCCGGACCCCCGGCCGGAGGGCCCGTACCGCGATGTCCCTGCACAGCCAGTCGACGGCCTCCCAGCAGGCCTCCGCCACCCCCGAGTTCCCCCGGCACGTCGTCACCGCGGTCCTCGTCGCCCACGACGGCGCCCGCTGGCTGCCCCGGACGCTCGCCGGCCTCCTCGGCCAGGAACGCCCCGCGCAGAACCACGTCGCCGCCGACACCGGCAGCGCCGACGACTCCGCCAGGCTGCTCACCGAAGCCTTCGGGGACGGCCGCGTCCTCCACCTCGCCCGACGCACCGGATTCGGCACGGCCGTCGAGGAAGCCGCCCGCACCGCGGGCACGCTGACCCCCGAGGACCTCCCCTACCTCAAGCGCCCCAGCGGCTGGGATCCCGTCAGCCGCACCTGGCGCGACGACGCCTACGACCTCCCCGAACTGCCCCACGGCGAACCCGTCCAGTGGCTCTGGCTCCTCCACGACGACAGCGCCCCCGAACCCGACGCCCTCACCGAACTCCTGCGCGTCGCCGAGGAGAACCCCGACGCCGCCGTCATCGGCCCCAAACTGCGCGGCTGGTACGACAAGAAGCAGCTCCTCGAAGCAGGCGTCAGCATCGCCCGCAGCGGACGCCGCTGGACCGGGCTCGACCGCCGCGAACAGGACCAGGGCCAGCACGACCAGGTCCGCCCCGTCCTGTCCGTCTCCACCGCGGGCATGCTCGTGCGCCGCGACGTCTACGACGCCCTCGGCGGCTTCGACAGACGGCTGCCCCTCATGCGCGACGACGTCGACCTCTGCTGGCGCGCCCAGAGCGCCGGCCACACCGTCCTCGTCGCCCCCGACGCCGTCCTGCGCCACGCCGAAGCCGCCTCCCGCGAGCGCCGCACCGTCGACTGCGCCGGCCGCACCGCAGCCGGCCCGCACCGCGTCGACAAGGCCGGTGCCGTCTACACGATGCTCGCCAACAGCTCCGGCCGCGCCCTGCCCTACGTCCTGCTGCGCCTCCTGCTCGGCACCCTGCTGCGCACCCTCGCCTACCTCGTCGGCAAGGCCCCCGGCCAGGCCGTGGACGAGTTCACCGGCCTCCTCGCCACCCTGCTCCGGCCCGGCCGCGTCCTCGCCGCCCGCCGCGCCCGCCGCCGCCCCGTCGTCCCCGCGGCCGAACTGCGCCCCCTCTTCCCGCCGCCCGGCGCCTCGCTGCGGGCCAACGCCGAACAGCTCGCCGGCTACTTCGGCGGCGACCGCGACACCGAGTCCGCCGCCGCGGGACGCCACGGCGGGGCCAGCGTCCTGACCGCACCCGACGAGGACGGCGACCACCCCGGGACGACCGAGCGGTTCGCCCGCCTCAAGCGGATCGCCCGCAACCCCGCCCCCGCCGTCCTCGGCCTGCTGCTGTTCGTCTCCCTCGTCGCCTGCCGCTCCCTGATCGGCGGCGGCTCCCTGATGGGCGGCGCCCTCCTCCCCGCCCCCGGCAGCGGCCTCGACCTCTGGCGCGCCTACACCGACACCTGGCAGCCCGTCGGCACCGGCTCCACCGCCGACGCACCCCCCTACCTCGCCGTCCTCGGCGCGCTCTCCACCCTGCTGTTCGACTCCACCCGGGCCGCCCTGACCCTGCTGCTCGTCGGCTCCGTCCCGCTCGCCGGACTCACCGCCTACTTCGCGTCCCGGCCGCTCGTCACGTCCCGCCTGCTGCGCGCCTGGGCCGCCGTCGCCTACGCCTTCCTCCCCGCCGTGACCGGAGCCCTCGCCGGCGGCCGCCTCGGCACCGCCGTCCTCGCCGTGCTCCTTCCGCTCATCGCCCGCGCCGCGGTCTCCGCCTTCGCCCTCGGCCGGGACGAAGCCCCCCAGCCGGCCAAGGGCGGCCGGCGCGCCGTGTGGACGTACACCCTGCTGCTGACCCTGGCCACCGCCTTCACCCCCGTCGTCTGGCCGCTCGCCGCCGTCCTGGGGACCGCCGCGCTCGTCCTGCGCCGCGCCCGGTGGAAGACGTACGCCCCCCGGCTGCTCGCCACCCTCACCGTGCCGCTGCTCGCCCTCGCCCCCTGGTCGATCGGCCTGCTCACCCACCCCGGCCGCTTCCTACGCGAGGCCGGACTGCCCTACGCAACCGGCTCCGCCACCGCCCTGGACCTGCTCGGCGCCAGCCCCGGCGGCCCCGGGACCACCGGCGGGCTGCTGTTCGCCGGCACCGTCGTGGCCGCCCTCGCCGCCCTGCTCCGCAGCGACCGGCAGTTCGCCGTCCGCACCGCCTGGGCGGTCGCCCTGCCCGCCCTGCTCCTGGCCGTCCTCCTCGACCGCACGGCCTGGGCGGGCCCCGCCACCCTCCTCTACGGCCTGGCCCTCCTCGCGGCCGCCGTGCTCGGCGCGGACGGAGCCAAGGAGCGCGTCGCCGCCCGCAGCTTCGGCTGGCGCCAGCCGCTCGCAGCACTCGTCGCCCTCGCCGCCGCCGCGGGCCCGGTGCTCGCCGGCGCCGGATGGCTGCTCGCGGGCGCCGACGGGCCGCTGCAACGGCGCGACCCCGTACAGGTCCCGGCCTTCGTCGCCGAAGCCGGCGGCGACGACAACCAGACCCGCACCCTGATCCTCGACCCCGGCACCGCCGGCACCGTCTCCTACAGCCTCGTCCGCGGTTCCGGCGGACGCCTCGGCGCCGCGGAGACCGCCGCCCGCACCGGCAGCGACCCGCGCCTCGACAAGGTCGTCTCCAACCTCGTCGCGGGCTCCGGCGCCGACCAGTCCAGCCAGCTCAGCGCCTACGCCATCCGCTTCGTGATGTTCCGGCCCGGCGGCCCCGAGGAGACCCGCCGGGTCCTCGACGCCACCCCCGGCCTGAGCCGGCGCCACCAGCAGGACGGCACCGCCCTGTGGGGCGTCGAACCCTGGCTGCCCCGCGCCGTCATCGTCCCCGGCACACCCGGCGAGGCACCCGTCCCCGTCGCCTCCGGCCCCGTCGAGGCCCACGGCAAGATCCCGGCCGGCGAGGCGGGCCGCGTCCTGCGCATCGCCGACCGCGCCGACCCCGGCTGGCGGGCCACCCTCGACGGCAAGCCCCTCGCACCCAAGACCCTCGACGGCTGGGCCCAGGGCTTCGAGCTCCCCGCCGCCGGCGGCCGCCTCGACCTCGTCCACGAGACCCCCCTCACCAGGACCGCCTGGCACTGGGCCCAGGGCCTCCTCGCCCTGGTGCTGCTCGTCATGGCCCTCCCGGGCCGCCGGGCCAGGCTCGACGACGACCTGCCCGAGGACGAGGCCGCGATCCCGTCCCAGCCCGGCCCCGGCGAGGCCGGGGAAGGCCGCCGGGCCCGCCGGCTGCGCGCCGAGGCGGAGCCCGCCCCCGCCGCACCCGTGGACACGGCCGCCGTCGCCGACCCGTACGCGCAGATCCCGGCACAGCCGGTGTACGGGGAGGAGGCGTACGCCTACCAGCCCCGGGCGGACCAGGGCGGCTACGCCTACGAGCAGCAGCCGGCGCAGCCCTACGAGCCCGCGCCCGGGTACGAGCCGTACCCCTACCCGCAGCAGGGCGCCCCGGCGTACGACCCCGGCTACCCGCAGCAGCAGCCGTACCCCTACCCGTACGAGCCGTACGACCCCCACGCCCAGCACGACCCCCACGCCCAGCACGACGTGCGTCCGGACGGGAGCCCCCAGCAGTGAAGCAGCGCGCACCCCTGACGCTGGCGGCCGTGGCGGCGGCACTCGCCGCGGTCACCGCGATCGCCTCCCTCACCGCGCCCGCCGCCGAGGGCAAGGACGCCGCCGGCGACGGGGCGGCCGCCGCCCGGATGCCGGTGGAACGCTCCCTGCTGGTGTGCCCCGCTCCCAGCTCCTCGGACATCGCCGACACCACGTACACGGCCTTCACCCCGGGTGCGGCCGCATCCGCCGAGGGCAAGGGCGCGGCCCGGCTGCTCGGCGCGACCAAGGACGCCAAGCCCGTACTGGAGCTCAAGGAGGTCGGCAAGCCCGCGGGGGCCACCGCCACCGGAGCCGACGCACCCGCGCTGACGGGCAGCGCCGAAGGGGTCCTCGCCCCCGGCTGGACCGCCCAGCTGACCACCAAGGTCTCGGTCGGCCGGGCGCGCGGCGTCCTCGGGGCCGGCTGCACCGCGCCGGGCACCGATTTCTGGTTCCCGGGGGTCAGCACCGCCAAGGGCCGCGAGGACTACGTCCACCTCACCAACCCCGACGACGCCGCGGCCGTCGTCGACATCAGGCTCTTCGGCCCGGACGGGCTCGCCAAGCCCGACCAGGGCACCAGCGAGAACATCAGGATCGACCCGAAGTCCACCAAGTCCGTCCTGCTCTCCTCCCTCGCCCCCGGGGCCCAGCTCGCGGACGCCACCGCCCATGTGACGACCCGTGCGGGCCGGGTCGGCGCCACGGTGCAGGTGGCCGAGGAGGGCGTGGGCACCGACTGGCTGGCGGCCTCCACCGACCCCGCGGGCTCGCTGGTGCTGCCCGGCATCCCGGCCGACGCCACCTCCGTCCGGCTGGTCGCCTTCGCGCCCGGCGAGGAGGACGCGGACCTGAAGCTCCGGCTGGCCGGACCGAACGGCGCCATCAGCCCGGCGGGCAACGAGCAGTTGCACATCAAGGCCGGCATGACGGCGAGCGTCGACCTCAAGGACCTCACCAGGGGCGAGGCGGGCTCCCTCCTGCTGGCCCCGGCGGACGCGGGCAAGGCCGCCCCGGTGGTCGCGGCGGTACGCGTGGTCCGCGGCAGCGGCGCCAAGCAGGAGCTGGGCTTCGTCCCGGCGACCGGGCCGGTGGGCGCGCGGGCGACCGTGGCGGACAACCGGGCCGAGGAGAACGCGACCGTGCTCTCGCTGACGGTCCCCGGCGCCGCCGGCGCGAAGGTCAGGGTGACGGCCTCGCCGACCACCGGCGGCGGTGAGCCCGCCTCCCAGGAGGTCGAGGTCAAGGCGGGCACGACCCAGGCGGTGACCGTCGCCCCGGCGGGCGGGAAGGGTTCCTACGCCCTCACCGTCGAAACGCTCTCGGGCGGCCCGGTCCACGCGGCCCGCACCCTCTCCCTCCCGCACGAGGGCATCGCGATGTTCACGGTCCAGACCCTGTCCGACGACCACTCCACGGTGTCCGTGCCCCGCGCCGTCCAGGACCTGTCGGTCCTGACCGGCTGACCGGCTGACCGGCTGACCGGCTGACCGGACTCCCCGCCCGTTCCCGGACGCGGGCGGGGACGGGCGGCCGGCCCTCAGTCCTGGCCGTACCGCGGGTCCACGGTCTCCGGCGAGAGCCCCAGCAGCTCCGCCACCTGCTCCACCACGATCTCGTGCACCAGCAGAGCCTTCTCGTCCCGCGACTTCGTACGGATGTCCACCGGCCGCCGGAACACCACGATCCGGGCGGGCCGCCCCTCGCGGGACTCGTACAGCGCGCCCAGCGGCACCGCCTCGTCGTTCCAGCCGGTCTCCGCACCGCCCGGCGGGCCCGGCACGTCCCCGATCAGGAACTCCACCTCGGCCAGCTGCGGCCAGCGCCGCTCCAGCCGCTCCACGGAATCCCGTACGAGGTCCCCGAACAGCTCGGACCGGCTCGCCGACAGCGGCACCTGGGGCGGCGCCACCGGCCCCCGCATCCCGCGCCCGTGCCGGTCACGCCTGCGCTGGCGGGGCGCGGCGGGGACCCCGGCGGCGGGGGGCTCGGTGGGTCGGGGAGGCAGGGGGCTGTCCGTCACCTCCGCAGGGTAGCCCTTGGCGGAACGGCTTTTCCGGACTCCCGCCGTGCCGCCGCCGGCCCCGGCGAGGACGACACGGGGGAGTGAGCGGCGGGAGCGTCGTCGCGGCCCGGTCAAGAGTGCGGTACCGTCCAACGTCGTGAGCCCTGTACGTCGTTGTTCGCGCACCGCGTGCGGCCGCCCTGCCGTCGCGACACTGACGTACGTCTACGCCGATTCGACGGCAGTCCTCGGCCCGCTCGCCACCTACGCCGAACCCCACTGCTACGACCTGTGCGCCGAGCACTCGGAGCGCCTGACCGCCCCGCGCGGCTGGGACGTCGTCCGGCTGTCCGACGGCTCGGGTCCGTCCCGCCCCAGCGGCGACGACCTCGAAGCCCTCGCCAACGCCGTACGCGAGGCCGCCCGTCCGCCCGAACGCGCGGCGGAGGCCGGCGGCAAGGGCGGTCCGTCGACCGGCGAGACCCGCCGCGGCCACCTGCGCGTCCTGCGTTCGCCGGACTCCTGACGCCCCGATCGCCTGAAAACCTGCTCCCCGTTCAGGGTAGGTTTGCTGTCCGCACAGGACCTTCAGGAGGGCAGGCAGTGGCCGCAGATCTTTCGAACATCGTCAAGGCGTACGACGTGCGTGGTGTCGTACCGGACGAGTGGGACGAGCCCCTGGCCGAACTGTTCGGTGCCGCCTTCGTCGAGGTCACCGGCGCCACGGCGATCGTGGTCGGCCACGACATGCGCCCCTCCTCGCCCGGTCTGTCGAGCGCGTTCGCGCGCGGCGCGGCCGCACGCGGTGTGGACGTCACCCTCATCGGGCTGTGCTCCACCGACCAGCTGTACTACGCCTCGGGCTCCATGGACCTGCCCGGTGCGATGTTCACGGCCTCCCACAACCCGGCCCAGTACAACGGCATCAAGATGTGCCGGGCCGGCGCCGCCCCCGTGGGCCAGGACACCGGCCTCGGCCAGATCCGGGAGCTCGCGGAGAAGTGGAGCGACGAGGGCGCCCCCGCGGTCGCCCCCGGCACCGTCCCCGGCACCGTCACCGAGCAGGACACCCTGACCGGCTACGCCGCGCACCTCAAGGGCCTGGTCGACCTCACGGCCATCCGTCCGCTCAAGGTCGTCGTCGACGCGGGCAACGGCATGGGCGGCCACACCGTGCCCACCGTCTTCGAGGGCCTGCCGCTGGACCTGGTCCCGATGTACTTCGAGCTGGACGGGACCTTCCCCAACCACGAGGCCAACCCCCTCGACCCGAAGAACATCGTCGACCTCCAGGCCCGCGTCATCGCCGAGGGCGCCGACCTCGGCATCGCCTTCGACGGCGACGCCGACCGCTGCTTCATCGTCGACGAGCGCGGCGAGGGCGTCTCCCCGTCCGCCGTCACCGCCCTGGTCGCGGCCCGCGAGCTGGACCGCAACGGCAACACCGGCACCGTGATCCACAACCTGATCACCTCCTGGTCGGTCCCCGAGGTCGTCCGCGAGCACGGCGGCACCCCCGTGCGGACCCGCGTCGGGCACTCCTTCATCAAGGAGGAGATGGCCACGACCGGGGCGATCTTCGGCGGCGAGCACTCGGCGCACTACTACTTCAAGGACTTCTGGAACGCCGACACCGGCATGCTCGCCGCGCTCCACGTGCTGGCGGCCCTCGGCGGCCAGGACGGTACCCTGTCGGACCTGGTGTCCTCCTACGACCGCTACGCGGGCTCCGGCGAGATCAACTCGACCGTCGCCGACCAGGCGGCCCGCCTCGCGGCCGTCAAGGAGACGTACGGCGCCCAGGGCGACCTCACCCTGGACGAACTGGACGGCCTGACCGTCACCGCCGCCGACTGGTGGTTCAACGTCCGCGCCTCCAACACCGAGCCGCTGCTGCGCCTGAACGTCGAGGCCCGCGACGCCGCGACCCTCACCAAGGTCCGCGACGAGGTCCTCGCCCTCATCCGCGCCTGACCCCACCCCCTCGGCGGAGCTCCCCCAGCCCCGCCGGGGCTCCCGCTCGCGCCCCCCGCCCCCAGCGATTCCGTAGCCGCGCCCCCACCGGGGCCGGCACCGATCCGGCGAGTCCGTAGCCGCGCCCCCCACCGGGGCCGGCACGGATCCGGCGAGCCCGCTGCCGCCCCCCACCGGGGCCGACACCGACCCGCGAGCCCGCTGCCGGGTCCCTACAGGGGCCGGCACGGATCCGGTGAGCCCGCTGCCGCGCCCCCCACCGGGGCCGGCACGGATCCGGTGAGCCCGCTGCCGGGTCCCCACCGGGGCCGGCACCGACCCAGCGATTCCGTAGCCGCCCCCACCGGGGCCGGCTACGACCCCCCGGCCGGGGCTCACCCCCCAGCCCGCCGGGGTCACGTCCCGGTCGGGACGACATCGGTCCAGCCTCGCCGGGGTCACCTCCAGCCCGCCCCGCCAGGGGGCACCTCCCCGCGGCAGCCGCGGGAGCCGAGACGCGGGTCCGGGCGGAGCCCGGTGCCCGGCGGAGCCGGGGTCTCCCGGGGCGCAGCCCCGGGACCACCTTCGGGCGCACCGCAGGTGACTCGGCGGTACGCTGACCACGCCCCACCCGCATCCCCGAAGGGAACCGCCCCATGCCGCTCGAAGCCGGTCTTCTGGAGATCCTCGCCTGCCCCGTCTGCCACTCGCCCCTCGAGGACAAGTCGGCCGACGAGACGGCGCCCGAGCTGATCTGCACCGGCCAGGACTGCGGCCTCGCCTACCCGGTCCGCGACGGCATCCCCGTACTCCTCGTGGACGAGGCCCGCCGCCCCGCCTGACCCCCCCGGGCCGCGTCCGGGCCGGCACCGCCCGGGCACGCAGACTGGTTCCGCCACACGACAGCCGGAGGCCGCCATGCTCGACGAGTCGCTCCTCGACGCCCCGGACGCGCTCGCCCGCGCCGACCGCCGCGGGCTGCTCCGCGGCGCCGCAGAGGCCGGAGCCAGGGTCCGCACCGCGGCCCGGCACGCGGCCGAGGCGGGCCTCGCCGACCTGCGCCCCGACGGCCGCCCCCGCGCCGTCCTCATCGCGGGGCCCGGCACCGCCGCCACCGGCGTCGCCGACCTGCTCGCAGCCCTCGCCGGCGGCTCCGCCCCCGTCATCAGGCTCGACCCCACCGGCGTCGCCCACGCCGCCGGAGCCCTGCGCTGGGCCCTGCCCGGCTGGGTCGGCCCGGTCGACCTGCTGCTCCTGGCCACCACGGACGGCACCGAGCCGGGGCTCGCGGTCCTCGCCGAGCAGGCCTACCGGCGTGGCTGCACCGTCGTCGCCGTCGCCCCCGAGCGCTCCCCGCTGAGCGAGGCCGTGGACGGGGCGCACGGGCTCCTCGTACCGATGGCCAAGGCCCCGTACCAGGAGTACGACGAGTCCGCCGCCGCCGGGCCCGGCGCCCTGTGGGCCCTGCTGACCCCCCTGCTGGTGCTGCTCGACCGGGTCGGCCTGATCACCGCCACCCCCGGCACCCTCCAGCTCGTCGCGGACCGCCTCGACCGGACCGCCGAACGCTGCGGGCCCGCCATCGCCACCTACTCCAACCCGGCCAAGACCCTGGCCTCCGAGCTCGCCGACTCCCTCCCGCTCATCTGGAGCGAGGGCGCCGGCGCCGGCCCCGCAGGCCGCCGATTCGCCGCGACCCTCGCCGAGCTCGCCGGGCGCCCCGCGCTCGCCGCCGCCCTCCCCGAGGCCCTCCCCGCACACGGCGTCCTGCTCGCGGGGGCCTTCGCCGCCGGCGCCGATCCCGAAGACTTCTTCCGTGACCGGGTCGAAGAGCCCCAGGCTCTGCACGCCCGGGTCGTCCTGCTGCGTGACCGGCCGGCGGGCGGCCTGACCGCCGCCCCTGCCGCACGCGAGCTCGCCCTCAGCCACGACACGGCCATCAGCGAGCTCGAGCCGGAGGAGGGCGGTGAGCTGGAACAGCTCGCCGAACTCCTCGCCGTCACGGATTTCGCCACCGCCTACCTGGCGCTGGCTTCCGGGGGACACAGCTGAGGCACACTTCTCCTGCCCGGCTCTATCCAGGAAGACGACGATGGACCGCCTGACCAACACGATCCGCCCCTACGCCTGGGGATCCACCACCGCCATCCCCCGGCTCCTCGGCACCGAACCCACCGGTGAGCCCCAGGCCGAGATGTGGATGGGCGCGCACCCCGGCGCCCCCTCCCGGCTCGACCGCGGCTCCGGCGAGACCACGCTGTCCGAGGTCATCGGCGCCGACCCCGAGGGTGAACTCGGCGCGGCCGCCGTCGCCAAGTTCGGCCCCCGGCTGCCCTTCCTCCTCAAGATCCTCGCCGCCGGCGCCCCGCTCTCCCTCCAGGTTCACCCCGACCTGGAGCAGGCCAGGGCGGGCTACGAGGACGAGGAGCGCCGAGGCGTCCCCGTCGACGCGGGTCACCGCAACTACAAGGACCCCAACCACAAGCCCGAGATGATCTGCGCCCTCACCCCGTTCGACGGGCTGTGCGGCTTCCGCGCCCCCCAGGAGGCCGCCGACCTGCTCGAGGGCCTCGGCGTCGGCTCCCTCAAGCCGTACGCCGACCTGCTGCGCGCCCACCCCGAGGACGCCGCGCTGCGCGAGGTGCTGACGGCCGTACTGACCGCCGACCGCGAGCAGATGGCCGCCACCGTCGCCGAGACCGCCGCTGCCGCCGAACGCCTGGGCGGCCCGTACAAGCCGTACGCCACCCTGGTCCACGACTACCCGGGCGACCCGGGGGTCATCGCGGCCATGCTGCTCAACCACGTGCAACTCCAGCCCGGAGAAGCGATGTTCCTCGGTGCCGGCGTCCCGCACGCCTACATCGACGGCCTCGGCGTCGAACTCCTGGCCAACTCCGACAACGTGCTGCGCGCCGGGCTCACGCCCAAACACGTGGACGTACCGGAACTGCTGAAGATCGTGAAGTTCGCGTCGGGTGACCCGAAGGTGCTGCGCCCCGAGGGCGACGCCGAAGAGGTCTACGAGACCCCCATCGACGAGTTCCGGCTCTCCCGCTTCCTCCTGGCGCCCGGCGGCGCCCCCCGCACCCTTCCGGACGGAGCCCCGCAGATCCTGCTCTGCACGGCGGGCGCCCCGAAGGCCGGCGAACTGACCCTGACACCCGGCGAGTCGGTCTTCGTACCGGCGGACGAAACGGTCGAA
Organism: Streptomyces sp. NPDC058646; assembly: GCF_042716875.1. Taxonomy (NCBI): domain Bacteria; kingdom Bacillati; phylum Actinomycetota; class Actinomycetes; order Kitasatosporales; family Streptomycetaceae; genus Streptomyces; species Streptomyces sp. NPDC058646. The sequence goes on along the minus strand of NZ_JBHXRK010000003.1, from coordinate 4,481 downwards.
CTGTCAGGAACCGGTACGGTCTTCCGCGCCACTGTGGTGGTCTGACGTAGCCTCCGTCCCGGCGGCTGCAACAATGTGCGGCCGGTAATCAGCGGCTAGGAAGGACACCCTGCATCCATGAGCGCGTCGGGCGGTACCAAGGCGATCGTGGCGGCACTCGCCGCCAACCTCGCCATCGCTGTAGCCAAATTCGTGGCATTCCTCTTCAGCGGTTCCTCGTCCATGCTCGCGGAGAGCGTCCACTCGCTGGCCGACTCCGGTAACCAGGGACTGCTGCTCCTCGGCGGGAAGAAGGCCCAGCGCGAGGCGACGCCGCAGCACCCCTTCGGGTACGGGCGTGAGCGGTACATCTACGCCTTCCTCGTCTCGATCGTGCTCTTCACCGTCGGTGGCATGTTCGCCATCTACGAGGGCATCGAGAAGATCAACCACCCCCACGCCATCGAGGCCTGGTACTGGCCGGTCGGCGTCCTCATCTTCGCGATCATCGCGGAGTCCTTCTCCTTCCGCACCGCGATCAAGGAGTCGAACGAGGTCCGCGGACAGCAGACCTGGGGCCAGTTCATCAAGCGGGCCAAGGCCCCCGAGCTGCCCGTCGTCCTCCTGGAGGACCTCGGCGCGCTCGTCGGCCTGGTCCTGGCCCTCGGCGGCGTCAGCCTCGCCCTGCTGACCGGCAACGGCGTCTGGGACGGCATCGGCACCCTGTGCATCGGCGTCCTGCTGATCGTCATCGCCATCGTCCTGGCGGCCGAGACCAAGTCCCTTCTCCTCGGCGAGTCCGCGGGCACCGAAGAGGTCGAGAAGATCACGGCCGCGCTCGTCGACGGGGACGTGGTCACCCGCGTGATCCACATGCGCACCCTGCACCTCGGCCCCGAGGAGCTGCTGGTCGCCGCCAAGATCGCCGTTCAGGGCCACGACACCGCGACCCAGGTGGCGGACGCCATCAACGCCGCCGAGGCCCGGATCCGCGAGGCCGTCCCGATCGCCCGCGTGATCTACCTGGAGCCGGACATCTACCGCGCCGAGGCGGCCACCCCGCTCACCAAGTAGCCCCCGTACGCACGAAGGCCCCGCGAGCAGCGACTCGCGGGGCCTTCGGGCTGTCCCGGGGCAGCCGCCTCAGTCCACGTGTACGGCCCCGTGGACGGGCTGCGCCGGCGCGGGCCGCCTGCTCCGCACCACCAGCGCCGCGATCCCGAGTCCGCCGCCGACGAGGACGAGCGGGACCCCGGCGAGGCCCACGGCGCCGATCACCAGCAGCCCGACGGGAGCCTCGATCGTCCTGCCGTGGACCGCGGAGACCTCGACCGTGCCGCTGTCCTCCGCGGCTGCGATGAGGGAGGAGTCGGCCGAGTCGAACCGGTTGTCCCCCATCAGGAAGAGCTGGCCGTCAGGAACGGTCACGTCGAAGTCGACCACCGCGGGTACCGCGGGGTCCTTCAGGTACGGCTCGTCGAGCGGCTCGCCGTTGAGCCGCAGCGACGGCTCGTCGCGCGCGTAGGAGATGCGGTCACCGCCGACGGCCACCACCCGCTCCAGCACCGGCTCCCCCGGGAGCCACGGAACCCGGACCCATACGACGTCGCCGCGCCGCACGTCCTGGACGGGACCCCTGAGGAACCAGACCCGCTCCCCGGGGCCGTACGTGGGCCTCATCGAATCACCGGCCATCATCAGCATGTCCAGGCCCTGGGGAGGCGGGGCGGCGACCCCGTAACCGAGGGAGCCGCCCCAGGCGAGCGTCCCGAGGGCCAGCAGGACGACCGCCCAGATCCCCCGCCTGCGTCCCGGCCTGTGTTCCATGGATCCGTTCCCCTCCCGGCAGTGCATGTGGCCGGAAGACTACGGTCGGGCCGGATCCGCACGGCGGCCGGGTCGCGTACCTCCGCGCTACGCGACCCGGCCGCACGCCGGGGTGGAGACAGGAGCGGCTACCGGATCTCGCGCAGCACGTCCAGGATCGACGCCTCGTCGGGCGCGGCCTGGAGCCTGGCCCGGAAGCCGGAGTCCATCAGCTTGCGCGACAGCAGCGCCAGGATCCGCAGGTGCTCGTCGCCCGCGGCGGCCTCCGGCACCGAGATCATGAAGACCAGCCGGGCCTTCGTCCCGTCCAGGGCGCCCCACTCGATGCCCGGGTCGGACCGGGCGAAGCCCACCGTCGGCCGGGACACCGCGTCCGTCTTGGCGTGCGGGATCGCGATCGACTCGCCGAGACCGGTCGTGCCCTGCGCCTCCCGGGCCAGGGCGACCCGTACGAGTTCGTCCACGTCCCGGACGTTCCCGGTGGCGGCCAGCATCTGCGCCATCTCCCGGATCGCCGCCTCCTTGGAATCCGCGGCCAGTTCCCTCTTCACGGTCCGCCCGGTGAGGTACCCGGACAGCACCTCCGGCTCCCCGGCGGAACCCGTGGCGGCCGCCGGGGCCGGCCCGGCCTGGGACCGTACGGCCGTCCCGGCGCCCGCCCCCGTACCGGCACCCACCCCGGCCGGCACCGGCTCGGGGGAGGGGCCCGCGACCGCGGCCCGGCCGTTCCGGCGCTGCTCGATGTCGATGAGCGCGTTGGTGGTGAGCGCGGTGACGACCGTGCCCGCCGCGATCGCGACGAAGAACATGGCGACCCCGCTCACGGCGCCGAACAGCGAGACGACGGGACCGCCGTGCGGCACCGAGTCCTGGACGCCGGCCAGACCCGCGATCGCACCGGCCACCGCCCCGCCGAGCAGGTTCGCGGGAATGACCTGGGCCGGCCGGGCGGCGGCGAACGGGATGGCGCCCTCGGAGATGCCGAAGAAGCCCATGAACAGCGCGGCGATGCCGGTCTCGCGTTCCTGGTCGCTGTAGAGCTTGCGGCGCAGCAGCGTCGCCAGGCCCTGGCCGAGCGGCATGACGGGGATCGCGGCGGCGGCCATGCCCATGACGTGGTTGTTGGTGCCGATCAGGCCGACCGCGACGAGGAAGGCCGTCTTGTTGACCGGGCCGCCCATGTCGAAGGCGATCATCAGGCCGATGATCGCCCCCAGCAGGACGGCACTGGAACCGGTCATCCCGTTCAGCCAGTCGGTCAGGTGCGTGAAGACCCAGGAGATCGGCTGCCCGATCACGTAGATGTAGAACAGCCCCAGCGCCAGCGTGGACACGATCGGGATCACGATGATCGGCATGATGGGCTGGACGAACCTGGGGACCTTGACCTTCTTGATCCAGAGGACCAGGTAGCCCGCCAGGAAACCGGTGGCGATCGCACCGAGGAAGCCGGCGTTCGCCTCGGCCTTGTAGAGGGTCGTGGCATCGGCCGCGAGGAAGCCGCCGATCATGCCGGGCACCAGCGCGGGCCGGTCGCCGAGGGCGTAGGCGATGTAACCGGAGAAGATCGGCAGCATCAGCGTGAAGCCGAGCCCGCCCAGGGCGTTGACGTAGAACCAGAAGGAGCCCTCGTCGAAGGTGATGCCCTCCGCGGAGGAGTGCCCGCCGAGCGCGATGGACACGGCGAGCAGCAGACCGCCCACGACCACGAAGGGGATCATGTGCGAGACGCCGTTCATCAGCGCCTTGTAGGCGGCGCTGCGCTCCCGGCCGCCCCCGCCCGCACTGCCGGCAGCCGCCGCGGTCCCGGCCTGCACGGGCGCGCTCTGCACGCGCTCGATCAGCTCCTCCGGTGTGTGGATGCCGTCGGCGACTCCCGTGGACAGGACCCGCTTGCCCGCGAAGCGTGCACGGTCGACTTCCTTGTCGGCGGCGATGATGATGCCGTCCGCTTCCCTGACATCGTTGTCAGAAAGAACGTTCCCGGCCCCGATGGAGCCCTGCGTCTCCACCTTCATGTCGACGCCGAGACGGTCGGCGGCCTGCTGGAGCTTCTCCGCCGCCATGTAGGTGTGCGCGATGCCCGTGGGACAGGCGGTGACGGCGAGCAGCTTCAGGCGCCTCTGCCCTCCGGCGGACTTCGCCTGGGAGGTGCCCCCTGAGTCCCCGCCTGCGGGAGGGCCGGCCGGACTGGTCACTGGAATCTCCTTCACGCCGAGGTCCTGCGAAACGCGCAGGTGCTCCGATCCACCGGCATCCTGCCCCACGCACGAGCTGCGTCAACAGTCCTCAAGGCCCCGAACCGGCCGCCGTAGGACCTGAACTCAGGACACGCCTTGAGGTTCGGCCGACTGGGGCACACTCCGCCGTCCGGTGTAGATTCGTCCTCAGTGTCAGGCGTTCGCTGCTGATGGCAGTCGGGCGGTCCTCGTGACCGGCCGAGGGGAGAGAGGGCCCCCGACGGACTGTGTGCTCCGCGCCTTCCCCCGAACCGTGTCCGGGGGATCTCAGCCGACCGGCCGAACGGCGCGCCGCCCAGCCGTACCCACCCTCCCGAACCCATGAGGAGCAGCACCCATGGACTTCAAGGTCGCAGACCTTTCCCTTGCCGCTTTCGGTCGCAAGGAGATCACTCTGGCCGAGCACGAGATGCCGGGCCTGATGTCGATCCGCCG